>CAZPRG010000065.1:0-12382 GCA_964588675.1 uncultured Ignavibacteria bacterium
TCAGGCTGGTGTGGTTCTTGGCCGCCCATCCGGCCAATCCCTCACCGATCTTCAGGTGAAGGTCCGGCTCCAGCGCCGGATCGAATCCTCTGGCCTTGATGTGTTCGATCTCCCCCTTTTGAGCATCGATCAGATATATGCTGACCGCGTCGTACCGCACCACCTTGCTCAGGGAATCCAATATCAACTCCAGAAGCTGACTTAAGTCCAGAGTCGAGCTTAAGGATTTCTCCGCCTCCAGAAGCGTCCTGGTCTCCAGAGTCTTCTTTGTCAGCTTTCGGAAGAGATAGGAGTTATCCAGGGCTACCGCTATCTGATCTGCCAGGGAAGAGAGCACTTCCAGGTCATGCTGATCGAACTCCTTGGAAACCAACTTGTTAAGCACGGTCACCACTCCCCACAATTTCCCTCTTCTCTTGACTGGTACGCACATCAGCGAATCTATGGGAAAGCCGATCTGCTCCTCCAGCTCCGGGGAGAAACGAGCGTCCGAGCGGGCCTGGTTGGATATGACCGGTTGGTCATGCTGCGCCACCCACCCGACGAACCCTTCGCCTATCTCGAGTTCCAGCCCGGTGTTCCTCTGGTCCTTCTCCTTGGGAAAAACGTGAAGCCGCAGTGCCCCCGTGGTCCCGTCGACGAGCAGAAGTGAGCTGGCCTGAGCCCCCACGATCTGAGCGGACAAGCTCAGGATGACGTCCAGAAGCTCATCCAAATCCAGCGTGGAGTTCAGGAGCTTCGACGCCTCCACCAGCAGCTGATTTTTGTCGTTTCGTAAATCCTGTGGGATCATGCTTCAGTCCGTTCGCTTGGAACCAACATATTACCTGCGCACGTGGCCGTCAACTTGTTTCTGCCGGCACCGTGATCGCCCGCCAATTGGCTTATGCCGTTGGTGGGGAGGCGAAGATGTGCCGACCGCAAATCAAATCTGCTGCCGGCGCCGCTGCGGAAACCTCCTGCAAAAGAAATCCGCAGGTTGACTTTTGCTTTACCTGCGGACGATCCAATCCATCGGTCCTGAAAAAAGCCGACGTTTGTCGATCAAGAATCTTTCTCTTGGTTCTCCGTCTCCGTGTCCTGGGGCTCGGTCTGTTCTTCCTCCGCCGCGTCGCTCTTTGTCCTCTCGACCTTTTCCTTCCCGGCTCCTCTGGTCTGGGCAGGTTTGGCCTTGGCCTTCTCCTTTTTGACGCCTTTGGCCTTGGGCTCCTTGGTCTTCTCCGGTTTGGCTTTCTTTGTCGCCTTGTCCTTCTTTCCCTTCTTCTCCTCCGTGGGTGCCTTCTCCAGAAGAAGCTCCACTACCGCCAGGGTGGCGCCGTCGCCCTTCCGGATGCCCAACCTCAGCACCCGGGTGTACCCCCCTTCCCTCTCCTTGAATTTGGGGGCTATCTCGTCGAAAATTCTCTTGACCAGCTTCCGGTCCTTGATCACCGCGTAAACCTGCCGATGGGCATGCAGGTCGCCCCTTTTGCCCAGAGTGATCAGCTTCTCGGCCAGTTTTCTTACCTCTTTGGCCTTGGCCTCCGTGGTCCGAATGATGTTGTGAATCAAGAGCGAGGCCGCCATGTTGGCCAGCATCGCCTTTCTATGGCTCTGGGTTCTGCCCAGCTTCTTGACCTTTTTTCCGTGTCTCATATGAACGAATCCACCTTTCGTCCGGCCTTGGGGATCTCACTGCCGAAGACATCCGCCCCGTTCAACTCGCCCGCAAGAACCACCGACCTTCAAGCTCGTTTGGGTACCGTTCCGAGAAAACCACGTGGCCGTCAACTGCGTTCGATTTCACCCTCCGCTTATCCGATTCGACCCGACTCTCTTTTTTTCGCCTCTATTTTTCCTTCTTCGGCTCTTTGTATTTGGAGACGTCCATGCCGAACGACAGCCCCAGCTCGTTCAGTATGGAGGAAAGCTCGGTTAAGGATTTCCTTCCGAAATTGCGATACTTCAGCATCTCCGCCTCGGTCTTCTGGGCCAGATCCTCGAGTGTCTGGATGTTGGCAGCTCTCAGGCAGTTGGAGGAACGGACAGACAGCTCCAGCTCGTCCACCCGGGTTTTCAGAAGATTCCTGATCCTCAAGGTCTCCTCGTCCACCTCCTCCTCTTGTGCTATCTCCAACTCTTCCTCCAGACGAATGAAGAGCTGGAAGTGGTCTTTCAGGATCTTGGAGGCAAAACACAGGGCGTCCTCCGGCGTCAAGCTGCCGTTGGTCCAGATATCCAGAATCAAGCGGTCATAATCCGTACGTTGTCCCACTCGGGTGTTCTCCACGGTGAAATTGACCTTCTCCACCGGGGAGAACATGGAATCCAGAAATACGGTTCCTACGGGCGCATCCGACTTCTTGTTCTGTTCCGCCGGCACGTAACTCCTGCCCACGGCGGTGTCTATCTCCAGCTTGAACTTGATGTCTTCGGTTATCTCCACCAAATGCATGTCGGGGTTCAGAATGACTATGTCTCCGTCGGTCTTGATGTCTCCCGCGGCCAGCTTCCCTTTCTTGTGGGTCTCCAACACCAAGGTTTTGGGGTCGTCCCCATTGAGTTTGAGCTTCAGCCTCTTGACGTTGAGGACGATCTCGGTAACGTCTTCGTACACCCCGGGAATGGTGGAGAACTCGTGCAGCACCCCGTCGATTCGCATAGCCACCGGGGCGATCCCCTGAATGGAGGAAAGAAGCGTGCGGCGCAAAGCGTTTCCCAGGGTCAGGCCGAAACCGCGTTCCAGCGGTTCCACGATGAACTTGGTGTACTTATCGCTGAGGGTGGACTTGTCCACTCCGATTTCCTTGGGCATTTGAAGACTCTTCCATTTCATCCCCGAAATCCTCCTTTCAAGGAGAAAAAAGTCTCTGGCCTGTATGGGCCGGCATGGCCGGTCGCCTGCGCGCCTGGCGCTGCCGGAAGCTGCCGCTAAAGGATCGACTGGCGTTACTTGGAGTAAAGCTCCACCACCAGCTGTTCCTGAACGGCGAGCGGGATGTCCGTTCGTTTGGGCTGCTCCAGAAGCTCACCCTGCAGATGCGCTTTGTCCAGCCGAAGATAGGACACGTCTCCTCCCCGGCCCTCCCTGAGCGCCTGGTGTATCACGTCCAGCTTCTTGCCCTTCTCCCTGACGGAGATGATATCCCCGGGCCTGAGCTGGAATGAGGGGATGCTGACGATCCGATCGTTGATCAGGAAATGCCGGTGCAAAACCAGCTGCCGGGCCGCTTTCCTGGAGGGAGCGAATCCCAGCCGGTACACCAGATTGTCCATGCGGCATTCCAGCATCCTCAGGAGGTTCTCGCCGGTTATGCCCTTCTGCCCGGCGGCCCGCTGGAAATAGTTGCGGAACTGCCGCTCCAGGATGCCGTAAATGCGCCTCACTTTCTGCTTCTCCCTGAGCCTGAGGGCATACTCCGATCCCTTCCTTCTCATGGCCCGCCCCCGCTCGCCCGGAGAATAGGCCCTTCTTTCGAAGGCGCACTTCTCGCTGGAACACCGGCTCCCTTTCAGGAACAGCTTCTCGCTTTCCCGCCTGCACTGCTTGCAGTTTGCATCTCTGTATCTGGCCATCTAACCTCTCCCTATCACACCTTTCGCGTTCCGGACTGCCGCGTCCAAACACCAGGTCCGGATGAGACCGCCCCTTCTGGGGTTGGTTTTCTCTCCGGTCTCACACTCTTCTTCTTTTAGGGGCCCGGCAGCCGTTGTGCGGGATGGGCGTGACGTCCCTGATGGCCGTGATTTCTATTCCCGCAGCCTGCAGAGACCTGATGGCTGCCTCCCTGCCGGAACCCGGACCCTTCACCCACACCTCCGCCTTTCGCACTCCCACCTCCAAAGCCTCCCGGGCAGCCGACTGCGCTGCCAGTTGGGCGGCAAAAGGCGTGCTCTTTCTGGAACCTTTGAAGCCCATCCTTCCCCCCGTGGCCCAGCAAATCAGGTTGCCTTTGGTGTCGGTAATGCTCACCACGGTGTTGTTGAAGGTCGCCTGTATATGCGCCACCGCATGCGAGCCGTAAGCACCGACTTTCTTCTTGGCTTTCTTCTTGACCTCAGCCAACTTGCTCCTCCTTGATGAATCGGTCGACGATGCCCGAATTCACATCTCGGGCCGACCCTATTTGCTTCTCCTGGCTCCCACCGTCCTCTTGGGGCCCTTTCGGGTCCGGGCGTTGGTCTTGCTTCTCTGCCCTCGCACCGGCAATCCCCTCCGGTGTCTCAATCCCCGATAGCTCCCGATGTCGATTAGCCTCTTGATGTTCATGGAGACCTCGGTTCGCAAGGCCCCTTCCACCTTGTGTTCCGACTCGATAACCGATCGAAGCTTGTTTATATCGTCATCGGTCAATTTGTGCACCCGGGCATCGGGATCGACGCCGGTGGACTTGAGTATCTTCCGGGAGGAGGACAGACCTATTCCATAGATATAGGTCAAACCTATTTCGATCCTCTTGTCCTTGGGCAGATCAACTCCGGCGATCCTGGCCAAAATCCACCTCCGGTCCTTATCCTTGTCTCTGTTTGTGGCGGGGATTCTTGCAGATCACCCGCAGGATCCCCTTCCGTTTCACGATCTTGCACTTCTCGCAACGTACCTTGATGGAAGATCTAACCTTCATTTTGCCTCACCTTGGCTCTCTCAATCGTTTTTTTCGTTCACTCCGCCGTTTTATCTCAAATCCCGTCTCGCCCGCGGTCATGACCCGTAAAACAGGCTGATCTGCCTGGGACCACCTGCCTGTGGGTGGGTCACTTGTACCGGTAGACTATTCGTCCCCGAGATAGATCGTAGGGCGAAAGCTCCACCGTCACCTTGTCTCCGGGCAGTATTCGGATGAAGTGCATCCTCATCTTGCCGGAGACGTGCGCCAGCACCTGGTGTCCGTTCTCCAGTTCCACCCGGAACAAAGCGTTGGGCAGCGGTTCAACCACTTTTCCTTCCACCTGAATGGTTTCCTCTTTGGGCATCTAAAAGCCACCTGCCTTCGCCATTCAACTCTCTGAAGTAAGAACCTCGGCTCCGTTCTCGGTAACCGCCACGGTGTGCTCGAAATGGGCGGAAAGAGAGCCATCCCGGGTCACAACCGTCCAGCGATCGTCCCGGGTATCGATCTCGTAGGACCCCGCATTAACCATGGGCTCTATGGCCAGGACCATTCCCTTCTTCAACACCACTCCCTGTCCCGGTGGCCCGAAATTGGGGATCTGCGGTTCCTCGTGCATTCTCTTGCCGATTCCGTGCCCCACCAGATCTCTCACCACGGAGAAGCCATTCTGTTCCACCAGCGTTTGGATGGCGTGGGATAAGTCCGAAAGGTGCCTCCCCTCGCTGACGTAAGCAAGCGACTCGTCCAGCGCTCTGCGCGTCACCCGGATCAGCCTCTGCGCCTGCTCCGAGATTTGGCCCACGGCATAGGTGCAGGCGGCATCCGCATGATATCCGTCCTTGAAAACGCCCACGTCCACCGAGACGATCTGACCCTCCTTTATGATTCTCTCCCCCGGGATCCCGTGCACCACTTCCTCGTTTACGGAAACGCAGATGGAGGCGGGGAAGTCACGGTATCCCTTGAACGCCGGGTAAGCTCCCTCTCGTTTGATAAAATCCTCCGCCAGCCGGTTCAACTCTGTGGTTCTGATCCCCGGATGCAGGTTCTCCTTTACCAGCCGCAGGGTCCGCGCCAATATACTCCCGTTGTTTCTTATTATCTGTATCTCTCTGTCAGTCTTCAGTTCTATCATGTCTGGGGGTTGGTTACAAAGCCGCCTTCGGACCGGCCGGGGCGGACGATGGCCAGAATCTCCCGAAGCACTCCATAGGGATTGGTCTCGCCGTCCACCGGCCTCAACTTCCGCTGGCGCCGGTAGTATTCCTCAATGGGCTGGGTCCGCTGCCCGTAGACCTGCAGCCGTTTCTTGATCACTTCCTCCTTGTCGTCCGCTCTTTGAAAAAGCGCTCCTCCGCAAATGTCGCACACGTCCTTCTTCCGAGGAGGTTTCTGATACAGATTGTATATCGCTCCGCATACCGAGCAGGTCTGCCTGCCTGACAGGCGTTTCATCGCGGTTGGATCCGACACCTGAAACTTGATCACGAAATCTATGCTGCGACCCGACCCCACCAGCACCCGATCCAGTTCCTCCGCCTGAACCAGCGTGCGGGGAAAGCCGTCCAGGATGAAGCCTTTTCGGGAATCCGGCCGGCCCAGCCTTTTTTCCATGACTTTCAAGATCACGTCGTCGGGGACCAGATCTCCTTTCTCCATGAAGGGCTTGGCCAGAAGGCCCAACTCGCTTTTCTCTCTCAATTCCTCCCTCAGGATATCTCCGGGAGCGATGTGCGGCACTTCCAACCGGGAAGTCAGAAGCTCGGCCACGCTTCCTTTTCCCGAGCCCGGTATCCCCAACAGTATCAGGTTCATTTTCCCTTTCTACATCCTGCCCCGTATTCTTCCTTTCTTCATGAAGCCGTCGTAATGTCTCATCAGAAGATGCGATTCGATCTGCTGCAAAGTATCCAGCGCCACGCCCACCACGATCAGCAGGCCGGTGCCCCCGAAGTAGAACTGCACGTTCATGCCTTTCATCATGAAGCTGGGCGTGAGAGCGATCAAGGCGAAAAATATGGCTCCCGGCAGGGTGATGCGGGTGAGCACCTTGTCTATGTACTCGCTGGTTCTCTTGCCCGGCCTTATCCCCGGGATGAAGCCGCCGTACTTGCGCATGTTGTCCGCCAAATCCACCGGGTTGAATACGATGGCGGTATAGAAATAGGCGAAGAATACGATCAACAGCCCGTAGGTGAAGGAATACAGGGCCGTCCCCGGCTGAAACAGGGAGGAGAAACCCTGCATGAAGTCGCTGTTGGGAAAGAACGACGACAGGGTGCTGGGGGCGAACATTATGGACTGGGCGAAGATTATGGGAATGATCCCGGCGGTATTCACCGACAGCGGTATGTGGGTGGACTGACCCCCATACATCTTTCTTCCCACCACCCGCTTAGCGTACTGCACCGGGATTTTTCTTTGGGCTCGGGTCACCAGCACGATGGCGGCCACCACCGCCACCATCAGCGCCACCAAAAACACCTCGGAGAAGAAGTTCCTCTGTCCCAGGCCCAGCATCCTCACCTCGTCCACCAAGCCGCTGGGAAGACGGGCCACTATTCCGATCATGATGATCAGGGAGATGCCGTTGCCGATTCCTCTTTCGGTGATCTGCTCGCCCAACCACATGATGAAGATGGTGCCGCAGGTGAAGGTGATCACGGTCAGCAGTTTGAAGCCCATGCCCGGATGGGGAACCACATACGTGCCGGCCGAGGGCTGCAGGCTCTCCAGAAACACCGCCGTGCCCAAAGCCTGCAGCACCGAGATTAAAACCGTGCCGTAACGAGTGTACTGGGTGATCTTCCTCCGCCCCTCCTCCCCTTCCTTCTGCAGCTTTTGGAAGTAGGGGACCACCGCGCCCAGAAGCTGTATTATGATGGAAGCCGATATGTAGGGCATTATGCCCAGAGAGAAGATGGTGGCCTTCTGGAAGGCCCCGCCGGCGAACATGTCGTACAGGCCGAACAGCGATCCCCTCATGCCTCGAAAGAACTCGCCCAGCGCCTGCGCGTCGATCCCCGGGGTGGGCACGTGCCCACCCACCCGGTAGACCACCAGAATGGCCAGGGTGAAAAGGATTCTCTTCCGCAGCTCCGGGATCTTGAAGATGCTCTCTATGGTCCTCAGCATCTGATCACCTCGGCTTTGCCGCCCGCCGCCTGAATTTTCTCCAGGGCCTTTCGGCTGAAGGCATGGGCCTGAATCGTGACCCCGGCCTTTGGATCCCCCTGCCCAAGTATCCTCACGGGCAGGTGGGCCTTCTTGATCAACCCGGCTTCCTTCATCTTCTGGGGAGAAACCACGTCCGCGCCGCCCACCCGGGACAAAGCCGACAGATTGACTACCTGGAACTTCTTTCTGAAGATATTGGTGAATCCTCTCTTGGGGAGTCTCCTCTGAAGAGGCATCTGTCCGCCCTCGGACCAGGCTCGTCTCTTGGCTCCGGAGCGGGCCAGCTGTCCCTTGTGTCCCCGGGTGGAGGTCTTCCCGTGACCCGACCCGGGACCCCTGCCCACTCTCTTCCTCTTGCTGACCGATCCGGGAGCCGGGGAAAGGGTTCCCACTCTTATCTTGCGTGCTTGTGCGGAAGTTCTCGCCAAATCACACCTCTTCCACTTTCACCAGGTGATGGACCTTCTGAATCATTCCTCTGATCTGGGGCGCGTCGTTGTGCTCCACCGTCTGATAGAGCCGGGTGATTCCCAGCGCCCGCATCACTTTCCTCTGATTCTCAATGCGTCCGATGACGCTTCTGATCTGCTTTATCCTGAGTCTACCGGCCACGTCTGAAGTCTCCTTAAGGTGGAATTGCTGCCTGCCTCATTCACCTGGCCCAGGACAATCCACCGCGCCCGGGCGGAACCATCGACTGCATCCTTTGTCGATTTCCGCGCCGCCGGCGTCGGCTGGGGATCCTGGGCTACGGCTTCTTTTCGCTCGATCTCAGCCGGGCCTTCTCCTTCAGCGTCTTCAAGTATAGAAGGCCGTTGATCGTGGCTTTGACCACGTTGTGGGGGTTGGGGGAACCCAACGATTTGGTCAGGACGTCTTGAATTCCCGCCGCCTCCAGAACCGCCCGCACCGGACCACCGGCAATTACGCCGGTTCCGGGCGACGCCGGCTTCAGAAGGACCCTGGCCGCGCCGAATCGTCCCACCACCGGATGGGGAATGGTCCCGTCCACCAGCGGCACCTCCACCATTCTCTTCTTGGCCGCCTCGGTCCCTTTGGTGATGGCCGCGGATACCTCGCTGGCCTTGCCCAGTCCGATGCCCACCCTGCCTTTTCTGTCGCCGGCCGCCACCAGGGCGGTGAAGGAGAATCTCCTTCCTCCTTTGACCACCTTGGCCACACGGTTGATGTAGATGACCTTCTCGGCGAACTCCAAAGCCTGATCTTCATCCAATCTCGGCAAAAATCACCTCTTCTTTTGAATCCTTCTTCAGGCGACTGCACCCGTGGCAGCCGCATCATCCTGGTCATGCCGACAATCAGTTATCAAAAGCCCAAACCGCCCTCTCTGGCTCCTTCCGCCAGCGACTTGATCCTTCCGTGGTAGGGATACCTGTTTCGATCGAACAGCACCGCGGTCACACCCGCCTTCTGGGCCTTCTGGGCCAGAAGAAGCCCCACCTTCTTGCTCACCGCCGACTTGCTGTCCTCGGCCTTAACCTGAGGCTTCAAGTCCGGCGCGAGACTGGATACCCCCACCAGCGTGCGACCGGCTCCGTCGTCCACCAGCTGAGCGTATATGTGCTTGAGGCTCTTGTAGACACACAGCCGGGGTCTTTCGCCGGTGCCGAAGATATTCTTTCGCACCCTCTGCCTTCTCCTGGTCCGATTGGCCTTTTTCAGCCTTTCCTGTCTATCCATAGCTCTCCGCCGTGGTCAAGCACTTCCATGGTTCTTCATCTCATCAAGTGGCCGTCTTGCCGGCTTTCTTCCTGACCAGCTCTCCCTGGTACCTGATTCCTTTGCCTTTGTATGGCTCCGGAGGTCGGAAGGATCTGATCTTGGCGGCCACCAACCCTACCAATTGCTTGTCGATACCCACTATCCTGATCTTGGTGGGCGCGTCCAGCTCTATGCGGATGCCCTCCGGTGGGGCAAACAGTATGGGATGGGATAAGCCCAATAGCAGGTTAAGCCTCCTGCCCTTGAGCTCGGCCTTGTATCCGATCCCCTGAATCTCCAAAGACTTCCGGTATTCGGAGGTCACGCCGGTGACCATGTTGGCGATCAGAGATCGGGTCAAGCCGTGAAGGGACTTGTGAAACTTGGCGTCCGAGGGCCGCGTCACGGTCAGCTCATCCGGACCCGTCTCCACCCGGATGGAAGGATGGATTCTGCAGGTCAGCTCCCCCTTGGGCCCGGAAACCGTGACGTGGTTGTTCCGCAGGTCGATTTTCACCCCGGAGGGAATGGCTATCGGTAGTTTGCCTACTCTGCTCATGTCGACTTTCCGGTAGGGCCCGCCCAAGCGGGCCGAAGGTTACCATACCTTGAAAAGCACCTCGCCGCCCACCCCCGCCTCCAGGGCCTGATGGTGATCCAGGACGCCTTTGGAAGTGGAAAGCACGGTGAGTCCTATCTCTCGTTGCATCTGCTTGATCTTCTTCTGATCCGCGTAAATCCTGAGGCTGGGCTTGCTGATCCTGCGAAGTCCGGAGATCAGGCTGTTGTTCTCGTGATCGTATTTCAGGAAGATGCGCAAGAGGTTCTGCTTGGTATCCTCCACTTCCACGAACCTGCTGATGTATTCGCGCTCCAAAAGCAGCCCGGCCACCTTCTTTTTCAGGTTGGACGAGGGCACGTCCACGTTCTTGTGTTTTGCCTTGGCCGCGTTTCTAATCCTGGTCAACAGGTCGGCCAAAGGATCGGTGTTCTTCATGAAAGGGTCCTTCCTGTTACTGCTTACCGGTTTACCCGCTCGGCGTTCTCACCTGATTACCAGCTGGCTTTCACCACGCCGGGAATCTCTCCTTTCAGGGCCAGCTCCCTGAAGCAGATGCGGCACAACCCAAAGTCCCGCATGAAGCCGCGGGGCCTTCCGCACCGGACGCATCGGCTGTGCTTGCGCACCGGGTATTTCGGCTTTCTTCTGGACTTTTCTATCAACGCCTTCTTAGCCAATCGGTCTCCTTTAGTTCATCTCTGTGCCCATCCGGTCCGGCCGGCGAGGGGTCCTCTCTCCCGGTCATCCTGCCCGGGTTCATCTCCGGAAAGGCATACCCATGCTCCTCAGAAGCTCCGAGCCTTCCTCGTCCGTTCCCGCCGTGGTGACGATGGTGATGCTCATTCCCTTTATCTTCTCCACCTTGTCGTAGTCTATCTCCGGAAAGATTATCTGCTCGCTGATGCCCAGGTTGTAGTTGCCCCTGCCGTCAAACGACTTGGGAGAGGTCCCGCGAAAATCGCGGATGCGGGGGATGGCCACGTTCACCAGGCGGTCGAAGAACTCGTACATCCGCGCCTGCCGCAGGGTGACCATGCACCCGATGGGCATGCCGGCCTTCAGCTTGAAATTGGATATGGCCTTCACCGCCCTGCGGATCACCGGTTTCTGGCCGGTGATGGCCGCCAGATCGGAGGACACCGCATCCATCAACTTGGCGTTCTGGATGGCATCTCCCATCCCCACGTTGATCACAATCTTTCTCATCCGGGGCACCTGCATCACGTTCTTGTACCCGAATCTCTTCATCAGGGCGGGCGCCACTTCTTTCTCGTACTTCTCTCTGATTCGCGGTTTGATCATGATCTCTTGTGCTTTCTCCTAAAGCCCGGCGAGCTCACCGTCCTGCGAGGAGCTATCCGCGGGGCGGACGGAATTTAAACTATCTCGCCGCATTTTCGACATATCCTGACCTTCTTGGGCTTCCCGCCGCCTTCTCCCTCCAGTATCCGAAAGGCCACCTTGGTGGGACTGGAGCACTTGGGGCAGTTGAGCATGAGGTTGGAGACGTGCACCGGCGCCTCCTTTTCGATTATGCCACCCTTCTGCATCTTCTGGGTCTGGCGGGTGTGCCGCTTGATGAAGTTGACCCCCTCCACTATCACCCGGCTCTTCTCCGAAAAGACCTTGAGCACTTTTCCACTCTTGCCCCGGTCGTCTCCGGCTATCACCAGCACCGTATCGCCCTTTTTTATCTTCATCTCTATCACCGCCCGACTTGGCTATTCTCTCCGCGCTTTGGGATTTCGTTATGGGATGGTCTCCGGGTCTCCCTCAGATGACCTCCGGGGCCAGGGACACGATTTTCATAAACTCCTTTTCCCTGAGTTCCCGCGCCACCGGACCGAATATCCTGGTACCTCTGGGTTCGTTCAACTCGTTTATGATCACCGCGGCGTTGTCCGAGAACCGGATATAGGAGCCGTCCTTTCGCCGGGTCTCCCGGGTGGTCCTCACCACCACCGCCTTGCAGACGTCGGATTTCTTGACGGTGCCGCCGGGGATGGCATCCTTGACCGTGACCACCACGATGTCGCCGATGCGGGCATATCTTCGCCTGGTTCCGCCCAACACCCGGAAACACATCACCCTCTTGGCTCCCGAGTTGTCCGCCACCACCAGGTTTGAATACTCTCTGATCATAGGTCATCTTCCCTTCAGCCAGGCTTTCCGTCCGTCGGTTCTATTTGGCCTTCTCCAGCACTTGCACCAGCCTCCACCTCTTCAACTTGGACAGGGGCTTGGTCTCCATCACCTGCACCTTGTCGCCGATCCGGCATTGATTCTGATCGTCGTGGGCGTACAGTTTGGACGTCCGGCGGATCATCTT
>CAZPRG010000066.1:0-12285 GCA_964588675.1 uncultured Ignavibacteria bacterium
TTGACGCCGGGATATAATCCCGGCGTCCTCTTAATTGGTCTCTTCTTGTTCCTGTGCTGTTACGTCTTCAGACGATACTCGTCGCATTGGGAGTAACTCCTGACGCAACGGGCGGACACAGACTACTGCGAGGTCTCCGAGGCAGTGTCCGCAGCGGCATCATGCTGTCTTTCCATCAGCGCTTGCGCGATGGCATTCCCGAATTCCCGCGCAGCTTTCGGGCCGTTAGCAGTTATTAAGCTGCCGTCGCGCTCCACGCTTCGGCCAGTGCACTCGGCTCCCTTGTCTTTCAGCTTGCCCTCTTCCGAGGCAAACACGGTAGCCTTCTTCCCGGAGAGGATGCCGGCATTGGCCATAGTCACCGGGGCAATGCAAATGGCCCCGATGATTTTGTTCTCGTTCTCAGCGGCTCTCAACAGCGAATGGACGGTGGAATCTTCCCAGTAGACATTCGCTCCGGAGCCACCCACGAGTATTATAGCATCCCAATCTTCGGGCTTGATGTCTCCGATGAGCATGTCCGGCTTCACCTGCACGCCCATCATCCCCTTGGAGACTGCCAGAGACGAGCTGGCCGTCCGGACCTCAACGCCTTGTTCCGTCAAGACGTCCTGAGGCTCAATAAGCTCCTCGTCCCTGAAGTTCTGGGGAGCGATAATCATCACCACTTTCTTGCCCGCCAGCGCTTTCTCTTCCACGCTCGGGGTCTGATCGTTTTTCTCCTGACATCCGCCCAGCAGCGGGATCGCCAGAATCGTCAAACCGATCATAAGAGATATCTTCTTCATCTTCGCCTCCCCGGGGCCAAGCTGACGTGGGTCTATTTCCCAATCAGTACATACCGCACCTTCTCCTTGAACGTCTTGTTCTTCCACTCAAGTTTTCTTGTTTGCTTTCGTTGTTTCTTCCGTACCTTTTCTTTCTCCTCTGCTTCCGAATCGAGTTTCTCGATTCTCTGCAGGAGCCTTTCCACCGTGCCCCGCTCTTCCATCATCATCCTGAATTCGTCATAGTCCTTCCAAGAGAAAACCGCCTGAAACATCGGTTCGAAGAAGGCCATCATCTGACTGCCTACGTAATTTAGAGGTTTCACCGACTCCAAAAAGAGTATGGCCGGAACCGACATCTTCCAGTGCACCACCTTCTGGGCGATCTTGGTCAGAATCTCGTCCTGGCGGGGAGTCAGTTCTTCCTGCTCCCCGGTACCTCTCTGCCCCATGGAGAACATGTCTCTTAAGAATGCCACGCAGAATCACCTTCCTTCTGCAGTCCGGACGGCGCGCGACGAATCGGCGTCTTTCGGTCCCGGTACCTTTGATTTTACGAAATCCACCACCAAGTCTTTGTTCCGGTCGAACCTGACATAAATGCCTCTGAAATTCTCCAAGCGTGACGGTCGGGGGAAGGGGGATAACAACACCCCGTTTTTGTCCACATAAAAGGACCGAAATGCACTCCACGGCTTTTCCTTCTTGCCGAGAACATAGTGTATGCCGACTTTGTCCTGGTCCAATTCATAGCGGGTGGGCAGGAAAAAAGACGACAGAGACGCCAGCATGATGACCACGGAAAGACCGGTGAGAAAAAGACTGGAGGTAGTCAAGTATACCGCCAGCCAGACCACCAGCAGGAACAGAACCACCAAAATCGCGATGGTGGCCCTTTTCTTGGCCGGATGAGATGACCATTTGAGCACTGTCGTTTCCGTCATTTTCGCTAGGCTCAGTCGCATCGACTCCCCATGTTGGGTGAGGCACCGGTTGCAGAGTCGGAGAAGGGAGTCGAGCCGGTGAAGGCTATTTGTCTGCCGGTCGAATCTGAGCTTATTTGCCCCTGGGAAAATCCTCCGGCGACCGGTACCTTTCTTTTTTCACCTTCTCCATCTCTGATACCAATTCCTCGGGTTTGAAGACCTTCTTCCTCACCAAAAGCCGGACTAAAGCCTCCTGCGCCAGATTGTTGGAGAGCACCAGCTCGTCGAAGGTGATTTCCTTCTCTTTGTCCCCCATTATCACCCTGAGGGCGACCCTTTTGTCTTTGTCATCCGCCACGATATTTCCCTCATTAGAGAGCCGGGCTGAACCAAATATTTAGTATAAGTCCAATTCCCGAGTTCTCCAACACCTTTTTATCTCAACCTGCTCACCTCTCGATTCTCGAGCTTGTACACCGGAATCATCACGTTTTCCCCTTGGGAATCGAACTTGATTCCACCGGCCACACCCACGAAATCGGAGATTTCAGCCAGGGCGGCTCTTATTCCCAGGGGAGAACTGGTTCTGTCGAAAACTTCAAGCAGAAGCGTCATGCAGTCGTAACCGAGCATGGAAACCAGATCCGGTTCTGTTTGGTACTGCTGCAGATAGCCATCCGAGAAGCGCTGTTTGACGGCCTCATCCTGCGGCCCGAATTGACTGGAGACAAAAAGCATCTGCCGGTCGATGTTCTTCGCAAACTCAAGCACCTGCCTTTCTCCACAGACCTCGGTTCCTATGATGGTGCCGAAGACGTTCAAATTGGCGATCCGGGAGAGAATGTCGTACATCTGGGTCTGGTCGGCGGATACGAATATGCCGTCCACCCAAACCGGAATCTGATCATTGAAAGACGGTCCTTCCGATTCCTCCGGAGAGTGTCCCAGGAGTCGGCCTTTCATTCTTCTGAGATAGGGCGAGAAGTCCTGCGTACCTGCGGGATATTGCTCCGAAGCCAGTATGTTGCCTCCGAGCCCCTCCACTGTCTTTCTGAAGCTCGTCGTCTCCGATTCGGGCCCTTCCTCTTCCGGCGCCAGCAGCACGAATTCCTTCATACCCCCGTCTTTAACCGCGCATTGTGCCAGAATTTTACCTCTGCTTTCGGCCGTGGGCGAGACCTGAAACACGAAATCGCTCAGTGCGGCCAGCCCGGGTCTGGATGCGGTGGGGGTGACCAAGGGAACTTGCGAGCGGTCCGCTTCCACGGCAGCGGCGGCCACCACCTCGCTTCTCAGCGGTCCGATGATGCAGACTGCATGATCTTCGGATACCAGTTCCCGGAAGAGCGCGGCAGCCGTCACGAAGTCCCCCCGGGTATCCCTGGTTACCAGCCGGACTTCCTTTTCATGGGAGCGACTGGAGGAAAGCGCCAGCCTCACACCGTTCAGCAGGCTGTTGCCGTAACGCGACCAATCTCCGGAAAGGGGAACCAAGACTCCCAGGCTCACGGTCTTGTCCCGGGCGTGGGCGGCGTCGTTCAGGAGCCGGTCGACCTCATTTGCGTCCTCCCCATCCGGGAAGGTCCTCAGGTAGTAGCTCAGGGTTTGGGAAGCCTGCTTCAGCTGGCCGGCCGAGTGCTGGCGCAAGCCCAGATAGAACCATATCTTGGGTGCCAGCTTCTTATCCCTGTTGGCCCGACTCAGCTTCTCCAACTCCTGCTCCGACAACCTCCTCTCCAAAAGGGGCACCAGCGACCTTTTGGCCAAGAGCCTCAGATTGTCGGTGCCGGCCAGCTCGTATGAGTAGAGGTAGTCTTCCGCCGCTTCGAAACCTTCACCTTGAAGGTAGGACACGTTGCCCAGCATGAAATAGCAGTCCCCCACATAGGAGCTTCGGGGGAAGCGGTGGATGAAATCCTCGAATTGCTTCCGGGCGGACGCATAATCCTGGAGATGATATTCGCATTTGGCTATCATGAACTGGAAATAGGAAAACAGCCGATCGTCGGGAAACGAATCGGAGAGTGCGACGAAAATATCCCGGGCTCTGGCATAGTCATCCGATGCATATCTGGCTTCAGCCTCCCGCACCAACTGGTCCGGCGGGGCGGCAGAAGCGGATCGCGGCGCAGCGAACATTAGGCCGAGGACCGGGATGAGTCCCAGGCAAATCGTCAGCCGGAGAAAGCTTTTCTTGGTCATGACGGCAATAGGGTAAGCAACATTACAGCACATCTTATACGCGGAAGAACGAAGGCGGCGGTAGGTCGCGATCTCGGGAGGGCCTAAAGGGAATACTTGCCGAAATCCTCGGGATTGATTCTCTTGAGTCTTTCCTTCAGGGCTTCCGGATCGCTCAGGTCCGGGGTGGCTTGGTCTCCCCTTTTGATTTGAAATAACTCGTCGGATACGAAGAGAGGTACCTTGGTTTTCAGCGCCAGGGCTATGGAATCCGAGGGCCGGGCATCCACCTCCAAGTGCGAGCCGTTCATCTGAAGGTGAATTTTGGCATAGAAGGTTTGTTCCTTCAGCTCGGTCACTTCCACCTTGAGCACCTTTCCGCCCAGGCTGGCGATCACCGACTTGAGGAGATCATGGGTCAGGGGTCTGCGGGAAGTGACTCCCGAAAGCTCCATGGCGATGGCCAGAGCCTCGTAGTGACCGATCCAGATGGGAAGCAACCGATCCGATGAATCTGAGGCGGATAGGATCACCACCGGTGAGTTGGTCACCACGTCCAGGGCCAGTCCGTTTACCTTTGCCTCTACCATGTTCATCCTTGCCTCGGGACTTGTGTCGCTCCAGAACCCCTCAATTTTGCTGCTTCTTCACCACCCACACCTTAAGAGAGGCCACCACCTCGCCCGATATTTTGACGGGCACAGTGTAAACGCCCAGCGCTTTTATGGGACTCTCCAGCAAGATCTTGTGGCGATCGATTTCGAATCCCTTGTCTTTGAGCAGCTCGGCAATGTTCTGCGAGGTGACCGATCCAAAAACCTTGTCCTCTTCCCCCACCATGACCTCCGCCGTGCAAGAGATCTTTTCCAGCTGGTTTTTCAGCCTCTCCTCCTGCCTCAACCTCTTTTGGTCCCGAATCTGCTTCTGCCGGGTCACCTCCCCGATGGCCTTGAGGTTTCCCCTGGTGGCGGGAATGGCCAGGTTGCGCGGAAAGAGGTAATTACGTCCAAAACCGTCTTTCACTTCCACCACCTGACCGCACTTGCCCAGTTTCTGCACGTCGTCCTTAAGGATCACCTTCATGACTTTTCGCTCCTGCTGTTGGTCTTCTTTCGCCCGGTGAAACCGGCCACTTTCGTCTTGCCCTATCCTGTCCCCCTGCAACCCAAACTATGCAACGCCACTTGCGGGACCTGCCAGCAATCGGTCCGGGACGCGGGGTTTCTGTGAACCGATGCTACCTGTAAACCTCTCCGGTGAAAGGAAGCAGGGCCAAATGCCTGGCCCTTTTTACGGCCACGGTCAGTCTCCGCTGGTGCCAGGCGCAATTCCCCGAGATACGCCGCGGTACGATCTTGCCTCGATCGGTAATGAACTTGCGCAGCAGCCTCTCGTCCTTGTAGTCGATCTGATCCACCTTATTCTCGCAGAAACGACAGGTTTTTCTTTTCCTTCGCTCGAACTCAACCATAGCGGCTTTGCTCTCCAGTCTTTCTGAATTCTATCTGTCTATCCTGGTTTTTTTCCGTTTGACTTTCACGGCCTTCAATCGGTCGGCCAATCCATCCCCTCGCTGCAGGATCGCACAGTCCGTGCCTTGGTTCGTGCCCGCCGGACTTTGTCTCTCGATCCTCCACCGGCAGGTACAACAAAACTCGTCCCCTCGGACAGACTCCAGCTCCCGCCAGCGTCCGGGCGATCATTCCGAGGACGAAGAATCTTCCTTCGACTCCTCTTTCTTCTCCTCTTGCTCCTCCGGCTGGGCCTTGCTTTCCGAGAGCACGGTCAGGTACCTCAGACAGGATTCGTTCAGCTTGTAGGATCTCTCCAGCTCTGAGGGTATGTTGCCGTCACCCTCGAAGTAAATCAGGGTATAGAAACCCTGAAGCTTCTTCTTTATGGGATAGGCGAACTTCTTCAGTCCCCATTTCTCGGTCTTCACTATCTTTCCCTGCCGACCGGCGATCAACTCCTCCACTTTCTGTATTTCCTTTTGAACACCATGATCTTCCAAGGCCGGATCCAAAACGAAGATGGTCTCGTACGTCGTCAACCAATCACCTCCAATCATACTTGCGCGCTGCCAGTATTGTCGTAAAACCACTCTTATGCATTTCCACAGTCAGGATCGTAGGTCCCCAATAGGGTCTCAGCCGTTGAACCGGCTCATGCTGTCCGCCAAGCCGAAAGTCCAGGCACTTTCGACGGCCCGGCAAGCGGTCTGAATCATGCACTCCACCTGCTCCTTTTCATTCCGATCGAACTTTGCCAGGACGAACTCCTCCAACTCCATGCCTTCCGGCGCCTGACCTACGCCCATCCTCAACCTCGCGAAGTCCGCCGACTCCAGGTGGTAGATGATCGACTTTAGCCCTTTGTGTCCTCCGTCGCTCCCCTTCTCCCTGATTCTTATCTTCCCCAAGGGAAGATTGGCATCATCGCATACCACCAACAGGTCTTCCACATCATGTCCCAGGCGACCCAGCGCCTCCGCCACCGCCTCTCCGCTGGCATTCATGTATGTGAGAGGTTTGAGCAACCGAATCCTCCGCCCTTGCTCGCAGATCTCGCAGAGGAGATAATCACCCTTTCCCGGCTTGAACCGGCGACTTCTCTCGGCCGCCAGATGATCCATCACCCGAAAACCGAGATTGTGACGCGTTTTCTGGTATTTGCGCCCCGGATTGCCCAGGCCGACGATCAGACTCAGCATCAGTACAAAAACCCAACAGATCAACCCACCGCATCCCGGACCGCCTCTCGCACGGACACAATTATAGAACCATATACTCATTTGTCAAGGAAAAGTTTGTGTTGATAGCTTACCGGAGGCTATCGGACCAGCGGCTTTTGCCCCGACGAACAATCCCCATATACACGGGCTGGGGCTGATCGCAACTCTCGATTCATTCCCCGGAGTGATGGGACTCGGTGTTGCTGGAGCCGATGACTATGACAGAAATTCCTTGATCCTCCTTGCGCTTCTCCCTATAATTCCCTGGGACGACCAGGGAAACTGACGTTGCGCTAAGCCGCCCCGGTCAACAAGGCTTGGCCAGCAAAACACCAGTCTGCGCAGCGGATTCCCACGCCACCGGACGCAAGGAGACAACTCCGCTGCCGATATAAGGATATAGCATCCGTCCGTTCACGTGAGGCAGAATCTTCGAGGTTGGGATAATGGCATCTGGAAACGCTAGGAGAATCTGGTCGCTCCTTTCACAGCCCAAGTGGGTTTTCTGGCTGATCCGGGGAGTCATCTTCTTGAGCTTCGCTCTGTGGATGCTTCTGTCCCCGGAAATCGACCGACGGATGTGGGTGCCTTTTGCCTTCTTCCTGACATATTCCCTCGCAGCCTTGGGCATCAGCACCCGGATGAAATCGGTTGGAGGCAGGTTCTATTTCATCACCGGCATCATGGATTTGATCTCCATAACGCTGGCCGAGTGGATATCGGGAGGGAGAGGCGGGGGATTCTTCTATCTTTACTTCCTGGTGGTCCCGTTTGGAAGCTATGCCTCGGGCCTTGTCCCGGGATCATTGCTGGCGCTCTTTTCCTCCGTGTTCTATCTTTCGGTGACCATCGGAAATCCGGATGGACCCTCCGTGGGCTTGCTGTTGGTTCAGATTCTGGCGCTGTGGGCGCTGACCGTGACCGTAGGGGTGGTGGTGAAGGAGATGGGATCTTCCAGGTCGAAGCTACTGAGAACCTTCGATATCTTGAACCAGAGAACTTCGGAATTGGAGAAATCGCAGGCCCAAATCGAGACCATCTACGAAACCTCGCGGACGTTGGTGGAAAGGCTGCACCTCAGCGAGGTGGTGGAAGAGATATTGAACATCGTGCAGAGCGTAATGGGTTACCGGTTCTTTTCCATTTTCCTGCTAACCGAACAGCGGATGCTGTCGCTTTTGGGCCAGATCCAAGAAGGCAGAAGGGTGACCGAAACCCGGACCAAACCTGCGCCCCTGGGCAGCCTCCTGGGAAGCGTGGTGGAGAAGGCCGCTCCGGTGAGGGTCTTCGATCTCGATGAAGTGCCGGACCCGGCCGCAAACCCTGGGGAGATAAGGTCTTTCATGGCTGTGCCCTTGATCTCGCGCGGAAACGTGATTGGTCTGATGAGCGCCGGTTCCGACAAGATCGGGGCCTTCCTGGAGCAGGACGAGAGGATTTTCTCGATCCTCGCCGGCTCGGCCGGTCTGGCCATCGAAAACGCGCGGCTGCATCAGAAAACTCAGGAGCTCACCGTGGTGGATGATCTCACCGGCCTTTACAACTACCGCTATTTCATCCGCAAGCTGGGCACCGAGGTGATGAGGGCATCCAGGTACCACCAGCCCTTGTCTCTTATCATGCTTGACATCGACTGGTTCAAAAAATGCAACGACACTTACGGGCATCTCTTCGGAAACCTGGTGCTGCAAGACATCGCCAGAAGAACCAGGGAGTCGGTGCGAGAGGTGGACGTGGTGTGCCGCTACGGGGGAGAGGAGTTCGCGGCTATCCTTCCGCAGACCAAAAAGGAAGATGCCCGGATGATCGGCGAGAGAATAAGGCACAGGGTGGAATCGGCCGAATTCATGAGTGAAACCAAGGAATCCCGGGTGAAGGTCACGGTGAGCTTGGGTGTAGCTTCCTTCCCGGAGAACGGAAAGACCTCCAAGGAACTCATCGAAAAAGTCGATCAGGCCTTGTACCTGGCCAAGGGCCGAGGCAAGAACTTGGTCTACACCATTTGAGCACAGAGCCTCAGCAGCCAACCCTTCAGATTATCCTCCGACATTTTCGTCGTATTTAGAATGATATCATCGGAGCGCACCGGTCTCTCCAGGTGAGCCGCGCGGCCATCTGCAAGGATGTTAAGGCCATCTTGGCCGAATCGGGCCACAGACCGAGGGACTGACGAGAGACTGATTTGGTTTGACAGTGACGGCAATCGGCGGTTAATTGGACCGGGACTGGTCCGGCCGGACCATCAGACCCAAACTGCGGTTCGAAGGAGATATTGCCGTGTCCGCACCTTCACTTACCAGAGAAAAACTGCTGTCTGACGAGAGTGGCACGATTCGCAAGAAGAGCTCTCGCCTCGGAGTAGCACTCGGCTTCCCCAACACGTATGACCTGGGCATGTCCAATCTCGGCTTTCAGACGATATACCGTTTGCTCAACTGGATGGACCAGGTCGCCTGTGAACGGTTCTTTCTGTCGGAGTCTGGCTCCTGCCGTGGAGCCCGGACCCTGGAATCCGACCGCGACATTCGAGACTTCGACATCATCGCTTTCTCCGTGCCTTTCGAACTGGACTATTCCCACATACTCAAGATATTGAAGTCCTCACGCATTGCTCTTTTCTCCTCTGCCAGAAGCTCGATGACCCCGCTGGTTATTGCGGGCGGGATCGCCCCCACTCTCAATCCTGAGGTCTTGGCTTCTTTCATGGACTGCATTCTGATTGGCGAGGCGGAGGAGGCGTTGCCCGAACTAATACGAAGGTATCTTCAACTCCAGGCGTTGAAGATGGAAAAGGAAAAACTCCTGTTGGAGCTGTCGAACACGGCAGGCGTGTACGTTCCCCGCTTTTACCATCCCACCTACCACGACGATGGAACCGTCAAAGACCTCAAGATAGAAGCCGGCGCTCCGCGGGTGATCAAGAAAAGAAGCGTTAATCTGAAAGGCGTGGAAACATTCTCCCCGTTGATTTCCCCCCATTCCCATTTCAAGAATACCTTTCTGGTTGAGGTGGGCAGAGGATGTGGGCGGGGATGTCGATTCTGCGCGGCGGGACACATCTACCGGCCTTACAGGTTGTATGGAAAGGAAGCTATTCTCTCCCAGGTGGCCAAACATTCGGGAGAAAGTCAGCACGTTGGTCTGATCGGTTCTCTGATATCCGATCATCCGCAACTGGAGGAAATCTGCTCGGCGCTGAGCTCAATGGGTCTGGAGATCGGCACCTCCTCCCTGAGGGCGGACATGGTCAGTCCCGGCCTGCTCAAGATCCTGGTGGACTCCGGCTTGAAAACGCTCACCGTAGCGCCCGAGGTGGGCACGCGAAGAATGTGGAAGATAATCCGAAAGGACATGCAAGCGGAAGCCGTGCTTCAGTCGGCAGTGCTGGCTTCCCAAGCAGAAGTGCCCAATCTGAAACTCTATTTCATGGTGGGACTTCCGTTCGAGGAAGACCGAGACGTGCTGGGAATTGTCGAGCTGGTGCGCCAAGTCCACGAGGTTTTCGTGAAGGGGCGCCAATCCGCCAGGATCGACAAGAAAGGCCTGCGCAGAGTCAGAGTCTCAGTCAATCCTTTCGTACCCAAACCGCACACGCCGTTCCAGTGGTGCGCGATGGAGAAGCAAGAACATTTGAAACGGAAGTTGACCCTGGTGGAAAAAGGGATCAGAAACCTTAAGGGTGTGCAAATGGAGAGGAAAAGCGTGCGGCAGGCGGTGCTTCAAGGCCTGCTCTCCTTGGGAAACCGAAAGGTCGGGGAGGGATTGCGTTATTCGGTGGAGGAGAATCTCGGTCTTCGTCAGGCTTGGAAAAACGCAGGCGTGCGGTCGGAGTCCATAGTCTTCACGCCGAAGAGCACCGATGTCATCTTCCCCTGGGACATAATAGACACCGGGGTAAGCAGAGAGCTGTTGACAAGGGAGTTTGAGCAGGCCAAGAAGGCAGCCAAAGAGCAGACATAGCGGAACGCACAAAAGAACGAGCCGGCCAAAGGCCGGCTCGCTTCTGACTCGTTTTCATTCCCAAGAAGCTCGGAGAAGATTGCTTGACTCCGAGCGAAACCACCCACCTACCTCAACGCTTCCACCTTCCCAGCCTTCAAGCAGCTGGAGCAAACACTGATGGTGGTTCGCTTCCCCTTTTTCATCACCTTCACCCTCTGCAGGTTGGGATTCCACCGTCTCTTGCTGAGGTTGTGGGCGTGACTGACCGCATTTCCATAAAGCGGCTTCTTTCCACAGATTTCACATACCTTGGACATAGCTTCCTCCTTCGGCTTAGAAAGACCCGAAGCAATAATACGTCTCTTCCGCCAAAAAGCAACAACAAAGTCGGCAGGATCTGCTTATTCAGCGCTTTTTAGAGCTATCGTCAGCCAGAGGTATTTTCTCCAGGCGAAAATCGATTTCTGTTCTGCGAGAACCAAGTCAATCCGAGGGAACAGTGGAGATTTCGCCGGTCACTCACTGGGGAGGATAAATCAGCGTAGGCATGCCTCGCTTCGCTGCCCGGTAAAGCGTCAGGGCGTCGTCAGGATTCGTATTCAGAAAAAGGTAAGCCTCCCCCCCGAAGGGGCTTCTGAGTGCATGCTGCAGCTCCACCAAGGCGCTTTTGGGCACCGAGATGGGCTTCCCGGCTACCGCCGTGCGCACCTCCATGGTCAAACCGTTGTCCCAAAACAGCTGAAACCGCTCCGGCACCTCCCTCTGAAGAAGTTCCGGATCGACATTGGTCACCTCGCCCACGATGGCCAGCACTGAATCCGAAGTCTTATCCTCTGCGGCAAACAGATACTTGTCCGCCAGCGGAAGCAAAACTCGTTCTCCCCGGCCTACAAATCGCGTCGAGAATTTCTCAACCTCCTGGCTGTCGGTCTGGGCCAGCTGGATGGGACAGCCCCAAACGACGGCTCCCCTGAGTCTTAGTTCGATTTGCTTACGCCCGAAATCAAGCACCAGGTAAAGCTGATCCGACTTGGCCAGCCGAAGCTCCGCCTGTGCTAACCTGTATTCCACCTGCGCTTGGTCCCTGTCCCAAACCTTGGATTCGGCGTTGGATGCGGGCTTCAGTGGGGAACTCTCGCTTTGGCAGCTGGAAAACGCGATCCACGTCAACATGCCGCACAGGCCCAATTTCGAATATCTCCAAAAGGAAAGCATTTCTCTTTGCTCAGAAGATGTAAACCGGCGTGCCGATGGGAACCCGGTCGTAAAGTCTCTTTAAGTCATCCGAGCCCAAACGGACGCAACCGTGAGTGACATTGACGCCCAGAAGCCGCTCGTAAATGGTGCCATGGATATAATAATCATCGCCGAATCCCAACGCGAAATCGCCAAGCATCTCCGGATCCAGTCTTTCGCTGGGATCCTTTGGGATGGTCTCGTTCTCCTCGATGAAAGCCCAATCGGGCTTGCGCCACCAAGGATCGGCCAGCTTGCTCGTTACCCTGAAGACCCCCCGGGGCGTATCGAACACCCACCTGCGTCCGGTGCCGGGATCAATCAGCTCTCCACCCGAGCCGGTGGAGCAGGTGGCCTTCAGGAGAATCCGGTTCTCCGTGCGGAGCGTCAGTATGTTGGCGTGCGTGTCGATCACGATGTAGGGCCGTGAGGGTTTGACCTTGTTCAGCTCATTCTTGGCCCTGGCCAGCTCCTTCTTTGCCGCCCCCTCCCCCTGGGG
>CAZPRG010000067.1:0-12272 GCA_964588675.1 uncultured Ignavibacteria bacterium
GCCACGTCATCGAAAGCAAAGATCAGGTGAAGGCGGGCATAAAAAAGGCGCTGGAGGTCTTTCCCGCCGAGAAAGTATACATCGACCCCGACTGCGGCCTGAAGACCAGAACCTGGAAAGAAGCAGAGGCCAAGCTGAGGGTCATGGTTCAGGCGGTGAAAGAGATCAAAAAAGAGCTGGGGCTGAAGTAGGATTCGTCCCAGGCCCCCTCAATCGTCCTTCCATCCGACAAGCATTCACGCTCGCAAGAAAGGAGAAACGCCATGTTGGTTTCCTTGAGCCTTTTTCCGACCGACAAGGGGGAATCGGTCAGCAAGTACGTGGCCCGCACCATCGACATCGTAGACAAAAGCGGCCTGCCGTATCGCACCTCGGCCATGAGCACGGTGATAGAAGGAAGCTGGGACCGGGTCTTCAAGGTCATCAAGAAGTGCCGCGACACCATGGCCAAAGACTGCAATCGAATTTACATGGTGATGACGGTGGATGACCGCAAGGGCGCCAAGAATCGTCTTGCCGGCAAGGTCAACCGGATTGAGCAGCGTCTCAAGAGGAGAATCAACCGATGACCGATTACATTGTGGTCCTTGTGACCGCCTCCTCGGAAGAAGAGGGGGAGAAGATTGCCCAGGCTCTGGTCGAAGAAAAACTGGCAGCTTGCGTGAATGTCCTTCCCGCCATCAGGTCGATTTACAGGTGGAAGGGGGAAATAGCCTCCGAGAAGGAAGTCCTTCTTCTGGCAAAGACCAAGGGTCGATTGTTCGAGAGGCTGAAGAGAAGAGTACTTGAGATTCATAGCTACGAAGTGCCCGAGATCATAGCTCTGCCAGTTTTGGCGGGTTTCGAACCATATTTGGGTTGGGTAAGCAAGGAGACCCTGTAGTTTGCTAATCTCGGACTGCATCAGCTTGTCGTAGCAGGGCGAAGACCCCGACCTGGCGGGGCCGGTGCGGTTTTGCCGCCCCTAATCCTCGAAAAGCGGAAGCCCCGCCATAGCGGGATTTTCAACAAGCTTCCGTACTCCAAAACTGAGCCCAGAAGACCATCGAAGTCTGATGCTTTGGAACTAGAAAGAGAAATCAGGGAGAACGGAAATGCAATTTAAGAGGATCAAAGACGGATACATGCTGAGGTTAATGAAAGGGGAGGAGATCATCGGCACGCTGAGCTCCTTCGTGGAAAAGGAGAAGATTCCCGGAGGCTTCGTCTTCGGTCTGGGCGCGTTTAAGGACGCAACCCTGGGCTACTTCGATGCCGCGAATAAGGAATATGTCAGGAATTCCTTCAAAGAAGACCTGGAGTTCGGCAGCCTCACCGGGTCCATCTCCTACGTCGAGGGAAAACCCTTTGTCCACGCCCATGTGGTGGCTGGCGGAGCCGACTCCAAAGCTTATTTCGGCCATCTCTTTTCGGCTACCATCTCCGCCACCGGCGAGTTTTTCATCCTACCCTCCGACGGCCTCATCGAACGTAAGCCGGATGCAGACACCGGCCTGAACCTGCTCGATCTGCGCTAAGAAAATCCTTGCGATTTCCCCTCTCGGCCTGTAATATGATTCGTACTCCAGCCGGACCCGGAGGACGGCCAAGGCGCATGTGTTGGTATGCGGCCGGCTTTTGTCGTGTTATGGCTCTTGCTTTTGGGCACATGGAACGATCTATCATCACACTTACCACCGACTTCGGCACGAAAGACGGATACGTGGGTGCAGTCAAAAGAGTCGTCAAGAGAATCAACCGGCATGCGGAAATCATCGACATAACTCACGAATTGGAGCCGTTCGACGTTTTGGGTGCGGCATTCGCACTGAAGAATTCCTCCGTATGTTTTCCCCAGGGGACAGTTCACCTGGCGGTAGTGGACCCGGGTGTGGGAAGTGAAAGGCAGCCGCTCCTGATCAAAACCAGGGATTTCTGTTTCGTAGGACCGGACAACGGAGTTTTCAGCTTCGTCTATGATGCCGAAAACATCTTGGAGATCATCCGTCTGTCCAACCGCGAGTATTTCCTTGCGGATGTATCCAGCACCTTTCACGCCAGAGACATCTTCGCTCCCGTGGCTGGGTACGTCTCGCTGGGTGTGGATATCAAACAATTCGGGGCTCCGGCTAAGGAGTGTGTCAAGCTACTGATCCCTCAGCCGAGGGCGACCGAACGAGCTCTGACCGGTGAGGTGATTCACATAGACGGCTTTGGGAACCTGATTACCAATATCGGGGCGGAGCTGCTACACAAAAAGTCCGTTGCTGCGCTCAGCATCGGAAGAAAGCGAATTGAGAGAATGTCTAAATCCTATTTCGACATGTCTCCCGGCCGGGTAGGAGCTTTGTTCGGTAGTTCGGGGTTTTTGGAGATTGCCTTGAATCAGGGAAACGCCCAGCGGACACTGAAAGCTAAGGTCGGAACACGAGTGAAGGCGCTCTTCTCATGAGAACAAAGAAGGTTGGTCGACAAGAAAGCAAGAAGGCGAATGACCAAAGAGAGGCTCGTCCCTCCTGGGATGAGTATTTCATGCGCATGGCCGAGCTGGCCGCCACCCGTTCCACCTGTCTCAGAAGACGGGTGGGGGCGGTAATAGTGAAGGACAAGAAGATTCTGGCTACGGGGTACAACGGCGCGCCTTCGGGACTCAAACACTGTTTGGACATCGGCTGTCTAAGAGACAAACTGGGGATTCCGTCCGGAGAAAGACACGAGCTATGCCGGGCCACCCATGCCGAACAAAATGCCATAGTCCAGGCTGCCCTATTCGGGGTGAGCATCAAGGATGGAACCATGTATTCCACCACCCATCCCTGCATCCTGTGCACCAAGTTGATCATCAATGCGGGAATCAAGAGGATGGTGATCAAAGACAGCTATCCCGACTCAATGTCCAGGCAGATGCTGAAAGAGGCCCGGGTCAAGATTCAGGTCTACAAAGAGCGTCAATCGTCAAGGCCAAAGCCGGGTAGGATGACAAAATGAGATGCCCATTCTGCGGAAGCGACAACGACCGGGTGGTGGATTCGCGAACCTCTCAGGACGGTCGCTCGGTCAGGAGACGAAGGGAATGCGAATCCTGCAAGAAGCGCTTCACGACTTACGAGTACGTGGAGGACGTTTCGCTGACCATCATCAAAAACGACGGCCGGCACGAGCCTTTTGACCGGCAGAAGCTGCACAAGGGAATCGAGCTGGCCTGCAACAAGCGCCCCATCAGCTCCAAGAAAATCGCCTCGGTGGTGGACGAGATAGAGGAGAAGCTGCAGAATCTGTCCAAGACCGAAATCACCAGTAAGGAAGTGGGCCGGGAGGTAATGAGGAAGTTGAAGGAGCTGGATGAGGTGGCTTACGTCAGATTCGCCTCGGTGTATCACAAATTCAAAGACATAAACGAGTTCATGGACGAGTTGAAAGGTCTTCTAAAGTGAACCGGACTGCCTCATCTTTGGCCGTCCCCGTCCAGGATCGGGCCCCACGAGTGCAAAAGCATATGGCGGATCTCTTGCAGTGAGGAAAGATGACTGAGGAACCAAAGCCGATGGGCTTTCTGGACCATCTGGAGGAGCTGCGCGGCAGGATTATCAAAAGCCTCATCTCCATCATCCTTCTGTCCATCGTGGCTTACATATTCTCCGAGAAACTGCTGGATTTCGTGACCAGCCCCATTCCGGAAGTCTACTTCATGGCCCCCACCGAGGCTTTCTCCACCAGGATCAAGTTGTCTTTGATCGCCGGCATAATCGTCAGCGTCCCGGTCATATTCTATCACGCCTGGAGATTCGTCGCGCCTGGATTGTTCGAGCGCGAAGTCAAGTTTGTTATTCCGGTGGTACTTGCATCCACCGTCTTCTTTCTGGTGGGTGCGACTTTCTGCTGGTTCTTGGTGCTTCCCCTGAGCATCAAATTCCTCCTGGGCTTCGGGACACAGAAGCTCAAGCCCATGATTCAGATCAAAGACTACGTCAGCTTCGTCAGCTACCTGATTTTGGCATTCGGGGCCGTTTTCGAGCTTCCCGTGATCTCCTTTTTCTTGGGAAAGATAGGAGTGATCAAGCCCCGAACTCTGACAAAAGGCCGTAGATATGCAATCACGGCGATCCTGGTGGTGGCTGCCGTGATCACTCCGCCGGACGTCTTTTCGCAGATCATGCTGGCCGTCCCACTGTATTTCCTGTACGAGGTCAGCATCATCGTGGTGAAGATCACGCAACGAAAGAAATCCGTACCGGAAGCAAAGGTTGAGGTGCCGCGGTGAAGAAGGTTCTTTTCACAAGTCTGGTTCTCTGCCTCTGGTTTTCTTTTGCTCCGAGTCTGTACTCGGGAGAGCCCTCGGATTCGACGTCGACACAAAAGCCGGGCTTCAACCAAGTACTGACCGATGCCCTCAAGTGCATCAAGATGACACCGGAGGATTTGAAGCTCAGGGACGATTACGTGGATGTGGATTCCTTCAGGCTGGAATTGATCGACCGGCTGATGCGAGAGCCGATCCAGACCAAGAACTTCGACTCCCTCTTTCTTTCGGACTGGATTGGTGCCGGTCCGGTGGGCAGAAGGTTTTCGCCTCCTTCTTTGTTTGCCTCCTATCTGAAGTTCAGGGGAAAACCGGCGTCGTCATTCGAGGAAAGGTCCCCATCCACGCGTCCGGATTTCGAGAGCAGCCCGTTTCTTCTTGAGCATGGAAAATCGTTGAAGAAACTGCCCCAATCTCTGAGGGACGGCCTGGCAGCTCTTCTCGTGGGTTTGGAGGCGGCAAACGACAAGACCCAAGAAGCCTTTGTCCGGTTGACCGATGAAGAGACCAACTTCCTGCGAGGCAACTTCCCGGACATCCTTTTAGAGGATGTGGAGGATGAGTTTAAGACTCCAGAGGAGTTGGACGAACTGGCAAACCACGAAGAGAGCCTAGCCAGGGTAATGTTGCCCCTTCTTGCCAAAATAGATGTGAACAAGATCGTCCAGGCAGGCGACGAGCTTTGTTTTGCCACCGGGGTCTGCGTCTCGCTGTTAAGTGACTACCCAAAGGCTGCTCCTTCGATCAAACCCCTGGTGAAGGACAAGGTGGATCGGGAGAACGATCTGATTCTCAGACTGGAAACGTCCTTAGGGGAGATTATCGTTGGCGGATATGGCTCATCCAGGTACACCGGAAGCCCCGCGGCAATAATTGATCTAGGCGGAGACGACGAGTATCATCTTTCAGCCGACCCAGGACGGGACTTCAGGTCGTCAGTGATAATCGATCTTGACGGAAACGACTTGTATCAAGCCCAGGGCGACTATGTTTATGGCTCAGGCTTCTTTGGCGCAGGGGTCTTGGCCGATCTCGCAGGTAACGATACCTACTTGACTCGCAACTTCTCGTTGGGCTCCGGGCTCTTCGGTGTGGGGTTATTGATGGACGAGGAAGGGGACGACAAGTACTTCGGCGACACCTTTGGTCAAGGCGCAGGTAGCTTTGGCATGGGGTTTTTGACCGACATGGAAGGAAACGATCAGTATTCAGGAGCACTTTTCGTTCAGGGTTTTGGGTTCGTAGCCGGTCTGGGCGCGCTGATCGATTCATCGGGAAACGATAACTCCCTGGCTGGGGGAAGGTACAAGGATATCCTGCGATATGAAGATCATTACATCAGCCTGTCGCAGGGATTCGCTTATGGCCTGAGGCCCATGATGTCCGGTGGAATCGGCGTGCTGTTCGACCTGGCCGGCAACGATCTGTATACGTCGGACATTTTTGGTCAGGGTTCCAGCTACTGGTTCAGCCTGGGGACATTGATGGACTCGGAGGGGAATGATAAGTATGTCTCCTTTCAATACGCTCAGGGAGCAGGAACGCATCTAACCCTGGGAATCCTGGAGGATGAAGGCGGGGACGATGTGTATATCTCCCACGGGGTGTCCCAGGGATGCGGGCACGATCTGGCATTCGGAATGTTGTGGGACAAGGCAGGAAACGACAAGTACGTCGCCGAAAGCCTCTCTCAGGGAGCCGGAAGCGCCAACGGCTTCGGAATTCTGGCGGACGAGGCAGGTAACGACGGCTACTTCGTGGACGTAAAAGATAACACCCAGGGTTACGGCAACCCGCGAAGAGACTATGGCTCGGTGGGCATGCTTCTGGATTTTTCGGGCAGGGATTCCTACCACGGAAACGGCGCGGATAGCTCCTGGTGGACCACTCCCTCCAAGTGGGGAGTTGGCGTCGACAGATAGTCGGGATTCTGAGACGGAGAACAAACCTTCCATGATCGTCAGATTCAGTTCGCTGGTGTTTGGCCTTCTGATCGTTCTGGCCGGATCAAGTGCTTTCTGTGATGAGCCGCCGGAAGATTTAGTGAGGAAGAAAGTGGACAGCCTGTTTGTGCTGTCCTGCGGGGGATTGGAGAAGTACCGAGATCAACAGCAGCCGGCTGAGAGCACGCTGGTGGAGATGGGCGCGGGGGCAGTGCCTTACCTTCTGGGGAAATTGAACACTCAGAGCGCAAGGGAGAAGTGGACCCTGATACGCATCTTCGGCAAGATCGGGGAGCCCGCCGTTATGCCCTTGATCGACAGTCTGGATAGCCGGGATAAGGAAGTGACCAAGCTGACCATCCGGATTTTCGGCGACATCAAGGACAGCCGGTCGGTGAAGCCGCTGGTGGCTATGCTAGACAGGGACGATTATAATATCAGAAATGATGCCTGTGAGTCGCTGGGAAAGATCGCCGACACCACGGCTTTTGCCGATGTGAGTCTGCGCATGGGTGATTCTGTGGAGGTGGTGAGGAAGAGTGCAGCCGTGGCAATGGGGAGGATGAAGGATCAAAGGTCGATTCCCTATCTGGTCCGAGGTATGTCCGATCGTCACTTCGGGGTACGCATGGCCTCTGGCAACTCCCTCGTGGAGATTGGGGAACCGTCGGTCAAATCCCTGCTCTCCCTCTTGGATCATGCCGAAGAGCCCACCATGAATCTGGCCATAGAGTGTCTGGGGAGACTGAAAAGCCGGGAGGCCGTGCTGCCTCTTTCGGGAAAGTTAAAAGTCGAGGATTGGTCCACCAGGGCCTTCGCGGTGGAGGCGTTGTGCGAAATCGGGGATCCGAGGGGAGTTCGAGCAGTGAAACTTATGAAGACGGGCGAGACGCATCCGTTTGTGTTAGGAAAGATAGAGCAGTGTCTTGAGGACCAGGATTGAGCGACGGTCCCACGAGGCAGGAAGATGAGAAAAAAACTCACACGCGGATTTTACAACCGTCCCGCCCTTCAGGTGGCAAAGGATCTTTTGGGGAAGTATCTGGTCCTACAAAAGGATGGCCGTTTTCTTTCCGGGAGAATAGTGGAAACCGAAGCGTACATCGGCCTCCGAGATCCCGCCAGTCATGCGTTCAGGGGCAAGACTCCCCGAAACGAGGTGATGTTTGGCGGACCGGGACACGCATATGTCTATCTTACTTATGGGATGCACCATTGTCTGAACCTGGTCACCCAGAGGAAAGGCTATCCTGCCGCGGTTCTGATCAGGGCAATGGAACCGGTGGATGGGGTCGAATGGATGATGAAGAGGAGGGGACGAAAGAAGCTCACGGACCTGGCTAACGGCCCGGCCAAATTATGTCAGGCATTGGGAATCGATAGACGGATGAATGGCGCCGATCTGTGCGGCCATTTCATCTACCTCCAAGACAGAGGAGAGCCGGTCCGAAGCGTGGCCCGGTCTTCGCGCATAGGCATCTCGGAAGGCAAAGAGAAGATGTGGAGATTCTTCGTCCGCAGAAGCGAATTCGTGTCCAAATGAAACCCCACGACTGCCCCGCGCCGATCCCCCCGACAGAAAAGCTCGACTACAGATTGGGATGGCCGTATACTTGCAAAGGCGAAAATTGAGAGTCAGGAGCACAGAGTTGAGATCTGAAAATCAAGAGCCAAGCTTTGACGGTCGGCGGGGGTAGACTCCACCAAGACAAGAAAGGATTTCCGCGTTGGAAACAGTCAGCAGGCTTCTGATAATGGCCGTGCCGCTTCTATTCGCCATCGTGATCCACGAGGTGGCTCACGGCTGGATGGCTCTCAGGTTTGGAGACACCACCGCCAGAGACATGGGCAGGTTGACCCTGAATCCCATTCCCCATATCGATCCCATAGGGACCATAGTGGTTCCCCTTCTGCTCCAGTTCTCGGGAAGCGGGTTTCTCTTCGGCTGGGCCAAACCCGTTCCCGTAAATCCTTACAATCTGCGCCACCCCAAGGAGGAGATGATGTGGGTCTCCCTGGCCGGACCCGGCGCCAACATGGTGCTTGCCTTTGCCTGCGGCATGATCATCCGCGGGGTGAAACTGATGCCGGTCGGCCTGGCCGGGGGTTCATCGCCCATCGGCATATTCGTGTCCATGATCTACTACGGCATGATCATCAACCTGGTCTTGGCCTGCTTTAACCTGATCCCCATACCGCCACTGGACGGATCTAAGGTACTGCTGAGGTTCCTGCCGCCCAGGTACGAATACTTCTGGCTTAAGATGGAGGGGATGGGTATGTTTCTGCTCATCGGAATCATCATCATCGGAAACGTAATTGGCTTTCCCATAATCGGAATGATCATTCGCCCTTTCGTTACCTTCTTCTCCTTTGCCTTTGCCGGAGGTTTTTGAGCACTAAAGTTGAGTATCTTTGCGCGGAGAGGGATCAAGGAATGAAAGCGGCAGCGGCCCGTCCGGTATCGCCTGCCCGGACAAGTATCCATGTGGGTGAGGGCGTTCGCGTGGACGGATTGGACGGATGCATCGGTAACGTTTGCCGGTGCGGGAGGAGATCAGATTTGTTCCCTCTTGGACGAGCGCTTGCATTCCTTGCTCTGCTTGCACTCCTCCTCACCAGTTGTGCCCCCAAGCCCAAGCTCCTGCCGGAGGATGCCACACCGGAGAAGGTGTTGCGATGCACCCTGGACAATCAGATGGAGTTTGAGACTCTGGCTTGTCTGGTAAAAATGAAAATCAAGGGACCGGAGGCCAAATTCTCCGGCACGGTCGAATTTTTCTTCAGAGACCCAGACACCTTCGTCTTCTACCCCCAAACCCTGTTTGGAATAGGAGGGTTTAGGGCCAGAGGGGAGAAAGACAGCCTGACCATCTACTTTCCGCGTCGCAACGAATTCTTTCGAGGGAGTCTTTCGGATTTCGATGGAGCCTCACCGCTGGGGTGGGACCTCCCCCTACATTTGCTGCTGCAGATGATTCTGGGCAGAAGCGGGTTTTCGAATGGCAAAACCAAGTATACAGGCAGGGAAGGAGATGTGTTCCGCTACGGATCGGAGGATCACGCGTGGGAGATAGGCTGTTGGGTTGACTCTCGAAGATGCAGGCTGACGAAAGCCCGCTGGACCCGACGGGAAGACGGCAGCGTCTTCGAAGCGGAGTACGGCGGCTTCAAAAGAAAGGGGCCGGTGGAAATTCCAAGTGTTATCTCCATCCGCTCCCGACCAGGCTATTCAGCCACGCTCAAGTTCCTCCAAAGGAAGTTCGACAAACCCCTGGCGGATGCCTTCTTCGACTTGCAGATGCCCTCGGATGCTGTGCGGGTCACCTTTGAATCGCCCCCCGGCGATTAGCCGGACGTTTCAATCCGCCGATAACCTCCGGGCGCCGTGCCGGCAATAAGTAGTTGACAGCGGGCCAAGTTTGGGATATCATGGAGAACGATTGGGCATCGGGGGATGAGTTGAACCGTTGGAGAAATGCCGGAGGAGTCTTAAGATGAACGACAAGTGGACGCACGTGGTTCTCATGGTTTTGATTGCGGCGGTCTGTTTCGTGGTTTTTTACCAAACCACCGGGTTCGATTTCGTGGCCGACGACTGGAGGTTGATCTTCGAGAAAAAAGACTTCCTCGGCGACTGGGGCAATCTGAAGGCCGTATTTACTCAACCTTTTCCGGCCGAGACTTACGAACCCATCCCCTATTACAGACCCATCGTAACTCTGGTTAATTTCCTCAATAACCTGTTCTTGGGAAAGACCACCTTCGGATATCATATAGTCAATCTCGGATTCCACATCCTAAATGCCATGCTCTTGTATCTGCTTCTGCTGGTTCTATTCAAAAGGGAGCTTTTCTCTTTCCTGGCGGCGTTGTTCTTCGCGGTTCATCCGGTGCACACAACTTCGGTCGTGTGGATTTCGGGCCGGACGGACCTGATAGCCTGTTTCTTCATCCTGCTTTGCCTTCTTCTGTTCTGTCGAAGAAAAGCGTACACGGGAACGCCTCGGATTGCATTGTACTGGGGCGCCGTGCTGGCGTATGTTCTTGCGCTTTTCTCCAAGGGCATGGCCCTGGGTCTCCCGTTGTTTCTGCTGGTGTGGGAATACGTGTCCCACAGGAACTCTGCCGGGCGAGAGGTTTCCGGTGACGAGAAACCGGCTTACAAGGCTCTGATTCCGTTTTTTGCCGCCGCCGTGCTATACCTGGTGGTTAGGATATCGGTCCTGGGCAGCCTGGGGACCGGCCAGCCTTCTGCCTCCACCGGTCTTTTCCAAAGGTTTCTTACCGCCTTCGCCATATACTTCTTCTACTTCAAGAAATTCGTCTTTCCCATCTACGTGAGTTTTGCTCCGCGAGTGCTGACCATCACCTCCATCATCAGCTTCAAGTTCTGGGGCAGCTTGATCGTTTTCGCGGCGGTGCTGGCCCTGGGGCTCTCTCTGCGGCGGATTTCAAGGGAGATCTCCGTCGGGATACTCTGGATCCTGGTGGCTTTGGTTCCGGTCCTGAATTTGGTTCCGCTCTACGCCTCGGTTAAGGAATGGTGGGCATACATACCTTCTTTGGGCTTTTGCCTGATACTGGGACGGATTGCCGAGATGGCGGTTAGCTGGGACGGAAAGCTTCTGGAGATCAAGTTACCAAGGCGCAGAGCCAAAGCGGTGGAGCCGGAAGAAGGGGAGGCCGCCGAGGTTGCTGCCCCTTCTTCAGATGAGGAGTCTAGGGGAACATCGTCGGTTTCCGGCGAGACCACCCTGGTCCAGGAGGGAGCTTGCCGGTCGTGGAATAGGTTGGTGATAACGGGAGGCCACCTGTTCTGCCTGTTGTTCGCCCTGATTCTGGTCTTGTACGCCTTTCGGGTGCAGACAGGCGCCAGCATGTTCAGGAAGGATTATTTTCTGTGGAGAGACACCTCCAGGGCTGCGCCCTATGATGCCACGGCTGATTTGGCTTTCGGGAAGATACTGTTAAGGAAGGCAGCAACCAGATTTGCCAAGATGGCTTTCCAGAAGGCCGTGGCGGCAGATCCCAACTCGGCAGACGCACGGAACCAGTTCGGAATGGCTTTGGACATGACAGATCAGAGCGATTCCGCCATGGTTCAAATCAAAGCAGCGCTGCGGCTGAAGCCGGATTTTGCAGATGCTTACAACAACTTGGGCATACTCTTCGGTAAGAAAGAAGAGCCCGATTCGGCGATAATGGCTTTCCGGAATGCTGTAGAATTGGACTCCACTTTTTTCCAACCCCGGAAGAACATAGCGCTCATCTACTATGATCGCGGAGACTATGAGGAAGCTTATAAATACTTCGAGCGCGCTCTGAGGGTGGCACCGAACGAGCGGGAGGCCGGTGGAATTCAGAGTTACCTCGACCAGTTGAGAGTGGAGGGTTGGGGTCAGTAATTCGGAATCGGCGTTAGGCTCTCCTGGGCAAGCTGCCCTTCTGGTCATTTGGTAAGGTGAGTCCGGATCGACGTCGACCGGAAAGGGCTTACCTCAAGACTTCTCACCAATGGCCATGAGGGCAAGGCCGAAGGATGCCCCGTGTTCATGATCTGCCAGTTGTAGCCCAAAACTTCCGGTACCAATCGGAAACCGGAGTGGAATGACAGTGATCACCCGTCGCCATCTGAGAGAGGATCTTGAGAACCAGGAAGAGAGGACCCTGGCCTCTTACGCCATGAAGAGTTGCCGGAGCAAGGGGCGCGTGCACCGGGAGGATCCACATCCTTATCGCACCGATTTCCAGAGGGACCGGGACAGGGTGATTCATAGCACCGCCTTCCGTCGCCTGGAGTACAAGACCCAGGTCTTCGTGAGCCACGAGGGGGATCATTATCGCACCCGCCTGACGCACACCATCGAGGTGGCGCAGATTTCCCGCTCCATCGCCCGGGCGCTGAAGCTCAACGAGGACCTTTCTGAGGCCATAGCTTTGGTGCATGATCTGGGCCACACTCCTTTCGGGCATGCCGGAGAGGAGACGCTGAATGAGATCATGCAAAATCACGGCGGTTTCGAGCACAACCGGCAGACCCTGCGGGT
>CAZPRG010000068.1:0-12200 GCA_964588675.1 uncultured Ignavibacteria bacterium
TCAAGCCCAAGGAGATTCCGATCGGCATCGACTAAAAGAATCCTGGGGGAGGAGAGGATATCTCCTCCCCCTGATCTGTCGGCGAGGAAGGCAAGCCTGCTACCCACTCCGCAGAAGGGGCAGCAGGCTTGCGCGCGATTGTAAAACACGGTAAAGCTAAAACCGCGAGAGCAAGCTCTCGCACTCCAAAAGCGAAAGTCGAAATCAGGAGCCGGAATGAAATGGGTTTTAACTAAAGGAAGAAAAGCGAAAGAGAGGATGTGAGAGATATGAGTAAGATCATAGGAATCGACCTGGGAACCACCAACTCGTGCGTGGCAGTGATGGAAGGGGGCAATCCGGTGGTGATCCAGAATGCAGAGGGGGCCAGGACCACGCCCTCGGTGGTGGGCTTCGCCAAGACCGGTGAGAGACTGGTGGGCCAGGTGGCCAAAAGGCAGGCTATCACCAACCCGGACAACACGGTCTTCTCCATCAAGCGCTTCATGGGCCGGAAGTTCAAAGAGGTGGAATCGGAGATAAAGACGGTTCCATACAAAGTTGTCCAGGGGCGCAACGGCGACGCCCGGGTGAAGATCGGAGACAAAGAGTACACGCCTCCGGAGATCTCCGCCATGGTCCTGCAGAAGATGAAGCAGACCGCAGAGGAGTATTTGGGCCAGAAGGTGACCGAGGCGGTGATCACCGTGCCGGCATACTTCAACGACAGCCAGAGGCAGGCCACCAAAGATGCAGGCAAAATCGCCGGTCTGGAGGTCAAAAGGATCATTAACGAGCCGACTGCCGCATCCCTGGCTTATGGATTGGACAAGAAGAAAGACGAGAAGATAGCGGTATACGATCTGGGAGGAGGAACCTTCGACATCTCCATATTGGAGCTGGGTGACGGAGTGTTCGAAGTCAAGTCGACCAACGGCGACACTCACCTGGGCGGAGACGACTTCGACAAACGGGTGATCGACTGGATAGTGGCGGAGTTCAAGAAGCAGGAGGGAATCGATCTGTCCAGAGACCCGATGGCCCTGCAGAGGCTGAAGGAAGCTGCCGAGAAAGCCAAGTGCGAGCTTTCCAGCACCATGGAGACTTCCCTGAATCTGCCCTTCATCACCGCCGACGCATCCGGCCCCAAGCATCTGAATCTGACACTCACCAGAGCCAGGCTGGAGCAGTTGGTGGACGATCTGATCGAGAGGACCATCCAGCCCTGCCGTCAGGCCCTCAAGGACGCCGGGATGTCGGTTTCGGACGTCGACGAGGTGATTCTGGTGGGCGGCATGACGCGCATGCCCAAGGTTCAGGAGACGGTCAGGCAACTGTTCGGCAAGGAGCCCCATAAGGGAGTAAATCCGGACGAGGTGGTGGCCGTTGGCGCCGCCATCCAGGGAGGGGTGCTGGCCGGCGACGTCAAGGACGTGTTGCTTCTGGACGTCACACCTCTGTCGCTGGGCATCGAGACCTTGGGTGGAGTCTTCACCAGGCTGATCGAGCGCAACACCACCATACCCACGCGCAAAAGCGAGGCATTCACCACTGCGGAGAACAATCAGACCTCGGTGGAGGTTCACGTTCTCCAAGGCGAGCGGCCCATGGCCACAGATAACAAGACCATAGGCAGATTCCACCTGGACGGCATACCGCCTGCACCCAGAGGCATGCCGCAGATCGAGGTGGGCTTCGACATCGATGCCAACGGCATACTGAACGTTTCAGCCAAGGATAAGGCCACCGGCAAGCAGCAGGGCATCAGGATCGAGGCCTCCAGCGGCCTGAGCAAGCAGGACATAGACAAGATGGTAAAAGAGGCTGAGGCTCACGCCGACGAGGACAAGAGCAAACGCGAGCAGGCGGACGTCCGGAACCGGGCGGGCCAGATGGTCTTCGAGACCGAAAAGGGCTTGGCTGACTACGGCGACAAACTGGATGCGGATATCAGGGCCAAGGTGGAGGCTGCAGTCTCCCGGGTGGAAGAGGCCCTTAAGGGCAGCAACTCTGACGAGATCAAGTCCGCCACCGAGGCCTTGACCACCGTGTGGCACGAGGCGGCAGGAAAGATGTATCAGCAGGCCCAGGCAGCGGGACAAAAAGAGCAAGGAACAACCGATCCAAGGGCACGCTCGGAAGGAAAGTCCGCCGGAGACGAATCCCACTCGGGCGGAGGGACCGGAAAGGATGAGCCGGTTGACGCAGACTACGAAGTGGTAGGCTGAGCGCGTTAACCGTCATCTGGGTCCCAGATGCAGACCGGAGGTGCATCATCCGATCGGCGGGGATGCACCTCCGCGGCTACGCCGCGGAGCGCAAACCGGGTTGGGAGACGAGATTGTGCAATAAAAGGGACGATTCGAGCCGTATATATATTTTACGGTTTAGCCGAATAGGAGGTGAAAGGCTGTGCCTAAGTACTTGAAAGACGTGGAGAAACTGAAAATCAATCGCTACAAGCAGGTGATAATCGCGGCCAAGTTCGCCAGGGCAATGAACGCTGAACTACGGAAAGAAGCGGAGCCGTGGCAAGCCGAGGGAATGCAGGACGAGAAGAAGAATGCCCCGGCATCTTCCAAGATAGCCCAGGAGGCGCTGGATGCCTTGGTCGACGGAGAAATAGACTACGAGGATTGACCGGGCGTGGTCCGGAAGCATCGGACCTGAAGGCAGGAGCAAAAGACGATGCCCACCTATGAATATGAATGCGACGATTGTCATCATCGCTTCGAGAAATTTCAGAACATAACGGATAAACCCATCAGCGTTTGTCCGGTGTGCGGCGGAAGCGTCAAACGGCTGATCTCCGGAGGCGCAGGGCTTTTGTTCAAGGGAAACGGCTTCTACATCACGGATCATCGCAGCGAGTCTTACAAGAAGAAGGAGAGGGAGGAGAAGGGTTTCCCCTCGAAGAAGGAAGAGAAGAAGGAGAAGAAGCAAGAGCCTGCGAAAAGCTGAGACCGCGCAGACAGAGGAAATATTTTGTTGCCAGAAGGCGGGAGTTGTCTCTCGCCTTTTTGCGTTTCGGAGAAGTGACGGTCTCGATAGTTCCTTCTCCCCTCTGGTATGTACCATACGGTTCATACCAGAGGGGAGGCATACGGCGTAGCCAAGGTTAGGATGAGGGGGAGAAAAGGAATTCACAGCTGATTAAGCTGATGAAGCGGATGGACCATCCGAGCGGGAATCAGCTTAATCCGTCCAGACGGACGCCCGTCCGGGCGTTTAATCTGCTGTGAGAGATCTGATGGTTAGGCGGGCATGGGTGCCCGCCCTACGTCGTGTCTCGGTGCCATTCAATAAAATGACATGTTGATGACGGCAAGGCGAAAACGCTACATTCGGGCGAATCATGGGATATTGACAAAACCCTGACGGGTGATTATTTTGATTTGCCTTGTGGGTTAAGCTGGATGAAGGAATAACAGGAAACAGATGGCTCAGAAAGACTATTATGAGATTCTGGGGGTAGCCGAGGGGGCCAGCGACGCCGAGATAAAGAAGGCTTATCGACGGCTGGCCAAGAAGTACCATCCCGACTCGAACCCCAACAACAAGATGGCCGAGGAGAAGTTCAAGGAAGTCTCCGAGGCTCACGAAGTTCTTAGCAATCCGGAGAAAAGAAAGCAGTACGACCAGCTTCGGCACATGGGCCGCTCCGGGTTTACCGGATTCGGCGGAGGAGAAGGGGCAAGGGGGTTTGAAGACCTCTTCGGCCAAAGAGGAGCGAGAGGAAGAACTTACACCTACGAGGATCTCGGCGGTTTCGGTGATCTGGGCGACCTCTTCAGTAACATCTTCGACATGGGGGAAGCCAGCCGAAGGCAGAGATGGGGCCCGCAAAAAGGGGCCGACCTGTATGCGGAGGTCGAGATTCCTTTCGATTTGGCCATCTCCGGCGGCAAGACGCCGGTGGAGCTTCGAAAAGAAGAGGTGTGCCCGGTGTGCCAGGGAACCGGAGCCAAGCCGGGCACGTCCATGTCCACCTGTCCGCAGTGCGGCGGGTCGGGAATGGTCTCCCTAAGCCAGGGAGGTTTCGCCGTCAGCCGTCCCTGTCCCCGATGCCTGGGAAGAGGGAAGATCATCACAGCACCGTGTCCCCGGTGCGGGGGACGAGGTCAGATTTCCGCTTTGCGGAAGCTCTTGATCAATATCCCACCGGGGATAAGCGACGGTACCCAACTCCGGCTCCGGGGTCAGGGACAGCCTGGAACCGCAGGAGGACCGGCCGGAGACCTGATGGTTAAAGTCAGCGTGGGTCAGCACCGGTTCTTCGAACGCCGGGGGAATGATGTGTACTGCACCGTCCTCATCAACATAGCCCAGGCGGCTTTGGGAAGCAAAATCAGGGTAAGAACCCTGGATGGCAAGGTGGAGTTGAAGATCCCGGCCGGGACGCAGAGCGGAACCAAATTCAGGCTCAAGGGAAAGGGAGTAAAGACCAACGGCTCCAAAGGGGACCAATACGTGGAGGTGACGGTGGAAGTTCCCAAGCGCCTGAGCCAAAAACAGAGAGAGCTTCTGGAACAATTCGCCAGAGAGAGCGGCTTAAAACACTGAAACCGGATCGAGCAACAGGCCCGATCGAAGCTGCATCCGAGTGAAAGGAGCATCAAATGCACGTGATCGAAAGCATCAGGGCAAAGGCCAAGGCCAAAAGGAAAAGGGTGGTTCTTCCGGAGGGCACTGAGGAGCGAATGATCCAGGCGGCCAAGAAGATTCTGGCCGAGAAGCTGGCGGAGGTCACTCTTTTGGGAGACCAAGGCCAGATAGAAAAACTGGCCCAATCGCACGATCTGGATTTGAGCCAGGTCAAAGTCGTCGCGCCAGAGCATTCTTCCAAGCTGGAGGATTACGCTCAGGAGTATTATCAGTTGCGCAAGCACAAAGGCATGACTCCGGAAAAAGCCAGGGAGACTCTGAAAAACGTGCTGTTTTACGGCGCCATGATGGTCCGAAAGGGGGAAGTCGACGGATTGGTGGCCGGGTCGGTCAACACGACTGCGGACGTGATGAGAGCGGGAATCCAAATCATCGGCACTGCTGCCGGCATCACCTCGGTATCCAGCTCGTTCATCATGATTCTGCCGGAGTTTCTGGGGGTCAAAGACAAGGTGTTCGTGTTCGCCGACTGTGCCGTAATCCCCGATCCCGATCCTGCGGCATTAGCCTCCATCGCCGTTTCATCGGCCAAGACCATGCAGGATTTAATCGGCGAGGAGCCGAAAGTGGCCATGCTTTCCTTTTCCACCAAAGGAAGCGCGGAGCACGAACTTGTGGATAAGGTCAGGGAAGCCACCCGCATCGCCAAGCAGCTTAGGCCTGATCTGAAGATCGACGGCGAGCTGCAGGCGGATGCCGCCATCATTCCACAGGTGGCCAAAAAGAAGGCGCCGGGCGGCGTGATTCAGGGAGACGCCAACGTCCTGATCTTTCCCGATCTGAATTCCGGCAACATAGCCTATAAACTGGTGCAGAGAATGGCCCAGGCGGAAGCCATCGGGCCGGTGATTCAGGGATTGGCCAAACCGGCCAACGACCTTTCGCGCGGCTGCAGCGTGGACGATATAGTGAACGTGGTGGCCATTGCCATGACTTTGGCATAAGCAACCTCTCTCCCTATAATCCCCCTCTCCACAAAGTGGAGAGGGGGATCAAAGGGCATGAGCTGAGAAAGGACGATGAAACAAATTCGCTCTTTTTTCCTGGCGGGCATCATCCAAGGATCGAACACCGGCAAGGTTCTCCATAGCCAGGATTACCGGAACCGGATCAAGTCCATTCTTCGGAAACATTTTCCCGACGCCAAGATATTCGATCCGGTGGAAAAACATCCCGACTCGGTGAACTACGATTACCGGACCGCCGAGTCGGTATTCATGGGCTATGTCAAGCTGGCGGCAGATTGCGACTGCATGATCGCCTATCTTCCTGAGGCCTCCATGGGAACCGCAGTGGAGATGTGGGAGTGCTACAAGAAAGGGGTGCCGGTCTGGACCATAGGCCCGCTTAAGGACAACTGGTCGGTGAAGTTCCTGTCGAAGAAGATATTCGAGTCCTTCGAGGAATTGGAGAAGTACCTGCAGACCAACTACCCGCGGAAGTCGGACGGATAAGCCTCGGGGTCACATCAACAAAGGAATTTGCGTGCTGGGGCGGACCTGAGTGTCCGCCCATGCTTTAAGCACAGACGCGAAAGGTCCTATCCCGGAATCGAGACTATGATCCTCAACTCCACCCACATATTCTGCCTGGTCTCGGAGTTAAGAGATAAACTCCCGGGACTTCGAATCGGGCAGGTTCTGATTTCTTCCGACCAGAGAGAAGTCCTGCTCTCATTGCGGGGCCAGAGGCAGAGGCTGGATCTGTTTTCTTCATCCCACTCCGAAAACAGTCGTCTCGAGGTGTGGCAGGACCAAGAAGCCGAGTCTCGCCGCCTGAATCTCGAGAAGACCAATCTACTCTGGTACGCCGTCGGCGGTCACATTCGAGATGTGGAACAGGTGGACTTCGATCGCATCATTAGAATCTCCTGCCAGAAGAAGACCCAATTCGGATCGGGGGACCGCTTCGACCTGATATTCGAGTTGACCGGAAGAAACAGCAACCTGATTCTGGTCAAGCCGGATGGGACCATAGTGGACTGCCTGCGTAAGATCGACGCCACCAGAAGCAGATCAAGATATGTTCTTCCCGGCGAGAAGTACGTCCCTCCCCCTGCTCCTCAGAAGAAGAATCCCCTGACCGCCGAGAGAAGGGAATTCGACGCGTCGGTTGAATCCGCCGAAATCTCCCTGATCGAGTGGCTAAGGTCAGCGTTTCTGGGAGTAGACCAGCTCTCCGCCGGGCTGGTTGTGAACCGCTCCGGATTAGATGGACAACGAAAAGGCTCCGAGTTGAACGAAGAGGAGAGAGGCTTGCTCTGGAAAGCCTTCCGTGGATACTTCGAAGACATCTCAAATCACAAATTTGACTTTCAGGTAGTTCTAAGCGAAGACGGCGTGCCCCAGGCCATCGGCTGCGTGGATTTGCCTTTCGTCCCGTACGGGCGCAAACTTCGCTGCGAGAGCATGAATTCAGCCATCTTCGCTTTCTTCTCCGAAAGAATCGAAAAGGAGACAGCAGCCAAAGAAACCAGCCGGCTTCGCCGGATTTCCCGACGAGGCCTGAATAGGTTGAAGCAGAGGAAGGCGAAGATCCAGGAGGACTTGGGTCAGGCGGAGAGGTTCGAGCAGTACAGGAGATTCGGAGAGCTGCTTATGATGAACAAAGAGAACATCAAGAAAGGACAAACCTCAGTCGAATTAACCGACGTTTTCGATCCCTCACAATCGACCGTAGAGATTCTCCTGGACCCCAAACTGGGAGCGACCGCCAACGCCCAGAAATACTTCAAGAAGCACAGAAAAGCCAAAGATGCATTGAGTACCATCAGACAGCGAGAGTTGGATGCGAACAAGAGGATCAGCCGGCTGGAAGAGGTGATTGCGCGATTGGATCATCCCGGGGGCGATATGGAACTGGAGGAAATCGAGGAGAGCCTTGCAGGTCTGGGTCTGCTGAAGCAGACTAAGCGGGCATCTTCCGGGCGGAGCAAGGGGAGGCCGAAATTCAGAACCTTCGTTACCCGATCGGGCTGGGAAATTCTGGTGGGCCGGAACAACAAAGAAAACGATATTCTGACCTTCAAGGTTGCCCGGCCCGACGAGCTCTGGTTTCATGCCCAGGGAACTCCCGGCTCGCACGTTCTGCTGAGAGGAAAGGACAAGAAGGCCGAGCCGTCCTCATCCGAGATCAGACAGGCGGCCGCCGTGGCGGCATACTTCAGCAAAGCCCGGCAGGAGAACAAGGCGGAGGTGGCCTATACCCGCGCCAAGCACGTGCGCAAGCCCAAGAAAGCCAAACCGGGACTGGTTCTGGTGGAAAACGAAAAGAGCATCCTGGTGAAGCCGGGATTGCCGGAGAAAAACGAAGGCTCTGGTGAAGAGTAGCGGAGAATTCCAGCTTTACGGACGTTGTCGAAAGCGGATGGTTACTTCAGAAGCAACATCTTCTTGGTGATTCTCGCATCTTTCGTGGAGAGACGATATAGATATATCCCGCTGGATACCTCTTTCCCGTTTTGATTCTTTCCATCCCACATTACCGAGTATTTCCCCGGCGTCATCTCCTGGTCCACCAGCGTTCTCACCAGCTGCCCTCTTATGTTGTAGATGCTGAGGGTGGTGTGGATCTGACCACGAACCATGAACCTTGAGCCATGAACCGTGAAGGGAATGGTGGTGGCAGGGTTAAAGGGATTGGGGTAGTTCTGGCCCAGAGAGAACTCCTGCGGAACAGATGTCGGCTCCTGCTCTACGTAGGTGGGCTGGAAGTTGACCTGCGCGTCGTCGATGTACCATCCGTCGCCCGTGCTGGCTTCATCCGAGATCAAGCGAAACCGGAACCTGACGCTGCTGTGCCCGGCATAGGGGTCCAGAAGCAGGTTCACCTGGGTCCAGGTTTCCTGAGTGTCGGCGAATGCCGAAAGCCTTTCCCAGCTCTTGCCCCCATCCGTGTTGATCTCCACCAAGCCGGTGTCGCCGGACCAAAATTGATACTTATGCCAGAAGGAGAGCTGAGGACTGATCACGCCGGTCAGGTCGAATGCCTTGTTGATCTGGGCCCAACTGTCGGTGTTATTGTCGTATCCGTCGCGGGGACTGTCGGTGAGACAGAACTTCCCCGAGTGGGAATCAGCCGAAGTCAAGCCCCAACGGTCGTTTACTCCACCCGTCTCCCATAATGCCAGTCCATCCTCCAAGTCGAATTCGATGGTCTGGGTGGATACGAAGAGCTTGAATTTGAAATTGGGAGCCCCCAGAGGCCGGTTGACCACATAACCCAAGTCATCCTGAGCCGAGATGTAGTACTGCACTATGGTTCCTTCGGGCTGCGCGGGTATCTGAGCTTCATATTGATAGCCGGTCGTCGGTTCCAGAGGTAGGCCGGAGAAAGAGGCCAGCGTGTCGGCACGCCAGTATAGGAAAAGCGAATCCGGGTTCAGTCCCCGGCCGGGAGTAATGGTTGCCCCAATTACATAGGGATTCAAGGTGTCAGGGCTGAAAAGAGGTGGGTTGTGCAATATGGTCAGGGCGCCGGAGGGATTATAGTTTAGGGCATCGAAGAGATTGACCAGACCCCAACCATACAGGGTATCGGGGTTGGATGCCCTGTCCGCGGTCATCATCAACGCTTCCCTGACCTGCATGTTGGTCCAATCCGGGTGGGCCGAAAACAGGACCGCGGCACAGCCTCCCACAAGAGGAGTGGATAGCGAGGTTCCGTTCACTCTATCGTATGCATTGACCGCCAAGGTCACGGCGCAGTAGGTTGCCAAACCTCTGGCGACCACTTCCGGTTTGATGCGACCGTCGTAAGTCGGGCCAGCCGAGCTGAAGATCGTAATCTGGTCGAACGCATCCACGGCCCCCACGGCTATCACGCTGTCTGCATCCGCCGGAGCGATTATGAAATGCCACGAGGTCTGCCTCTCGTTGCCGGCTGCATTGACCACCAGAATGCCGCGAGAGGCGGCCAAGTCGGCCGCTTGGGTACACACTGTAGTGTTGCCGTCCATGTCCTGATAGGTGTAGCTTGCTCCTCCGGTGTCGTCCCAGGTGCTATAACCCAGGGAGGAGGAGATGACCTCCGCTCCTATGGAATCCGCCCACTCCAGGCCCGCCACCCAGTGGTCCTCCTCGATGGGCAGCTCGTAGGCCACGGCTTCGGTTTTTGCCAGAACGAAACTGGCTCTGAAAGCGGGTCCGTAAAGCCTCCCATCGTGCTCTCCCCCCAAGGCAGACCAGGTGAAAGTTCCATGCTCGTACTGGTTGGGGGGATCATCCCCCTGGTTTCCCACATTCCCATTGTCGTGGAGAAAATCCCATTCAGCCAGAACCCTCGAATCGGCATAGGCCGAGTCGAATGCCTGGTGGTCAGTTCTATAACCGGTATCCAGCATGCCCACAATTACGCCTTGTCCCATGAAACCCATGTCGTGCACCACCGGAACGTTGATCTGCTCGAGTTGCTCCTGGGATTCACCATAGTTTCTGCCGTAGAACGCAGGCGACAGGTATTCAGACCGTTTTCCAAGGAATGGTATGGTCTCCGGCGGTCTCCTTCTGAAGGCGGCCACCTTCTGTATCTCTCTGACAAAGGGAAGCTCAGCCACTCTTTCTATCTTGCCTGCCTGAATCTCCACACTCACGGCGTTGAGCCAGCGGGACCTGTGCCTCAACCTCGCACCGAGACTGACCAACTGATCCACGTAGTCTTGACTCACGGGCAGATCGATGAAATCCGCGCTCACCCCATTCTTGAGTCTTCTTCTCCAGGCAGACCTGGTAGCGTTGTTTTCAAAATCGGTTTTCGCCCGCTGATACTGCTCCTGCGAGAATGCGCTCTTGTTGGTAAAGAAGACCCATACTGCCACGCTGTCCGTTGGGTCCAGCCGCGAAATGAGATCCGCCAGTCGGGCGGATACGACCGGCTTCTCCTTGGTCAAAACGAGCGGCGTAGGGGCTGACCGTGGCCTCACAGGGACGCTTTCCCATCGAGCGCCCAGGAGCACAGAGAGACACGCAAAGAAGAGAAGGAGACTGGTTGCTGAAAGCGCTTTCTCGATCAAGGTATGAATGCGCATGTGAGCTGTCAGGTTATGTGAAAGCCTGTGATATGCGGTTTGTCGTCTCTCCATTGAGATTCCGACACTGAGGGCGTTCCGATAGCTCTGATTCGCTTCGCGGCCCGTACTAGCTACAAATCTAGCGATTGGGATTGAAGAGTCAAGAACAAACGGAAGGAACATGTGAACCAGGCCGGCGCATGCAGGCCGTCAGGCATGGGTCCACATGTCTCAGATGACCGAAGGCAGATAGTATCCTGGTGGGGGAATTCTGCGGCCGCGCTCTTCGGAGTGCAAGCAGGAGTGTTGCTTCGATTCAGGGCAGCTTCTTTTGGATGTCTTCGAAATCGAAATCGAATTGGGCTTTGATGGGAGGAAGGTCCATCATCCCATTGCAAGCCGGATTCTGGCTTTCCGGAATCCAGCTTAACGAGAAATCCAGTTTCCTCTTGTAAGCCAAGGCCAGATTACGGTGCCGCTGAACTTCCTTTTGGCAAAGGGTGTTCTGGGTCATCTGGTAGACCAAAAGCGGGCTGCTGCAAAGGAAGCTGAACTTTTGACCTTTCAAGGCTTTCCCGTTTCGTTCGATGAATCCGGCTAAGGCCAACAGACTGACATATTCCAATTCGTAGTGAGATCCCAAATAGCGAGCTTTGAACAGAACGCCCAGATCAGGGATGGCAAAGCTGACCAGCCCGGTTTGCTTCTTTTCCTTGTCCTGCAGATAGGTCTTGACTGAGATGTAGCACTTGAGCTTGGGCTGAATCGAGACTTTCTCCATGATCGTTTCCCCTTTCCGGATATGCCAAAAGAGCAAAATCCGTGCCCCGGCTTTGCCGCCACCCTCATCGACCAAGCGGCTGGACAGAAGCGAAATCCCAGAACCAAGCGGTTTGCTTTCAAGGGGATGAGATTCAGTCAATCAGAAAGGACTAAAGCACACTCGCGTCGCGACGCCGGTCGATGTGCAAGCCTCTTCACACAGGTTGCAGGAGCGAGAACAGCTTTGGGCCTCGTCCTATTCCGTTGCCATTCCTCAATGATAAAGGGACGTGGCAGGAGAAGCGAACACTGTATGGTCTAAAAGGACCTTTGGGCTGGTAGAAGGAAGATTTAGCCGCGGGTCAGGCGGTCAGGCTCTTCTTGACGTGAGGAATGAGACCGCCGTCGTTGAGAATGCCCATCAGGAAATCGGGCAAAGGAGGGAAAGAGAACTTTTCGTCTTCGGAGCTTATGATCTCGCCGCTTACAAAGTCAATGGCGATGATCTCGCCGTCTACGATATGATTCGGAGCTTCCTTGGACTGAACCAGGGCCAATCCCTGGTTGATTGCGTTTCGAAAGAAAATCCTGGAGAACGACTTGGCTACCACGCAGGCGATTCCGGCATACTTCAAACAGGTGGCGGCCTGCTCCCGCGAGCTCCCGCAGCCGAAATTGGAGCCGGCCACGATTATGTCGCCGGCTTTGATCTTTTTGGGAAACTCCGGGTCATAGCCTTCCAGGGCGTGTTTGGCCATCTCCGGTGCGTCTATTATGGGAAGGTACT
>CAZPRG010000069.1:0-12199 GCA_964588675.1 uncultured Ignavibacteria bacterium
CGCATCACCCAGCGTATACGCCGAGGGCACGTGAACATAGGCATAAAGTCTGTCGTCTACGATGGAATCTACAGTCACCACTATTCCCGTGGAACCGGAATAGCCGTCGCTGCTGGGGTAAGTCGTGGGACCGAATGTTTCCTGGCCTGAGACATCGTTGGAAAACACGGCCGCCTTTCTGGTCTCGTATGGATACCACCATTGGGCGCTGTCGGTGACGAACCCTTCGGGATTGCTCCAGGCGTCGCGGTCGGGATTATACCCCGCGTCCTCCACTGCCACCGTATAATGCGGCAAGTCCGGCGTGCCGCTGTTTATCCGCCAGTAGTATGCTCCCAACGAATCGTGCACGTGGGTGACCAATAGGCCCCGATCCAGGGGATCGCAGCCGTAGGTCAGATCAGGCCAGAAGTAACAACTGAAGTCGGAATCCACCTTGTCATACTGGGCGGTGGAGGTCCGGTTGCGGTACTCCAAAAGGAAATATTCGCCTTGTGCCAGGTTCACGGGAAGCAAATAAAGAGAGCTGTCGTTTGTGGTCTCAAGGTTGTATATCACCAGGTCATTGTACGTGCCCTCGGTCAGCACAAGCGGTTGGATCCATCCCAGCTCCTTTTTGCTCCACCCGCACATGTGCACCGGCACTTGGGTGCCCAGCGAGAAAATCCCATATCCGTAATATCCCATTATGCACCAGTCCACGAAAGGATGGTCGTTGTTGTCGTTGGGCGTGTAATAGGTCGAGGTCACGAGCTTGTCATCATAATCGTACAGGTCCGGCAACCCGATACAATGGGCCATTTCGTGCGCGAATACCCGAATCCGATTGAGCGTGTCAACCCCGGAAAACTGTGTGGGGTTATCGGGATTCCGCAGCGGTCGCGTCTCCGGGGAGGTGTTCCATCTGGGTATATACATACCGTCGAATGGTCCGGGACCTGAACCTGGTGGGTAGACCATGGCATAGGACCAGATGTCCCACGAGACCTGCGAGTCTTCCTCACCATTGCCTGAGCGGATGAACACCGCTGCGTCTACGTCTCCGTTGTGGTCGCCGTCGAACTGAGAATAGTCTATTACCGGGTCCAGATCGGCAAAAAGATCCTCCAGCCAGAAGTTGTCGTAATACCATCCGGCGTTATACCAGTCGAAGACCTGTCCGGTGACGTACAACTGCCCATATGAGGCCTCATAATAATAGTCTGCCAAAGAACCTCCCGGAAATACATTTCTGGAAAAAAGGAGACTGTCGAAAGCTTCCCGGGAATAGGTATGAGGTCGATTGTCCCACTCCACCAAAACGGCCAGCACTCGAAGAGTGTCGCCTCCGAATCGGTAGGAGGCCATGCCGGCCGAATCCTTTGGAGTAAGTTGCGATGGGGGCAGCTTTCCGAACTGTGACTCGATCTTGGAGTCAGGGACATCCAGAATCACGGCCCGGGAGAGATCGGCGGCTGAGACCCGGCCGCTCGTGCCGGCCAATATGAGCCCGCAAGTCAAGCAGAACATCATCCATTTGGTCATAGAACCTCCAAGTAGGAGAGCTGACTTCTCAACTGTGTGTGCGCGGAGCCGGCACAGTTGTTCCTTCTCCGGTTAAGAACTACGTGTTTTTCTCCGAGCGACCTATTCTTCGGCTCACTCTGCTCCAGGAGCCCGTGATCAGGAAGCTCTCTTCCATATTGTCGATCATCCTAACGAACTTGTCCATGGGCACTGAAAGGGTCAGAACGTTTTGCGGGACGCAGGGTCGAGCTGAAACATCGAACATCCCCAGAACCGCTCGGGGACGTTCGGAGTCTCTCTCCAGGAAGGGATACTGCACGATAGTGCTGCATCCGGCACCGAAAGGCGCAAATACCCCGCTGGGATCGGCCTCGTCGTAATTGGTCAAGGTGAAAAGTCCGGAGAGAACGTCCGGCGGCGAGAAGAATATCGCCACCTGGGGATTGTCGGGCTTCTCCAGAAGGTCCCACCGTTTGAAAACAATGAAGTTCGCCGGGGCTTTGAACTGGGGCGATCTCTTGAGTGCTTCCTTGACCAGCTCGGGCGTTTTTTTGTAGCGCTCGCCCTCCAGTTTTCCCGGTATTCCGCAAGACAGAAAATACTCGAAGTTGGGGGAAAGCTCTTGGGTGAATCCGAAATATCTCTTTCCGCCTCCGCATCCGGGCGAATCGGGGCCGAAACAGAGGGACTCTCCGCTTCTGACCCGGGCTAGATCGCAGATCACGCATCTGTGTTCCGAGGGCGGCTTCAGCACCTCGGCCGGTGTCGCATCGTCCGTGTAGAAGAAGGTGATGGGCAACTCCGCATCGTCGAAGTATTTTCGCCACAACTGCAGGAATTTGTCTCTGATTCTCATGTCCATGGGTCGCCTTCTCCTGAAAAGATGGCGGGAGGCTTCAGCCTCCCGTGATTGGAGACCTCAATGTCTCCGTTTCCTTGGTTCACCGTTTTCTTCATCCTGTCGTTCACCATGAAACGACAAAGGACGCAAGGCCATCAAAGTGGTACTGTGAGCCGCACTTCTCGAAGCCACGCGCCGGGGAACTTATACTCGGGCGTGCGCAGACTAAAAGTCTGCGGCTATAAGAATCAACTCCGTGCGACCTGACCGCCAGCGGCTAACAGCATTTGGGCGGAGGGCCCGCCTTAAACAGATAATTCAGAAGGTAGATGGCGTCCCCTACGTCCACTGTGCCGTCGCAGTTCACGTTACCGATCAACAGCGGACTGGGGGCTGGTCCTCCCTTGAAAAGGTAGTTCAGAAGGTAAATCGCATCCGCCACGTCTGTTATGTCATCCCCGTTGGCGTTGCCGGTGCACAGAACATTGAACAGAACCGAAACGTCGTCGGTGCCGTGATTGGCGGTGGCCAGGTCCAAATCGCCGTCGCCGTCAAAGTCGGCGGCGGAGATCGAGTAAGGGTAATCGCCGACCGGATACGCCGAATCCGGGACAAAAGTGGCATCCCCGTTGTTCAGAAGAACCGAGACGTCGCTGGAGTACTCGCTGGAAGTGGCCAGGTCCAGGTCACCGTCGCCGTCCACATCCACGGCAGCAGTCGACCAGGGATTAGTACCGGATGGATAGACCGAATCGGGACTAAATGTGCCGTCTCCGTTGTTCAACAGAACCGAGACGTTGGCGGAGTAGCAATTTGCCGTCTCCAGGTCCAGATCACCATCCGCGTCGAGATCGGCGGCCAGAACGGACAGGGGAAGATCGCCCACCGGATAAAGCGTGGGCAAGCCAAAAACTGCATGGCCGTCGTTCAGCATAACCGCGACGTCGTAAGTGCCGTAGTTCGAAGTCTGCAGGTCAAGATCTCCGTCACCGTCCACGTCGGCGGCAAAGACATGCGCTGGCATGGTTCCTTCGCCCACCGGATACAGCGACTGTGCGGCGAAGGTTCCGTCCCCATTGTTCAACAGAACCGAGACATTGTCGGAATATACGTTTGCCGTCGCCAAGTCCAGATCGCCGTCTCCGTCAAGATCGCCGGCGAAGACCGAAATAGGATTTTCCCCGGCCGAATAGGGGGTCCGGGATGCAAAAGTGCCGTCCCCATTGTTGAGCAAAACTGAAACGGTGTTAACCGACATGCTGGCAGTCACCAGATCCACATCTCCATCCCGGTCAAGATCGCCTCCGAAAACGGCCCACGGGTCCTCATCCACCGAATAGGTCAGGTGAGAGGCGAAGGTACCGTCCCCTTGGTTCAACAGCACAGAGACATCGGCAGAGTAGGCGTTGGCAGTCGCCAGATCGACATAACCGTCGCCGTCCAGATCGGCCGCAAAAATCGACCAAGGGCTGTCGCCCGCCGCATAAGCCGAGTCCACACCGAAAGTTCCGGGACTTTCGTCGCTGACCTCGGTGGTGAAATACCAGACGAAGCTGCTCTGCAGAGGAGTGCCGAAGATGGACTCTATTCCGGTGGTGAGCACGACGGTCACCAGCTCGCCTTTCTGAAAACCCTCCGCAGGGTTCAGGGTCGCGGTCTTTGTTTCGGCATCATAAGTGATAGTGCCCTGATGCAGCCCGGTGGACCATGCGTTCACCACGAAGGTAGAATCGTTGATGGTGGTTTCGTCCATGGGGATGTCAAAGCCAACCGAGATGCCGGCGTCGATGGACACATTCAACTGGTTTTGTGAGGGCGAGATAGAGACGATGTCCGGCACCGTGTCTATCGGCGCGCCGCCGGAAATGCAATAGGCTTTTCCGCCCGGCTGTCCGGAGAGCATCTGGGTTCCCGCTAGGGCGTCCGGCGTGTAGTCGCCATTTACATCCGGCAGGCCTCTCACCGTGTACAAGCGGTTCCCGGTATAGTATGTCCACAATGTGTCACAAGCTCTCAAATCCACGCAATAAACCTTATAGTCAAACGATCCTCCCAAAGCCTCGGGGTAACCATCTCCGTTCACATCGCCCATGGCGTCCACGGTCCACACGTCCCCTCCGTTCAAGGTGCCGACCGTGTAACTGCAGATGAGAGAACCATCAACTCCGGAGACGCATATGATGGCGTTTCTCCAGGACCCGATCAGGACATCCTGGATTCCGTCGTCGTCGACATCGTCGATGGGGACCACCCGCATGATGTAATCTCCCACGTAGTAGCTCCAAATGTGCGATCCGCCGACTCCGCTTCTGCAATAGACGTATCCGTTCCATACACCAGCCAGGGCATCCTGCTTGCCGTCTCCGTTGACGTCTTCTATCGCTGCCACAGTATGAACCGAAGCTCCCAGGTGGATTTGCCATCTCAGAGTAGCGCTCCCCGAGCTGGCTCCGGAGACGCAAACCAGCCGATCCTCATCCGGATCGCCGGTTCCCACCAAGGCATCGTTCTTTCCGTCTCCATTCACGTCTCTGATCTCCGCCACTGAAAAAACCGCATCGTTGGCCTGAAACTTCCAGATCAGGGAGCCGCTGGCGCCATCGACACAGTAAGCGGCGTTGGCGTCCGAGCCGCACCCGAAAACCACGTCCGGTATGCCGTCCCCGCTTAGATCCTGAATGGGGCAGATGCTGTAAACCCAGCCGGAGGGAGCATGCACGTAAGTGTCATAGGACCAGATGGTGCCTCCGTTGACACCATCTATGCCGTACGCGGTTCGGCCTCCCCAGGCCGTGCCCAGGAGCGCATCGGCATGGCCATCACCGTTTAAGTCGCTGGTATAGGACACGCACTGGTCGCCGTAGCCGCCACTGTTGCTTGGGCCTCCCACCGGGCGGCAGGACCACAGAACCGTCCCGTAACCCGGGCTGTTGCCCTTGATACAGTAAAAGTGATCCAAGGCAGGGGCGCCCGAATCATAAGTCTCCAGCAGCACGTCCGGCAGGGCGTCACCGTCTACGTCCACGAACGGGGAAACGCATTCCACATTCTCGATTCCCTGAAACCACCAGATCAGATCGCCTCCGCCCTTGGGACCTTCCTTGACTATGGGTCCAGCAAGCGGTTCGTCGGCCTGGCATTCGCACAGCCGCTTCTGGATGATTTGCCAGTCACGGTCCTTGTTGATGGCTGCCCCCGACGCCACCTCGGCCACAAGGAGTATGCAGACCGACAAAGCAAGGACAATAACCCTTCGCTTTCCCTTTAGCATGAGTCTTACCTCCCGGAGAGAAGTTAGATTAACTCCATGCGTTTGTCTCGAAATCTGTCAGTGGGAACTAGTCTATGCAACCTCTTCTAGTTCTAAAGCTACTATAATTCTCGGATTTGTCAATAGGGTTTCTGACGTGCGGCAAGGACCGGCGCAGCATGGTTTGCCCGCCGGAGATAGGTCTTCGGCCAGCCTGACCCGTCCGGGACCGAAGCAGACGCAGATCTGGTTCGAGGTTCCTTGGTCAGTCCGGATTTTGGGCCGAATTCGCTCTGAGGATTAAGCCAAGCTAAACCCGGCAGCCAGGACGATGCAGTCTGCGTGCGTTGGAATGCTTCGCAAAGCAGTTGGGGGATCGCGATCTGCCACAACCGCGAGAGCTCCACGGGGTAAGAAAGGAGTGGTTAGTCCTTCATGGACTCCAGGAATTTGGTGTTGTTTTTGGTCTTTCTTACGCGATCCAGCAGAAACTCCATGGCTTCCACGGAGTTCATCTCGTTGAGGAATTTCCTCAGGATCCAGATCTTGTTCAGATCCTCCGGGGTAATCAACAGCTCTTCTTTCCTGGTGCTGGAACGGTTGATGTCCATGGCCGGAAAGATGCGCCGGTCGGAGAGCCTTCGGTCCAAAACCATCTCCATATTACCGGTTCCCTTGAACTCCTCGAAGATCACCTCGTCCATCCGGCTTCCGGTCTCCACCAGAGCCGTGCCGATAATGGTTAAGCTTCCGCCCTCCTCTATGTTTCGGGCCGCCCCGAAGAACCTCTTGGGCTTTTGGAGGGCGTTGGAATCCACTCCTCCGGAGAGAATCTTGCCACTGTGAGGCACCACCGCGTTGTTGGCCCGGGCCAGACGAGTGATGGAATCCAATAGAATCACCACATGCTGCCCGTGTTCCACCAGTCTTTTGGACTTCTCCAGCACCATGTCCGCAACCTGCACGTGGCGATCGGCCGGCTCATCGAAAGTCGAGCTGATCACCTCGCCTTTGACCGACCTTTTCATGTCGGTCACTTCCTCCGGCCTTTCGTCGATCAAAAGCACGATCAGCTTGACGTCGGGATGGTTGGTGGTTATGCTGTTGGCGATCTTCTGCAGCAACATGGTTTTGCCGGCCTTGGGAGGGGAGACGATCAAACCGCGCTGGCCCCTGCCGATGGGGGTCATCAGATCCATGACCCGGGTGGAGACCTCCTCCGCAGAAGTCTCCAGCTTAAGCTTCTTCTCGGGATAAAGCGGGGTCAGGTTGTCGAAGAACACCTTGTGCTTGGCTATCTCCGGGTTCTCGAAATTGACCGCCTCTATCTTGAGCAGGGCGAAGTACTTCTCGTTCTCCTTGGGAGGCCGGACCTGGCCAGAGATGGTATCGCCGGTCTTCAGATCGAAGCGTTTTATCTGAGAAGGGGAGACGTAAATATCATCCGGGCCGGGAAGATAGTTGTAGTCAGGCGAACGGAGGAAGCCGTAACCTTCGTCCAGTATCTCCAGAACCCCTTCTGCGAAGATGAACCCGTCCTTCTCCGTCTTGGCTTCCAGGATCTTGAAGATCATCTCCTGCTTCCTCAGGCCGGAGACGTTGGGTATCCCCAGTTCCTCGGCCAGATCCTGAAGCTCGGCAACCGTCTTGCTTTTGAGTTCTACGATGTCCATTTTCTCTCACCTCTGGTTTAATGCTGAATGCCAAGAGTGCCTATTCTTCTTCCATGTATCGCAACCACCGTCTTCGAATGCCGACTGTCACCCGACCGAAAAGCGAGAATCAAGCAAGCTGGCCGTGACCGGCCGGCTCCATGATCCTTTCTCTTCTATGATGCGAGGTTCGCAGGTTACGAATCAGAAGCCTAAACCCCCTAGCGGCGACGATCGGTTTGGCTGTACTGAGTGGATCGCTCGGCAAAGCACGGATCAATCTCCGTCCTTGGAGCGAGTGCGGTAACCCCTCGAAGTCAACAGTCTGAGCTCATCAAGTAGCGTCGGGTCTTCTTTCGTGGATTCTGTATACCCCTCCTTTCCGGTCCGATCTGTTTTCTTCTCGTCAGGTTTCTACTGAATCGTCCCTGGAAAGCTTGGATGGCCTCGTCTACGGGCCGATAGTTGAGACTGATCCCTAAGAGGTTTAAAAGGCGCGCGTCTGGTTCTTTCTTCCGGAGATCAGTACACAGATTTCGGGACCAACTGGGCTCTACTTTCTTTTCTTGTCGATCTGGCTTTGGGTCTTGCCCTCGGAGAGTTCCTCCATTTTGGCATCGCCCCACAGTTTTTCCAGCCCGTAGAACTCCCGAACCTCGGGAATGAATACATGCACCACCACGTCCACATAATCGAGGAGGATCCATCTGGAGGCCTGATAACCCTCGTGGTGCCAGAAGTGTATCTGCCTTTCTCTTAGGTTCTCGGTGATCCAATCCGCCACCGCCTTGGCATGAAGCTCCACGCTGGCCGAACAGATGACAAAGAAATCGCACACCGAGGACAGCTTACGCAAGTCCAGTATTTTGACGTCGAAGGCTTTTTTTTCCAAAGCCAGCTCACCAGCCAAGCGCGCCAATCTCCTGGATGTCATGCTCAAGCGGCTTTATTCCTCCTGTTTTCTTGCCCTCTTTCCACCTGGGTCCGGATGTTATCCGCTCAGATGCCTGCGGAGAGGACCTGCCAGTCGTTGCCTATCACGATGGTCAACGAAATCGCCTGATAGTTGTCCTTAAGCGGTTTGCATACCACGTTTCGGGCCGGAATGCCCAACGCCAGCCGGGAAGGCTTCTCCTGACCGGCATCCGCGGAACGATCCAGGATCATGCTCTCACCGCCTTGAAAAGACCTCAATTCTCCGACATCCACGATTTGATGAGCAACATTGTCAGCCTTCATCCGGCTTAATCTTTCGGTCACCAGCCCCACCGCCTCGTCCCGGTGAGAGGCGTTCAATATCTGCGTTCGGCTGAACACCAGCTCCTCCTGCGGCTTAATCCCGGGCCTATGCAGCTTGGTGAAAAGGGAGAGGCCGTACACCACCAGGACGAGCGTCAACAGAAAGATGGAGAGGGAAACCAGTTTGGAGACCAGACTTTTCCACAGACCGGTCCTCTTAAGTCTCCTTCGACGGTAGTACCTGTATTTCTTTCGTCTCTTGGTGGTCTTAGACATTCGTTGCCGGAATGGAACGATGGTGGATAAAAGAGCGGACAGGCCTGCTTTGGGTCACGAATTCATGAATGCGTTCGGGATCAAATGCCTTGGAATCGTCGGGCATAGACGAAAGACCAGGGTTTCACCTGCGGCGGTCCCACCAATATCCATCATATCCCCAACCGTAGGTGGAGGGGAGCGTCACCACGTCTATCCACAGGGAGAAACTGTTGCTCGGCCTGTAGCGCAACTGAAAGTTGGGCAAAATGTCAGACTTTGTTCCCGCGTTGCTGCGCCCGAAAACCGAGAGAGGCTGGTGTAAGTAGTTCAGACTCAGAGTCAGGCTCAAAGGCTCGGAGAGCTGATAGTCCAAGGTCGTCGTGTAGATTCCCAGGCTGCCGCTGGATCTGGAGTTCGAGAAATAAGAAAACGTATAGCTCTGATGTAATCTCAATCGCGCGGGGTCCAGAAGGCTGAGACCCTTGACATTGGACTTGACTCCCAGAAGATCGTTCTGCCCTGACTGAATCTCAGATGCCGGCAATCGGACCGAAGCCATAGGAACGATAACCAGCGCCAGTGCGATGGAAAGCCAGACGAATTTGCCAATCTTTTTCATCCGAGCCTCCTGCCAATGGACGGCTTACATCAAGAAATATAGGACCCAGCTCTTGAACTGTCAATGTTTTTCTGCAAAGACTCTTGGAAGCAAACCACAGTCGCGATACGGTGCCGCGCCAATGATGCCTGACTCTCGGTCTGCCTTAAGTCTCAGCGGATGCAATTATCCTGCGGAACCTCCTGCGCCTAACCATCATGATTCGCCGGCAAGACCATTCTGAATAACTCCGTGGTGCACAGGATGTTCCCGCCAGCCATTGATACGCCCGGCTCGGAGGCTTCGTTTGGAGGCTTTACCTGCACCGGAGAAACTCCTCCATTGCCTCGAGTTCGTCCTGCGAATTCACCCCCAGCGTCTCCCGAGGATCGGGCACCACCACCGCCCGCACCGAAAGCCCCCGATCCAACAAAAGTCTAAGCGTATCGGTCAGATAGTACTCTTTCTGTTCATTGTCGCTGCTCACCAGTTCCAGGACCGAGAACAAGTCGGCCTTGTCAAAGCAAAAGGTGCCGGTGTTTATCTCCCCTATGTTCTTTTGATCGGCAGAAGCGTCTTTGTCCTCCACTATTCCCTGCACGCCTCCCTTATCGTCCCGGATAATTCTGCCGTATCCGGAGGGATCCTCCGGAACGGCCGTCAGCACGGTAGCCGCGGCCCGGTGTGCTCGGTGCTCCTGCAACAGACTCCTCAGAGTTGCCGGCCTGAGCGCCGGCACGTCCCCGCAGAGAACGACGACGTCGCCCTCGAAATCCGAGAGCAGCCCTTTGGCCTGCAGTACGGCATGTCCCGTTCCCAGTTGCTCCTTTTGCACGACGAACTCGACTTTCAAACCCCTCAGGTAGTCATGCATTCGGGTCCAATTATGCCCGATCACCAGAATAATCCGATTCGCGCCTGCAGCCCTGGCGGCATCCACCACGTACTCCACCATCGGTTTTCCCACCAGCTTGTGAAGCACCTTGGGCTGGTGGGATTTCATCCTCTTGCCCTTGCCCGCCGCCAACACGATAGCCACCGGTGGTGTGGAATCTGTCATTGTCCTTTTAGGGAATTAAGGCTCTTAGCCTGGGAGGTTGGTGGGTTTCGCCCGAAGACCTGGGTCACGCTTCTTTTAAGATTCTATTATTCCTGTCGACGTGGACTATCCTCGGCTCGTATTTTCTTGCCTCTTCCACTTCCAGATGGCGATAGGAGATGACGATCAACAGATCTCCCACCTGCCCCAGTCTGGCCGCCGGTCCGTTCAGACAAACCGTTCCCGAGTCGGCCTTCCCCACCAGAACGTAGGTCTCGAATCTGGCGCCGTTGTTGAGATTGACCACCTGGACTTTCTCATAGGGAAGTATGCCGGCTTCCTGGATAAGGGTCCGGTCGATGGTTATGCTCCCCTCGTAGTCCAAGTCGGCCTCGGTGACCCGAACCCGGTGTATCTTGGATTTGCAGATGGTGACCATCATAGGGAGCGTCCGATCTTATGCGAAAAACGAACCGCCGATCTCTTTTCCTCCACAGGATACCGGCGATGTCTCGACTCGTATTCTCTTGAACCGTCCTTCACAACGATTGTACGTTAAGTTGTCTTTGCTCTTTGAGTTCATCAGACCAAGTGCGGTTGGTGGATATTGCCGAGCCGTCGCTTAACTCACACGGATTTTGATGTTGTCAATGAGTCTGGTCCTTCCGAATCGGGCGGCCAGCGAAATCAAAACCTCACCGGTCAGTCTCTTCACTCTCTGTAGACTGTGGGCATCGGTGACGGCGATATAATCCAGCCGGGCTGAGGATCGCTCGCGAATGAGGTCCCGCATGACCGCGGCTATCCGGTCGGCGTTTCTCTCTCCAGAGGCGATCAGCTTGCGCGCTTGGCGCAGTGATTGATACAACACCGCTGCCTGTCTATGCTCCTCCGGGGAGAGATACTTGTTCCTGGAGCTTAAGGCCAGTCCGTTCTTCTCCCGGACGGTGGGAGCGACTACAATCCGGATGCCGTAATTCAAATCGTCCACCATCTTCCTCAAAACCACCGACTGTTGGGCGTCCTTCTGGCCAAACACGGCCAGGTCGGGCTGAACGGTATTGAACAGTTTGGCCACCACGGTGGTCACCCCGCAGAAGTGTCCCGGCCTTGAGGCTCCTTCAAGTTTGCCTGTGATCTCGCGTACGTCCACGTAGGTCAAATGTCCTTCCGGATACATGTCCTTGACCTGTGGTACAAAGAGGAAATCACAGCCCTCCTGTTCAAGAAGGGATCTGTCCCTCTCGAAGTCTCTGGGGTATCTGGCGAAGTCTTCCTTTGGTCCGAATTGGGTGGGATTGACGAACACGCTCACCACCACCACGTCGGATTTCTTCTTGGCGATGCGGACCAAGCTCAGATGCCCTTCGTGCAGATAACCCATGGTGGGGACCAAGCCGATAGTCTTCCCTCTGCGCTTGAGTCCCCCACAGATCTCCTGCATCTTCTTGGGCGATCTGGTCACCTGCATGACCGGTGAGCTCTTCTGGTTCGAATTCTGCTTAGTAGCTCTCTTCATCCGAGGGAAACCTGCCCGACTTGACGTCCCCCAGGAAGTCCTTGCAGGCTTTTCTTATCTCAGTTGCCAGGTTTGCGTACCTTCTTACGAATCTCGGTTTGAAATCCTCGAACAGACCCAGGATGTCGTTTATTACCAGTACCTGTCCATCGCATCCGCTACCTGCCCCGATTCCGATGGTGGGAACCTGCAGAGAGCCGGTGATCTCCACAGCCAAATCCTTCGGCACCGACTCGATTAGGACGGAGAAGCAACCCGCCTGCTCCAGCTGCCTAGCGCTGTTGACAAGATATTCTC
>CAZPRG010000070.1:0-10262 GCA_964588675.1 uncultured Ignavibacteria bacterium
GCGCGCCCTTCTTTATTATGTAGAAGTAGCCCGCCAGAAGTATCAGGAGGAACACCCCCATTTCTATCAGGCCAAACAGCGCCAGCTTTTTATAAACCACGGCCCAAGGATACAGGAATACCACTTCGATGTCGAATATTATGAAAAGGATGGCGATTAGATAGAATTTAACCGGAAATCTTGCTCGAGCATCGTCGAAAGGCTCATTTCCGCACTCGTAGGTTGCCATCTTCTCCTTGGTAGACACTCTCTTTCCCAGCAGATAGGAAAGAGCCACGATCACCAGTGCCAGAGCGGTCACGAAGAATATCATCAGGAACAATGGGAAATAGACTTGAAGCATATACACTCCTCCCGGGCTTGTGAAAAAAATAACAAGCATTGGAAAAGTTGTCAAGGTAATTCTTCTGACTCAGCATTAAAATCCTCACTCTTCAAGTTTAACTGCCGAACGCATTTGTCGAGGACATTTTGGGATTACTAAGAGCACCTCATGATCAACAGAAGGTACGTCTGGAAAAGGCTGTTTCGCTCTCGACTTTTACCTCCCTTCTTCCGGCATGATTCCTCTTGATTGGCTGTCACGTGAACCGGTGAGGGTGGTCGGATGCCCACAGGATGTTGAGTTTCTCCAACAGCTTAGGATGTTTTTCGGAGTGTTGATTGATTGTTTCTCCGTCGTGGCACGGATTTGTGCTGCGGCTAAACCGCTGATAGTGAGGTGGTTGCCATTCCTAACTTAAAGCGCAGTATCACGCCGGCACGCTTCCGGCACGTCAGTTGCTAAATAAGTCATAGCCCCCTTAAGCATACCCGTTTCCCTCAAAGCGCGATTCCGCGTCCGGGGAACGGCTGTTTTGTCGTACTTAGCCCAAAAGCGAAAGCTGGTTTTGACATGCCGGGAACGGAGCATGACGCAGCAGGTTTTTCGAAGGGAACCTAATGAATCGATTCTGGCCTTGGACAGTCTGGATGATTCTGCTCCTCTCCCTCACTGTCCTTCAATGCTCCATCGAGAAGCCGGTAACCCCGACCTGGAACCTGAAACTGACGCTGCCGTTGGTAAACAAACACTATGACATGGCAACCTTGATAGACAAGATGGACCAGCAATACCTCACGCTTGACAGTCTGGGTAATCCTCTCTTCTATTTTCAGAAGGATATGGACACGGTACGATTGACCGACAAGTTGCGCTGCGACCCAATGACCCTGAACTTCAAAGATACTCTGGGCATCGTAAAAGTCCACTCCGGAGAGTCACGGGAGATAACCATCGCTCTGAGTGAGTTCTACGAGGGCGAACCGGGAGACGTCCCGCCTTGCAGTGCCACAGTGCGAGACGATCTTGATCCGTTTTCCGACTTCTCCCGGGTCCATGTGCAGCAGGCCTTTAGCAGCCTCGAAATGCGCAACAACTTGGGCCTGGATTTGAGTCTGATTAGAGTGAAACTGATAGATGGGGATTCGGGCGACACCCTCTATACTGTCATGTTGCCGGATGGATTAGCGGACAGCGGGTCGCTCTCTCAAAGTTTGATTTTCGAGGAGACCACCCTTTCCAATCGGTTGAGTATAGAGATAACCGGGGCATCGCTGGGCGGGTATCTCCCAAGCACCGAGGACAAAAGCCTTTCGGTGACCTTGACTCTTGACAGCATGCAGGTGTCGTGGGGCCAGGCCAAGGTGTCGTCGCTTGAGATTTCGCAGAGCGAAACCCTGCTGCTCCCCACCGCCAGTCTCATCGACAGCGCAGGCATCAGAAGCGGTCAACTCACCCTCGATCTGCAAAACTTCACAAATCTGGATGCGAACGTATCCGTCAGCTTGCCCCAGTTGATTAAGGATGGCCACAATCTATCTGCCGCATGCTCCCTGCCCGCATCCGGGTCTTCCGGGCTGAACTTGTCTCTGGACGGATATACTCTTACGCTGGGGAGCCACACCAATGTGGTGATAGAAACCAAAGTGTCTTCCCCGGGATCAGAAGGAAATTTGGTCGGTTTCGCGTCGTCCGACTCGGTGGCTTTCAGCGCGCAGCTTTCGGATCTGATTTTCACATATGTAGCCGGAATCATCGAGCCGACGCGGGTGGCAATAGACCCTAAGCAGTACGAACTGGACCTCCCCCAAGGATTCGAGTCTGCACAACTTCCCAATGCCAGTCTGAGTCTGGAGATTCACAACGGGGTCGATCTCCCGGTCGACTTGTCCGTCGACATTCAGGGGAACAACGGCCAGGACCTTGCTCTGCAAGCGAACGTGCCTGCTGCCGGTCCGTTCGGAACGGCCGTCACGTATGTGCAGCAAAATGATCTGGGCTCCTTTTTGTCGCCGGTTCCGCAGCGAATCACCATAACCGGCGAGGCCATCTGTGGGGACGGCCGGACTTTCGGCATCGCCAGGGAAAGCGATTTCACATTCGCGACAGTTGAGGTCAGCTCTCCCCTGGACTTAATCTGGGACTCTTGCCGGATTGAGATCGATCCGAGCTCGGACGAAGCGGACGAGGACCTGAGGGAGCTGATCCGGGATCAACTCAATTCCGGGAAGGTAATCCTGAAGGTGGAAAACCACCTTCCGCTGACAGCAGAAGCGAAAATCTATTTCTCCGAAGGCGAAGGCCGGCTCTTCTCAAACCCGGATCTGGTGATCGGTCCGGTGGCGGTTCCGGCAGGCCGGTTGAACCGAGACGGATCGGTCGAGGAATCAGACTTCAGCACGACCGAGATTGAGGTGACCTACGACGATTTGCAGGTGTTCGCGAACGGCCCCTTCTATATGGGGGGAGTGATCGATCTTCCGGGGACGGGAGGCGAGTTGATCAGAGCTTCGGCCGCGGATTATCTGGACATAACCTCCTATATGGAGCTCGAGGTCAAAAGCAAGAAGGATTGAACCACATGAGGCGGATGTTGATCATAGTGGCTCTGAGCCTGCTCTGGCTGATTCCCCAGGATGCGGATGCATCCGGCAGCCTCTCGGGCAAAAGCGTTGGCATGGCCGGAGCATACACTCAAGCCGCCAGGGGAGTCGAATCCGTATTCTGGAACCCGGCCAATCTGGGTTTCTCCCGAGGCTCGGATAGAAGCTTGGTGGTTCTGTCCCTGGGGATCAGCGCATACAATAATGCCTTCACATTGAATCAGTACAATCGATATAACGGCGAGTTTCTTGCCACCGATGATAAGGAAGCCATTCTCCAAGACATTCCGGCGGACGGCTTCAGCGGGTCCGCGGAGGCCAGCATTCTGGGTTTGGGCATTTCCTGGGGCAACCTGGCCTTCACCATCTCCGGCCAGGGCAGCTCTCGACTGCTTTTCCCCAAGGATCCCATTGAGGTTCTGTTTTTCGGCAACCAGATTAACGACACCATACTTCTCACCAATTCGGACGGGGAAGCTTATGCCTCGGCGGATTTCGGTTTCTCGTACGGCAAAACAATGTGGAAGCATGGTGAAAAGGCGATTCTCTGCGGATTGGGAGTCAAGTACGTTCGGGGGCTTGCTTATCAAGAGGTAATTCAATCTCAAGGCGAGATGGTCACTCTCGAAACCGGGATAACTGGGCAAGGTGATTTCGCAGTTCGGTCGGCGCAGGGCGGCAACGGCTATGGATTGGACCTGGGAATCACCTTCAGACATAATCGAAAATGGAGCTTCGGCGCCGTGCTGGCCAACGCGATGGGCGCGATTAAATGGAATCGAAGAACGCAAGAGAAAGGATATGCCTTTCGAGTCGATTCGCTCTTGGCAGAGGACTTCGATGTGGATTCGCTGGTAGTAGACGAATCTTACACCCGAGACATAGGTTCATTCACCACTCACGTTCCCATGTTGCTGCGTTTCGGGATCGGCTGCCAGGGCGCCAGGTCGCTTCTGACCCTCGACTTCGAACAGGGAATCAAGCAGGGAATAGGCGTCTCCAACAAGCCGAAAGCTTCGGTCGGCGCAGAGTATCGAATTTCACGTCTGCTGGCTCTGCGAACGGGACTTTCGGTCGGAGGAGCCGAGGCGCTGGAAATCGCCTGTGGGCTGGGTTTGAAACGGGGTGGATATCATTTGGACGTGGGAATCGCTATGCAGAAAGGACTGTGGCCTACAAGAAGCAAGGCCGTCAGCCTGGCCATTACGAACGGCCTGGACCTTTAGACAAGGAAAGGGGGTGAGAAGAATGCGGAAGACCAGAAACACTCGCAAGACCACGACCCGGAGGAAGAAGACCACTACTCGCAGAAAGACCAGAAAGTAAGACTCCGGTCCCAGCACGGGGTGGTGTCCCGAGCCCGATTAGGTTCGGGACACCACCTGAAATCTCAACGAATAATGGCATATTCCTATAGACGGCGCGTTTACCGGCAGGTTTACGAGCCAACGTGTGCTCAACAGGGGTGAGAAGATGAAAATCGAATATATGATTCACCCGGTATGGCTGACTGTATTGTGTATCACTATGCTTAACACGGCAGCCTCCGCCATGCCGCCTCACCCTGACCTGGAGTACAGGATCAAAAGCGGGGAGGTGACCGCGCCAAAGCATCTTTTCAGTCCCCGCCTAGCCCAGAAGATGGGTTTGGACCAGCCCAGCCTGCATCCGGCAAGCCAGGTCTATCCTACTGGCACTGGACCAGTGGGCGACTTCAATCTCCTGGTTCTCCTGGTAGAGTTCAGCGATAACTCGTCTGCGGTGAACCCTTCTTTCTTCGACACGCTGGTTTTCTCCAATCAGACGGGATGCGTCCGTCACTACTATCAGGCGGTCTCCTACGGCACGCTGGACATCCTCACCATCAACTTACCGTCCACGACCGGCTGGTACACCGCGCCGCAGACTTATACATATTACGTGGACGACCATTTTGGGGTGGACGGAACCTATCCCCACAATTGCCAAAAGCTGGTGGAAGACTTGGTCGATTTGGCCGATCCCTACGTCGATTTCTCCGACTATGACAACGACGGGGACGGATACGTGGACGCCCTGGTTGTGGTTCACGCCGGACGGGGAGCGGAAATCACCGGGGATTCCACCGATATCTGGTCTCACAAATGGGGCGTTACCTGGTCTTGGTCCAGTTCCAACCTGAAGGACGGAGTGCAGGTCTGGGACTATACCATGCAGCCGGAATACTGGCTTTCCAGCTACGATATGACTTGTGGTGTCTATTGCCACGAGCTAGGCCATGTTTTCGGATTGCCCGATCTCTACGACACCGATTACTCCTCCTATGGAATAGGAAAATGGAGTCTGATGGCCGGCGGAAGCTGGAACGGCTATCTGGGGGATTCGCCCGCCTGGCCCGACGCCTGGTGTTTGAGCAAGCTGGGCTATCTCACTCCCACCCTTATCGTCGCCAACACCAGCGGAGTATCCGTTCCCGAGATGGAAAACTCGCCGGTGGCCTACAAGCTGTGGACCGATGGTTCCCCCGGAAGCGAGTACTTCCTGGTTGCCAACCGACAGAAAACCGGCTACGACTGGTCCCTTCCCGCGGAAGGGCTTCTGATCTGGCACGTGGATGAGAACGTGGGAGATTATGGGGCTAACGACCATGAGTGGTATCCCGGCCACACCGCCTACGGTCATTTCAAGGTGGCGCTGGAGCAGGCCGACGGCCTGTGGCAACTGGAGTCCACCAGGCCGTTTGCAGCAGTCAGCTATGTGGGTGATCCGTTTCCCGGAACTACCGGCAAGAGGACTTTCAATGGCAGCTCGGTTCCCAACAGCAACAGCTATACAACGTCACCCACATACGTGGCCGTGCAGAATGTCTCCAACTCCCTGCCGGTGATGACCTGCGATCTTTTCGTCAGCCCGGCCGGAGTGGAAGATGACCTGACGGAAACCGGGTTAGGGGGTTATGAACTGCGACAAAACTATCCCAACCCATTCAATCCTCAGACCAACATCCGATATTCCCTGCCTAAAGAGGGATGGGTCAATATCGAGATTTTCAACCTGCTGGGAGAGAGAATCCGCACTCTGGTGGAACGGACGCAAACCCCGGGAGATCATTCCATCGACTGGGATGGGACTGATGAGAGGGGCCACTCCGTCCCCAGCGGAGTCTATTTCTGCCGATTGAGGATGGACGATTTCGTCAAAACCGACAAAATGGTTCTTTTGAAATAGAAAAGGAGCGAGCGATGGACGACTTCCTCAGGCTCAACGATGAAAGACCGAAGAGACGCCACAGAAAAGTGATCCCTCCTCCTAATGTGGAGATCACGACGGAGAGGATCGAGAAACTAAAAAAGACTTTCCAGCCCTACTGGATGCGCGGGATGATACTGCATCGCAGCGCGGAGAGCGAGAGCCCGGACGTAACGGATGGCCTCAGCGGCGCATAGTGGTGCGGGAAAGGGAAGCAGGAGGAGGCATCCGGGACCGATAAGACGATATTACCAAGGAGGGTCGTCGGGGTGCAGGTTCGATCTCAAGCCGGGACGGGGAAGCCGCAAGAAGGTTGAAGTCTCCTTCCCTTTGTCTTCGGACTTGAATCTCAAGTTTGGAGTACAGGACAAGGAGAGGCTTTCGGAGGCTCGAAAGAAGCGGTTTTTGAGCGTGCAAGGCTACTTTTCCGATGTTTTCCCCACGAGCCGAACCTAACCTGGCGACCCTCACCTTGTTAAACCTCTTCTCTGCCGACAACCCGGTCGGCAGCGGTCATTTGTGGTAATCCGAACCGTGGAGAATGGATAGTGCTCGGTAGATCTGCTCCAGAAGGATAATCCTCGACATTTCGTGAGTGAAGGTCATTCGAGAAAGTGAGAGCGTTAGTCTGCATGAATTCACCACCTGCGGAGACAAACCCAGCGGTCCTCCCAGAATGAAGATGAACTGACTTGAGCCCCGGTTCATCTCATGCTTCAGAAGGTCAGCCAACCCTTCGGAGCTAAGTTCCCTCCCGCCCTTATCCAGTGCGATAGGCAGGCGAGATGATCCCGAGCCGCTTTCCCTGTTCAAGAGCTCGATGATTCTCTCGCCCTCGGCATCCAGGATGGCTTTGACGTCCTTGGAGTCGGTGACCTTCTCCTCCTTGATTTCTATCACTTCAGTCCTGCTGTACTTTCGCAAGAGCCGCAGGTAATGGAGTATGCTCTGTTTGATCCACGCCTCCTTGGTCTTCCCCACCGCCAGCACTTTTATCTTGACCAACTTTCACTCCTGAGAGGTTGCGATCCAGCGCTGCACGTCAGCCGCAGCGTCCGCCCTACTTATTCCCGATCACGAAGAACTGTCTTTTTATCTCAGTTTCGTTTCCGACCCGGTCACGCGCCCGGATGACCAGAGAATGCTCGCCGGATGCTAAAGCGCTGATGGGCCGGGCGGAGAGAATGTGATGGTCTACGTCGTATTCGGATATCAACCACTGTCCGTCTATCCGAATCTCCATATCATCGTCCTCTCCGGTGCCGGACAAATCGTCTTTGACCAGGGCCGTGATCTTCGGCCTCCTATTCTTGATCCTGGCTCCCGGCCGAAGCGAGACCCTTTCCACCGTGGGGGCCAGGGTGTCCTCCAAAAGAGCATAGGAGGACAAATACCTTACCTTCCCTGCAACCGTGCCTTCTGAGGCATCCAGGTCCTGGCCCACGAAACCCCAGGAATCCTTCCCTGTCAGCTCGTAAAGCGCCAACCTGGATGGATCACAACCCTGGCTCGGATATTCAATTGAGATTTTGGCCCAGCCGTTCAAGGGCACGGTTGAAGGCTTAAACGAGTAAACCCCGCTGACCGATTTTCTCGACCTCTCCGGGTCCAAGCTGATTTCTTCGATGCTCACATCCATGTCGTCATAGACTGTACTCGGTTCCATTTCCACCTTGGCCTTGCCGTCCGAGCTAACCGCTTTCCCTCCGCCGGATGGTGTGACGATGGCGACGGGAAACTCCTGCCTCAGCTCCGCCGTGTCGCCGTTCAAGGCTACCGCCCTTGCCAAAAGAGTCATCTCCTTCGGCTCCTTAAGGTAGAACGGGAAATCTACCCGATATTCCTCCACGTCTGTTTGCTCAAGAAACAGGGGCTCAAAGTCGAATCCGCCGGATTTCAGCAAGAGCTGCGGGGTATGCAACAAGACTTGGCTAAACCGGATGTCGAACAGAAAGGTATTGTTTTCGAATCGGTAGCTGGGATTCCAGTTGAGCGATTCCGGAGGAATCGAGTCTCCCCATTGATCGACTTTGACTAACAGGTATTTGGCGTCGGAGACTGCCCCAAACCCATCCTTGAGCTTCACTCTGAGAAATGTCGGCTCGTTTAAGCTATCTTCCAAAGCTATGGCCCTCTCGCCCTGGCGCGCGTTTTGTGCCTCTCTCTTCACCTCCTGCCAGACCGCACCTTCCCAGGCACGTTTCTCTATGATGATCTGCTTGACCGTATCGTCGGGGTCCTCAAAAACCAGATTGACCTCCGGCCGTCCGGCCCGGGTCGATGTCGAACATGAGAGGATGGCCGGCGCCCGATCGAAGATCAGGGTGAATTTCGCCGTAGAAACGTTGCCCGAGGCATCCAGGGCTTTGATTATTATGGTGTGGCTCTCCGGCCCCGGGCTCCTGGCGGCCACTTGCCCCTTGGCCACTCGGTACAGGGGAAGCTCACTGCCCGGCTCGACATAAAGCTTATAGGCACTCTTCCCCTGAGTTTTCTTAAGCTCAAAATCCCGGTCCAATTCCACTTGATGCGTGGTCTCGAACGATATTCGATCGTATCGGGAGGCAAAAAGCAGGCCGTCGTCCAGATATAGCTCCAGCCCCAAGATGCCGAACTTGAATCCGGAATCGTCCATCCTGTCGTAAGCCGAAATCTCCAGCCCCACTTCTCCCTCGACTATCGGCGACAGGTCCGGCCTATACAGGCTGCCTCCGCGGTCATAAGACAACGACAGGATCTCAGGTTCGGTCGAGCCGTCCACCCGGGATGCAGAATTCAAAGGTCTGAGAACCAAATACTGCATCACCGGCGGAATTCCGTCCGCCACCGACAAACCCGAAGTCAGAGGATTGAGGGGACGATTTTCGGAATCCCTCAACTCGAAGTGAAGATGTGGACCTCCCCAGCCGGTGTCTCCGGAATATCCGACGATCTCTCCTTTCTCCACCCGGAATTCGTTCTCCTGCGGAAACCAATCCAGATGATACTTCTGGTTGGCAAGCTGCTTTCTTGCCACCAGCCCGGCTATCTTCTCGGAGAAGCTCGACAGGTGTCCGAAGACGGCGAATTCGCCGTTATCCAACTTCAGGTACAGAGCCTTTCCATATCCCTTCCATGAGGCATACACCCGATAAACGTAACCGGATTGGCAGGCCAGCACTTGGTATCCTGTCTTCCCTTGCGTGGGGATGTCTATGCCCGAATGGAAGCGGAAATAGCGGTAATCGGCGAAAATGGAGGACAGATTTCTGAGTTCTGGTATGGGCCACTGGTAATCTGATGCCCCTGTCTGGGCCACGGAGGGATGGACACACAGGCCGACCATAAAGGCACTGCACAAGGCCGCTGAGAAACGAGCTAAGCGCGTCATCGCCTCGAAATGGTAAGCCATGATTAGACGTTTGTCAAACCTTTTGTCGCCTGAAAAGACCGGTGAGCTCGGTCATTCAGAACGAGGATCCGGGTCACCTGGAGTGAAACACGCCCGGGGCAGAGGTGGTCCAATCATCGTTCGGAGCGAGTCTGCCCACGATGGGCACGACCACCGAGGGGAATGTCGAAATGCTTGCGGAGACGCAAATCGGAGAATCCGCCGGCAGGCCTATGGGGTCCTCGTCGCCTCCATCTTCTCGTCACGGTCGGCACGGGAGGCTAAGTCGATGTCTACTATCTTTATGTTCTCGGCGTATCTTTTGGTTCGATACCTGGTGATCTGTCCGATTTTCCTCACCAACTCCACCATTCTATCCACCTGCCCCATCACCTTCTCCAGTTTTTCTGCCGAAGGGTCGTCTTGGGGCAGCTTGGCCATGATCAGCTGCAGGTTTCCCATTATGGCGGTGAGAGGTTGATTCAGCTCGTGGCTGGCCGCTCCTGCCATCTCTACCACGGCCGCCTCCTTTTCCTTCTGGATCAATCTATCCTGAGTCTTCTTTAACTCGTCGTTGAGCCGGACCAACAGGTCCTGCATCTTCTTCATCTTGATCAGATTCCTCACCTTAAGCGGAAGCTGGAACCTCCGATCATCGTCGGTCAGGGGCTTGGTGAAGTAATCGTTGGCCCCCAACTCCAGCCCTCTCTCGATGGCGGAGGCGTCTTCCGCATGCGGA
>CAZPRG010000070.1:10272-11724 GCA_964588675.1 uncultured Ignavibacteria bacterium
TTGATTTTCTCCAAGGTCTCAAAACCGTCCATCCCCGGCATCATCAGATCCAGGATGATGAGATCCACGTCCCCCTGGCTCAGCATCTTGAGCGCCTCCTCCCCTCTGGCCGCCTCCAAGAAGCGATATCTTCCGGAGCGCAGTATGGTGCTTAGGATCTTCAGATTTACTTTCTCATCGTCGACCAGGAGTATAGTTTCCATCATCGTCCCTTCAGTTGGCCCGCCGTTGATGTACCTTAGTCCGACAAAGCGGATGCCCTCTTGATGAGCGGTATCCCGCGGTCCCGGCGAACCGGGCTTCGTTTCTGCCTACTAGCCTTTATCGGCATCGGCCGAGATCTCCTTTGATTTTGTTGCCGCCGGCGCTTCGTTTTCCAAAACCTGCGCCCGGGCAGTGGCCCGGTTGTCAATGGTCGCCGGCAGGTTCTCGATCCTTCGGCGCGTCAGGCCAGTCCGGCAGGCTGGGGGTCTCTCGCTTGACCCACCCGCGCCTCCTCTTTTTTCTCCGGCTGGGCCTTCTTCATCGCATCCAGCAGCACCTTCCGGTCGAGGGGCTTGGTGAGAATCGGCGGCATCGGATCCAGGTCGCTTTCCCGGAGCCTCTTTTCCACCAATCTCGGGTCCTGCCCGGTTATTATCATTACCTGCGCATCGCGTCCGCGGGGGTCCCTGCGCAGTATCCTCATTACCTGCGCCGCGTCTTTCAACTCGCCTCCGGTTCTCTGAGACAGGGAGAAATCCAGCAGCATGATCTGCGGGTGATGGTCCTTGGCCGAACTCACGGCGTCGTCCCCGTTACGAGCCTGGATGGTGGTGAAGCCTTCGCCCTGCAACAGATCCTCCAGGTAGATCCCTACTGCGGGATCGTCCTCGGCGATTAAGACCAGCGGGCCCGATCCGTTGCCCTGAATCTCTCCCAAGCCCAGGTCCAGATAGGCCGATTCGCCGTCCTCGGCTTCTCGAAACACCGGTACGGTGAAGGATGCGACGGTGCCCTTGCCTTCCCCCTCACTTTCCAGGGCGATCACGCCGCCCATCATCTCCACCAGGTTCTTGGTGATGGTCAGCCCCAGCCCGGTCCCTCCGTGTCTTCTGGTGGAAGAGCCATCCACCTGCCGGAATTTCTCGAAGAGTCGGTCCTTCATCTCAGGCGGCACTCCCACTCCCGTGTCCTGAACTTCGATCAGAACGTTGCCCCTCTCCTGGCGCACGATCGATCTCACGGTAACGCTCCCCCGATCGGTGAATTTGATGGCGTTGCCCACCAGGTTCACCAGCACCTGCCGGAGCTTTCCGGAGTCGGCGTAGGCTTTGGGAGACGGGTCGTCCGGGCACTCAAACTTGAGCTTCAGCTTCTTCTGCTGGGCTTGGACCTCGGCCAGCGAGCGCACCTCGTCCAGCAGCATCTTCAAATCCACCTCTCCCAATTCCAGCTCCATCCGGCCGGCCT
>CAZPRG010000071.1:0-11723 GCA_964588675.1 uncultured Ignavibacteria bacterium
TGGGTTCTCAGGGCTTGAACGTGATCACCTGGGACGGTAAGGACAACTCCGGTAGCGAGGTCTCCAGCGGAATCTACCTGTACCGTCTCAGCTCCGGCGCCAAGAGCGCCGTGGCCAAGATGGTGATGATGAAGTAGACTTGAGCTTCATACCGAAAGCCAAGAAGGGAGTCCTTTTTTGGACTCCCTTCTTTTTTTCATGACGACTTGTCTTAAGCACAAGGCATCAAGATCATGCTCGCGGAACCTCGGCCATCGGACGCGGAAACCACCGATTCCCCGACTTGCATCCGTTCAATCCGCTCAGTCCGTTGATCCGCCGTTCATCATAATCTCACAAGCCTTTACCGTGTTTGAAAGCAGCATGGCTATGGTCATGGGACCCACTCCGCCCGGCACAGGTGTAATTGCGCCCGCCACCTGGCTCACCGAATCGAAGTCCACATCCCCCACCAGTCGGTAGCCGGACTTGGTTGAGGGATCTTCGATCCTATTGGTCCCCACGTCTATCACCACCACCCCCGGCTTGACCATGTCGGCGGTTACGAACCGCGCCTTGCCCATGGCGGCCACCAGTATGTCCGCCTGCCTGGTCATGTTTGCCAGATTCTTGGTGGCGGTATGACAGATGGTGACCGTAGCATTGGCTCCCTTAGCCTTCTGATACAGCATGGGAGCCAGCGGCCTTCCTACCAGGCTCCCCCGGCCCAATATGACCACATGCTTTCCGGAAGGATCGTTTCCGGATCTCACCAGAAGCTCCTGTACACCCAGCGGGGTGCAGGGAAGGAAGGTCGGCTTGCCGGCCAGCATCATTCCCACGTTGAAGGGATGGAATCCGTCCACATCTTTCTTGGGATCGATGGCTAAAATGACTTTCTCCTCGCTTATCTGGGGAGGCGTGGGGAACTGCACCAGTATCCCGTGGATGGTATCCTTCCCGTTCAACTCGTCGATTTTCTTCAGAAGCTCCGCTTCCGGCAGGTCCTTGGGATAGCGGTAGACCTCCGAGTGGATTCCCACCTTCTCACATGCCTTGGCCTTCATGTTGACGTACACCTCGGAGGCCGGGTTATCCCCTACCAGAACGGCAGCCAGTCCCGGAACCTTACCTTTCGCCTGAAGTTGTTCGACCTTGGCTTTGAGTTGGTCCTTGATCTCGGAGGAGACGGCTTTGCCGTCGATTATCTTCGCTGGCATCGTGGCTCCTGTGGTGGAAAGATGATGGGGTCGGATTACAGGTCTCTTCTGTTGCCCAGATCGTCTTCTTCTTCCGGTTTGGGCACGTTGATTTTGATCCGTTCGATATCCGTGGCCCTTCCGGTCTGGGGATCGACCTTTAACAGAACTCCGCAGAACCTGATATCGCTGGTGCCCAGCGCGAAGCGGCGGGGTATCTGCAGCAGGAACCGGGACAAGGCATCTTCCTTATTGAACCCGATCACCGAATCATGCGATCCGGTCATTCCGGCGTCGGTGATGTAAGCGGTTCCCCGCGGCAGGACGGCCTCGTCTGCCGTCTGCACGTGCGTATGGCTGCCCAATACGGCCGAGACTTTTCCATCCAGATACCAACCCAGGGCTATCTTCTCGGAGGTGGCCTCGGCGTGCATATCGACGATGAGGATGCTGGTTTCCTCCCTCAGTCTCTCGATTTCCCTCTCCGCCACCCGGAAGGGACAGTCGATCTCCTTGATATAGATTCTTCCCTGGAGATTCAGAACACCCACTCTGCTTCCGTCTTGTGCGTCGAACACGGCCGATCCCCTGCCCGGCACACCGGGCGGATAGTTGGCCGGCCTCAGAATGCGGAAATCTTCCTCCAGATAGGGGTATATGTCTTTACGATCCCAGATATGATTGCCGCTGGTGAGGCAATCCACGCCGTAGGTGTGTATCTTTTTGGCGATCTCCTTGGTGAGGCCGAAGCCTCCGGCGGCGTTTTCCACGTTGGCGATGGTGAAATCGATCTGGTGCGTTCTTTTCAGATCGGGGAGAAGCTGGGACACCGCCCACCTTCCCGGCCTTCCCACCACGTCTGCGATGAACAATATGTTCAAACTTCACTTCCCATCTAAGCCTCCCCGAAAGATCCGGGGCAGCGGCTGCCTTCCATTCGTTGTTTGTCCGACTGCCCTGGCCCCGCCAATCCGTTGATGCTCGAACGTAGGGGCAAAAGACAGCCTCCACCGTTTACTTGGCGTACTCTACGGCCCTGGTCTCGCGGATCACCGTGACTTTGATCTGTCCCGGATACTCCAGCTCGGCTTCGATCTTCTTGGCCATCTCATTGGCCAGCTCTGACGCACCGTGGTCGTCTATGCGCTCATGCTCCACGATGACTCTGATCTCCCTTCCCGCCTGTATGGCATACGATTTGGCCACGCCCTTGAAGGAGTCGGCCAACTCCTCCAGCTTGTCCAGCCGTTTGATATAACCTTCCAGGGTTTCGCGGCGAGCGCCGGGCCTGGCGCCGGAGATGGCATCGGCTGCCTGGATCAGCACCGAGTAAGGCGACTCGGAGCTGACGTCCTCGTGGTGAGAGGCGATGGCGTTCAGCACCATGGGATTCTCCCCGAACTTTTGGGCTACGTTGTATCCGATCTGGGTGTGGGTACCCTCGGTCTCCCGGTCCACAGCTTTGCCCACGTCGTGCAAAAGACCCGCTCTCTTGGCCAAATTGGCGTCCAGACCCAATTCGGCGGCCATCAGTCCGGCCAGGAAGGCCACCTCCTTACTGTGCTGGAGAACGTTCTGCCCATAACTGGTCCGAAACTGAAGCTTGCCCAGAAGCTTCACCAGCTCGGGGTGTATTCCGTGTATGCCCACGTCGAAGCAGGCCTGCTCCCCGGTCTCGCGCACGATGACCTCCATTTCCTTCTCCGCCTTGGTCACCACCTCTTCTATGCGCGCCGGGTGTATCCTGCCGTCCACGATCAACTTCTCCAAGGCCATACGGGCCACCTCCCTTCTGATGGGATCGTAGCCCGAGAGTATCACCGCTTCCGGCGTATCGTCCACGATGACGTCGATTCCCGTGGCCGTCTCGAAGGAGCGGATATTCCGTCCTTCCCTTCCGATGATCCGGCCCTTCATTTCGTCGTTGGGGAGATTCACCACCGAGACCGTGGATTCCACCGTGTGGTCGGCGGCGCACCTCTGGATGGCGGAGATGATGATGTTCTTGGCCTCCTTCTCCGCGGTCTGCTCCGCGTTCTCCTTGATCTCCTTGATCAGCTGAACCGCCTCCTGGCGGGCCTGGCTTTCCAGGTTCTCCATCAAGAGCTTCTTCGCCTCCTCCGAGGTCATTTGGGCGATTCTCTCCAGCTGCTTGTTCTGATCGGCGATCTTGTGGCTGAGCTCGTCGCTTTTGGCCCTGACCCCCTTCTCCTTGGCGAACAGAACCTTGTCCCGGTTCTGTAAATCTCTCTCCTTCTTGGTCAGGATGTCAACCTTGCGATCCAAACTGGTCTCCCTCTCCACCAGCTTCTTCTCCATCCGGCCCAGTTCGGATTTCTTGATCTGCAGTTCCTTCTCGAAATTGACCTTGGCCTTGTACCATTCGTCCTTGGCCTCTAAAATGGCTTCCTTCTTCTTGATCTTGGCTTCTTTTTCCGCCTCGTCTAAGATCTTCTTCGCCAGCTCCTCGGCTTTGCCCATCTTGATCTCGCCAATCCTCCGGCTGATGAACCAGCCCACGAAGAAGGCTACCAGCGCCGCAGCCGAGGCAATAGCAGCAATCATCACGTTGCTCATAACGGCCTCTCCTTGCCCACCGCTCGGATGGGCCCTATATTAAAAAACCCCACTTGTGATCTCGGTTTTTGCCCGGCCACAGGATACCGGCCCCGCCGGACTTCCTTCGGGCAAAAACCAAGCGACCAACGTGGGGAGAAAAACAAAAGCTGCTTTTAGAAATCTTTCTGAGCGACCCTGCTTTCCAGCTGCTCCAAGAGGAACTGCGATTTCTCCTCTACCAGGAGCAGCTGTTCATCCTTCTCTTCTCTCTCCTTGAGCAGCTCACCGGTGATGTTCATGGCTGCCAAAACCGCCACCCGGAGAGGCAGTTTGTTCGATAGCTTATCTGCCACCTCCTTCATCTTCAAATCCACGTATTCGGCAACCCTCTGGATGTAGTGAGCCTCTCCATCTCCCTTAATGGGGTAATCTTCGCCAAAGATATTGACTTTAACCGACTGTTTTCGCTCTTCCATTATGCCCAGTAAACCAGCGATCTGATTTCCAAAAGCGCTCTTGCTCCTATTCCCCACTCCTAACCCTATGAACAATACTCAACAACAATATATTACGAAACCCCACACAGGTTTGTCAAGCAAATTCAGTCGAAGCACAGGATCTGGCCTGCGCCACCGATAGGATCTTCCGTTCCGTCGGTTGCCTCTCTGGCACCGGGGTGAACTCCATCCGAGCGGCGGGACAAAGCTTCGGTCACTGGGAATCCAGAGGCACCAGTTTATCCAACAGCTTCTGCAGCCGTCTCTTGACCTCTTCCTTCTTCTCTATGAAGTCCCTTTCCTTGCGAGACAGCTCGCTTCTCAGCCTTTCGGCTTCCAAGCTCAGGTTCTTGCCGCTTTTCTCGAAGCTGCCCACCCGATCCTCCAGCTTCCTGAAGGAAGAGGTGACCTCTTGATTCTCGTGTCTCAGCTTGTCGATCAGTTCCACCGCTTGCCTGATCTTTTCTTCCAGCTTTTCGAAATTCTCCAGTTCCATAGTCAAACCGTCGGTTTCTCCGACTTCACCAGCCTATGATTCAGCTGCGGGAATATCTCGGGCCGGTCGGGGATGGTCATGTTCTCAGAGTGATCCCCATTGTCTTTTCCAATTCCGAGACGACCTTGCGGTGAATATCGTCTACCTCCTCGTCGGTCAAGGTTCTCTCTCGCGAGCGGTAGCGAATGGAGTATGCTAGGCTTTTCTTGCCCGGGGAGACCTGTCTGCCGTGGTAAAGGTCGAATAAGGTCACCTCTTCGATCAGGTCGGCACCCACCTCCTGGATCTTCGCCTGTATGGCACCAGAAGTCAGCCCTTCATCCGCCACCACAGCCATGTCCCTGTCCACCGGAGGGAATTTGGGCAGAGGGGAAAACCGTATCTGCCGTGGGACCCTGGCCCCCATCTCCTGGAAATCCAACTCCGCCAGAAAAACCCGGTCCTTTATTCCAAAGATCTTCCGCGCCTCTTCGGATGCCTCGCCGACAATTCCCACTTTTCCTTCGGGCATGAGCACCGCGAGACTTCTCTGTTTTCGAAAGAGGGCCATCTCCTCCGGTTTCATCTCGAAGGGAAGTCTGAGACTATCAAACAACTCCTGCAGTATGCCTTTCAAGTCATATAAATCGACTTCCGCTTCCTCCGACTCCCAGTGCCGAGGTCGCCTCTCTCCGGATATCGCGACACCCAGATGGAGCCTTTCCTCCGGCAACTTGCCCTTCCCTGTGTGGAACACCTTGGACAACTCGAATATTCTTATATTCTTCTCCAAGCGGTTCTTGTTTCGGGAGACCACGCTCAGGAGCCCGTAAGTCAGAGTGTTGGAGAGCACGGATAGTTCCTGGCTCAGGGGATTTTGTATGCCCACCTGGGTCTGATCAGGTTTCAGCATGACCAGGGTTTTCGGGTCAACCAGGTTATTGGTGATCACCTCGAAGCATCCTCTTCCCGCCAGAAAATGCTTGGCCTTGCGGATCAGCTCATCCTCCGGGAGCACAGGCGTGACCAAGCTTCCCGACGCCCGCAGCGAGGTTTCTATATTGGCGTAGCCGTGTATACGCGCTATCTCCTCCACCAGGTCGATCTCCCTGGTCAAATCCGGTCTGAATGTGGGCACTCGAACTTCGAAGTTCTGGTTCTCCTTCACCTCCAGATCCAGGCTGGTGAGAATGTCTTTCATCTGCCGGCCGGAGAGATTAGTGCTCAAAAGCCGGTTGACCCTCTGCGGCCTCAAGTTTATCTGAACCGGATGGATTCTCCGAGGATAGCTGTCCACCAAACCCCGGGTCACCTCCCCCTCAGCAAATTCCTCCAGAAGCTGGGCCGCGCGGTCGGCTGCTTCCGGCACTCCGTCGGGGTCGGCCCCTCGCTCGAACCTTTGGGAGGATTCGGTGGAGAGTCCCAAGAACATTCTCCCCCGGCGGATCACCCGAGGATCGAAATAGGCGCTTTCCAGCAGAACCGTGTCGGTACCCGGGCTGACCTCGCTTTTCAGCCCCCCCATGATCCCGCCGATGGCCACGGCTTCCTTCCCGTCGGTTATCAGCAGCACTTCCGGGTTAAGGATGCGCTCCACCTGATCCAAAGTGGTGAACTTCTCGCCTTTTTTTGCTCTCCTCACCACCACCTTCTTCTGCCCGCCTTTCCCGTGATCGGCGAATAGTCGATAGTCGAAAGCGTGCAGGGGATGCCCCAATTCGAGCATCACCAAATTGGTGGCATCCACAACGTTGTTTATGGGTCGCATGCCGGCCCAGTAGAGCTTCCTCTTTGCCCAGAACGGTGATTCTCCGATTTTGACTTCCCTTATCACCCTGGCCGCATATCGGGGACAGGCTTCCGGGTCGTCGATCTGAATCTGCACCAGGTCCTTTGCCGGCTGGCTGCCCCTCTCCAGCAATTTCGTTTTCTCCTTCTTCAGCCGGGAGCCGCACAAGGCGGCCACCTCTCTGGCCACTCCCCGGATGGAAAGACAATCGGGCCGGTTGGGCGTAAGATCCAGATCGAAAATCCAATCATCCAACTCCAGCGCCGACGAAAGAGCCTGGCCCACCTGCGGGTCTCCCTCCAGGATCATTATACCATCCTCCACCTCCCCCAAGTCCAGCTCCTTCTCCGAGCAAATCATCCCCCACGATTCGACGCCCCGGAGCGTGGTTTTCTGGATCTCGACTCCTCCCGGAAGCCGGGCACCGACCAAAGCCACCGGCACCTTGGCCTTCGGCACCACATTGGGCGCGCCGCATACGATCTGCAGGTCATCCGATCCCACGTTCACCCGGCAGACCGCCAGTTTGTCCGCTCCGGGATGCCGGGCTACTTCTTTGATCTGCCCCACCACCACCCCTTTCAGATCGCCCCCCACATGGGAGATGCCACCCACCTCCAACCCCGCGTCGGTAAGCCGGGTTGCCAGCTGGTCCACCGGCAGATCGAAGTCCACAAATTCCCGGACCCATTTCAGGCTGACCTTCATATCAGAATTGCCTCAAGAATCTTAGGTCGTTTTCATAAAACAAGCGGATGTCGTCGATGCGGTGCATGAGCATGGCGATTCTATCTATGCCCATCCCGAATGCATATCCGGAGTATTTCTCCTGGTCGTATCCCACTGCCTCGAAGACTGCCGGATCTATCATTCCCGCACCCAGAATCTCCACCCAGCCCGTGCGCTTGCACACACTACAGCCTTTCCCCCCGCAGATCACGCAGGAGATGTCCACTTCGGCCGAAGGCTCGGTGAAAGGAAAGAAACTGGCCCTGAATCTCAAGCCCACGTCCCTGCCGAACAATTCCCACACGAAGGCGGAAAGAACCCCTTTCAGGTCGGCGAAGGTGACGTCCGTGTCCACGTAGAATCCCTCCACCTGATGGAAGGTGCAGAAGCTGCGGGCGTTGATGGCCTCATTCCGATAGCATCTGCCCGGAGCTATGATCTTCACCGGCGGCTTCCTTTTCTCGAACACCCTCACCTGCACCGGCGAGGTATGGGTACGAAGCAGCACGTCCGGTTTGAGGTAAAAAGTGTCCTGCATGTCCCTGGCCGGATGATCTTCCGGGAAGTTCAGGGCCGCGAAGTTGTAATAGTCCGTCTCCACGTCCGGGCCCTTGGCCACCTCAAAGCCCATTCCGTGCAGAATCTGAATGATTCTGTCTCCCACCTGAGTTATGGGATGCAGTCCCCCCGGCCATCCCTTTCTTCCCGGCAGGGTATAGTCGAAAAAACGCCCCGTCTGAGCAGCCTGCTGCTGTTTCAGCTGGTCCGCCTTCTTCAGGAAAGCTTCCTCGGTCTGACTCTTAACTTGATTGCAGAGTTTTCCCAGGGAGGGACGCTCATTTTCCGGGAAGTCTTTTACTCTCTTGAGAAGGGAAGTGAGCGTTCCCTTCCTTCCCAGGAATTTAACCCGCAGCTGCTCCAGCGCGTCCACGCCGTCTGCCTGTCCGACTTCCCGGGAAGCTTCCTCAAGAAGCTGCTGCAGTTCTTGCTGGAACTGATCTTTGTCTGGCATGACTGCAAATCGGATATGCGGGCCCGGATCAGATGTGCCCCTTCCGCCCTATCATCGATTCTGGTCCGGTCGCGGTTTAAGATAACGGGGGATCGTGGGAAGGCCGTGCCCGCCCGACACAGCTCCTTTCCACAAGATAGACTCAAAGCGCCTGCCTTGAGATTCCACCGGTTTGGGCACTCAACTGGCCTCGGACGCCAACTTGGCCAACTTGGCGAAACCATCCTTGTCCCGAACCGCCATGTCTGCCAGGATCTTGCGGTCCAGGATTATCCCCGCCTTTTTCAGGCGGTTCATGAACAGACTGTAAGAAAGCCCATACAGCCTGGCCGCGGCGTTGATGCGGGTTATCCACAAGCGACGAAAATCCCTCTTCCGTCTTCTCCTGTGGGCGTAAGCGTAGGCCAGACCCCGCTGCACCGACTCCTTGGCCGTACGGTACAGCTTGCGCCTGCCTCCATAGTATCCCCTGGCGCTTTTCATCGTCTTCTTTCTTCTGGCTCGTGAAGCGACTGCGTTCTTTGCCCTTGGCATTCAAGCTCCTCCTCAGCTGGCCAACAGTCTTTTGACCTTCTTTTCGTCCGCCTTATCCACCAGACCCGACTTCCTTAGATTTCTCTTCCTCTTGCTGCTCTTGCTGCTCAGCAGGTGCCCTTTGTAGGCCTTACTCCGCTTGAACTTGCCTCCGCCCGTTCTTCTGAACCTTTTGGCGGCAGCCCGATTGGTCTTTTTCTTCGGCAATTACTCATCCTCCAAATCGCTTACAGATCTTAACGTTATACGCTACCTGAACGCATTAATTTGTTGGTATAAAGCTGCTTACGTGGACAGCCCCGCAGCAGACGGCTGGGCCGGGCTTTTGTCCTGGGACTTGGGCATGAAGTTCAAGGTCAGGCTTCTGCCCTCCATTCTGGGCCTGGGTTCAGCCTCACCCACATCCGCCAAGTCCGTCTTCAGCTTGTCCAGTATTCTCTCGCCGAACTCCATGTGGCTTCTCTCCCTGCCCCGGAACACCACCATCACCTTCACCTTGCTCCCCTGCATCAAAAACTCCCGCACGTGCTTCATTTTGAAGGTATAATCGTGCTTCTCGGTCTTGGGCCGGAAGCGCATCTCCTTAAGCTGCACGTAGCGCTGCTTCTTCTTGGCGTCCTTGGCCTTCTTGGCCAGTTCGTACTTGTATTTCCCATAATCCATGATCTTGCACACGGGGGGTCTGGCCTGGGGAGAGACCTCCACCAGATCAAAACCCTTCTCCTGTGCCAGCCGAATGGCGTCTCTGGTGGCCATGATGCCCACCTGTTCGCCGTTCTCTCCGATGACCCTCACCTGCGGGAACCGGATTCGCCGATTGGCCCTGATTTCCTTTTCTCTTATCGGACGTCACCTCCTCTAGGGGTTCTTCGTTCTGAGCACATGTTGATTCGCTCACCTTCGTTCAATTAGACCGGGCCCGTACCCACGCCACCGCGGCTGCCTGCCGCAAGTGGGCTAGGCCGGTCCCGGAACCTTGCTCTCTACTTCCTCCTTCAGCCTCCGAATGATCTTCTCCAGTTCGAAACCACCCAAGTCTCCCTGTTTGTGTCTTCTGACGGAGACGGTCTGGTTTTGAACTTCCTTCTTTCCCACCACAAACATGTACGGGATTTTCTCTTTTTCCGCCTCTCTGATTTTATAGCCTATCTTCTCGTTCCTGTCGTCCAGCTCTACCCGAAAACCATCCTGGGACAACTCATCCCGCAGCTTTTCGCAGTGAGCGTTCTGCTCGTCGGTAATGGGCAGCACCTTTATCTGCACCGGGGCCAGCCACAGCGGGAACGCCCCCCCATAGTGCTCGATCAACACGCCGAAGAACCGCTCCAGCGAACCCAGAAGCGCCCGGTGAATCATTATGGGCCGATGGAAGTTGCCGTCAGAATCCACGTAGGTCAAGTCGAATCTCTCCGGGATGTTGAAATCGAACTGGATGGTGGTGCACTGATGGGGCCGGCCCATGACGTCTCTTATCTTCAAGTCGATCTTGGGACCATAGAAGGCCCCGCCTCCCTGGTCCACCTCGAATTCCAGATTCTGCTTTTCCAAAGCCGTTCTTAAAGCCGCCTCGGCCTTGTCCCAGTTTTCCTGCTCGCCGATGGCCTTCTCCGGCCGGGTGGAGAGAAAGATCTGGTATTTCTCGAAGCCCAGGGTCCGGAGCATGGACAGCGAGAATTCCAGAAGCCGGCGCACCTCGTCCTCCAGCTGCTCCGGCTTGCAGAAGATGTGGGCATCGTCCATGGTGAATCCCCGCACCCGAAAGAGCCCCTGCAGCACGCCGGACCGCTCATACCGGTAGCAGGCGCCCAGTTCCGCCAGCCGTAACGGCAGCTCCCGGTAACTTCTGAGCTTGGATTTGTAGATCAGAATGTGAAACGGGCAGTTCATGGGCTTTAGCTGGTATTCCTCATCCTCCACTTTCATGGTGGAGTACATGTTCTCCTGATAGAATCCGGTATGCCCGCTTTTCTCCCAAAGGTGCAGCCGGGCCACGTGGGGAGTATAGATCAACTGATACCCGTGCTTCTGATGTTCTTCGATCCAATAGTCCTCGATGATCCTTCTGATCTGGGCGCCCTTGGGATGCCACAGCACCAGACCCGGCCCTATTTCCTCCGAGATGGAGAAAAGCTCCAGTTCCTTTCCCAGCACCCGGTGATCCCGCCTCTTCTGTTCCTCCAGCCGCTCCAAGTACTCGTCCAAGTTCTCCTTCTTGGGAAAGGAGATGCCGTAGATGCGCTGCAGCATGGGGTTCTTCTCCGATCCTCTCCAATAAGCCCCTGAGGTGCTGAGGAGCTTGCAGTTTTTTATCAATCCGGTGGAGGGAAGGTGGGGACCCCGGCACAAGTCCACGAAACCATCGTGCTCATAGAGCACCACTTTCTCGTCCGGTAGCTCGGAGAGGATCTCCAGTTTATACTTCTCGTGTCTGTCGCCAAAGATCTTCTCGGCCTCGGACTTGGGCAGCTCCCTTCTCTGAAATCGATGGTTCTCCTTTACGATCTCTTTCATCCTCTGCTCTATTCTGCCCAGATCCTCCGGTGAAAAAGGTTCCCGGGTGTCGAAGTCGTAATAGAAGCCCTCCTTGATCGAAGGCCCGATGGCCAGCTTCACGTCCGGAAAGAGGTCTTTGACCGCCTGGGCCATGACGTGCGACGTGCTATGCCAGAAGACTTCCTTTCCCTGCTCGGAGTCAAAGGTGACGGACTGAATCTCGGCATCTCTCTCTATCTTCCTGGAGAGATCGACCAGGCTGCCATCCACCAGGGCGGCTAAGGCCGCTTTGGCCGACGACGGGTCGAAATCCTTCAGGATCTGAAAGACGGTGGTTCCTGCAGCGTATTGCCTGCTGGATCCATCCGGCAGAGTTACCTTCACTTGGTCTGCCATCTTTTACGCTCCAACAAAAAAATCACCCCTCGCCCTTCGGGGTGCACAGGTCCCGTCAGTC
>CAZPRG010000072.1:0-11560 GCA_964588675.1 uncultured Ignavibacteria bacterium
CTCCCGTCTCATACTGGTTGTCCGCATAAGCTCCGTCGATGCGATAGGGATTGGGGTAGACTTCAACCTGCAAACCCTCCTGCCTGACCTTGTCCCAGTCGTCTATGGGATGCACCAGGGTGTTGTTTATGAGACGGGACCCCTCCAGAGGGGTCAGCCCGGTCTGGGGATCCCCCGCGTCGAAAGCGGTCACCGCGAAGTAGACCGGTTGGGCCGGGAACACGTCCACTTGGTACTGGTAATCCCAGTAACGATCCGAGGTGTCTGTCACCAATCCCCGATCCACACTGTCCCGATAATCGGGATATGACACAATGGGCTCGAAACCCAGGTTCCAGTCCTGAGCCTCGAAATAGAGAGAATCATAGGATTCCAGCTTGATGGAATCGAAGGCCACGGCATAGCCGTTCTGCACGTCCACCGAGTCGGACAGACGAATGTAAAAAGGCTGATTCAACCCGGTTATCAGGAAAGGATTGCTCTTGGTCCAAATGGTGGGATCGCTCCCCACCGGCTGCACCCCTTTTTTGTCCAGCCAACTCCTAAGCGAATCCAACACAACCGAAGTGGCCTCCCATTCCCAGGGCCGTTCCTGCTTGTACCGATTGAGCTTGTAGATCTTGAAATCCGGGCGATCGTAGGAGCCCAAAAGCGCGTAGTCCTCCACCTGGCCGCTGCGGCTCATGTAAATGCGATAGCCCTCGAAATCCAGCCGGTTGTTGAACGAATCCCTGGTCTTCTCGGTGATCCGGCCGTTCCATTTGATCTTGACTTTGCCCTTCTGAGTCTCGAAACTCAGTTCCGGCGATGGCGGCGGTGGGGGTCCCTTGAAGTCGGGGATGCCGTCACCGCAGGCTTCGTCGGGGTCCTCCGGATCCGGGTTATCGTACACTTTGGCTGCCCATCGGGCGTTGGTCTCGAAATCGGAGAAATCGAAGTTGGCGAACACCGCCTGGGGGGTCGTGTTTTTCGTCCAGTTGGCCGGATCCACATGGAAATCCGCTCCCGCCACGTAGGCCACGGTGATGACCAGCGATTCTCCCGGCGCCATCTGATCGAACGGCCCAAAGGAGAGTAGGTAGCGGGTGTCGTATCCGTTGGCCAGATCGCTGCATTCCGGGCTGGCCTCCAGCCATCCCTCGTCGGCATACTCCTCCGGCCAGGTGCAGGAGAACATCTGATCGTAGTCGAATTCCCCGTTGGACATCACGAAATACTTGGAGCAGTCGCCTCCCGGGGTTCCCAGCACGTCGTCCGGGAAATTGTTCTTTCCGGGTTCGTAGCAATTCTCCCGGGACCATTTGTCCTGGTTGTTCCGCATCCACGGACCCCAGTCTTTGGGAAAACCGCCCTGATTGGAGACCCACCAGTTGAAAGAGTAGTTTAGGGCCTTGGGCGACCGGACCACCCTCACTCCGGTCACGCCAATGGGGCTTTTGGGAGTGAAGATGGTTTCCCCGGCAAATCCATGCCCGTCGTTATCCGCTATCCAGGCCAAGTTGACCGTATCGGAGCAGTCTCCTTTGGGCGAGGTCACCAGGCGCTTGAACCCGCAGATGTCGTCCTGGGCGCCGAACAATCCATAAGGGTCCTCGGACACGTGCCCGCAGTCGGCATCCACGTACAGGCCCATGTACATGTTTCTGATTTTCCTCACCCCGATGTTCTTCACGAACAGGTCGATCAGCACGAAATCCTCGGCATATTCATAACTCCAGGAATAGCTCTGTTGCTTTATCTGCAGACCCAGCGGAAAGTGCTTGCGATTGTCGAAGGGATCTCGCTGCTCGGGAGAGAGGGGGATGTCCGCGGAAGTATCGGTGTAGACCGCGATGATGTCCTGCTCGGACACGGCGTCGGGGGTGTAGCAGCCATTGTTCGGCCGGCTGCTTCGCTCGACTATGGCGCCCACGGACTCATCGCTGCCCCCGTCCGGCCAGAATTCGTGAATCCAGCGCCAGCCGTCGCATCCCACCGACACGTAAGGATGATCTTCCACCAGAGCGCCTATCCACAGGCCTCCCCAGAAGAGATATTCTATGCCGGAGCCGGCCGGATATTCGGCCGAAGGAGCCTTCACCTCCTTATCCGGATTGGGATTGAAGCAGCCGCCTTTGGACTCGCTGAGATCATACAGCGGATGCCCCTGGCCGCTGCCGAAGAATCCCCAGTTGCTCACGCAGAGATTGAGAAGACCCACCCGGTGAACCCGGGCTTGGGCGTTCGGCAGAACCGCAGTTAGTTTGTACCGGGCTTTGTCGTTTTCCTTGCTCTTTTCATAGCGCATCACGTTGGCCCTGGCCCCGGCAGAGCAAAGAACAAACAGGATCAGAGCCCCCGAGGCGCCGATCCATACGGAATACCTCCTGCCGCGATCTTTTCTTCTCTCGGACATGAATTGGCCTCCAATATCGTCGTTGCCACTGTTCGAAGAGCACCTATCCGGCGTCTTCCTTCAACTCCGTAATGATAACAAAACCCGGGTGGGGTATCAAGTTTTTTCTACGACTACATCCAGGCCCAGGCCGATTATTGGGCCTCCGGGAGCACCGACACCAGTCGCTCCGCAGAGCCGCACACCACAGCCTTACCCAAGTATAGAAGGCTGGTCTTCGTCCCGGAGACCAGCCTTCTCCCTTCAGATCGCCGCCTAAGCTTTCCGTTGTCGATCAGTAGGTATGCAAGACTCGTGCCGAACCCTGCATATGGGCCTGCAAAAGAGTGTACTTGTAATCAGCTGTCTAACAGTGAGTAACGCCATAAGGATGGGCGCAGGTCCAGCTTGCATGAGATCCGCAGTGCGGCATCTCGCAGAACGTGGCGTCAGCATAGTGGGCTATTTGTCGTTCTAATTGACAACTCTTTGTAAATTAAAGAGCTATGGGATTCGTTCAGATGTGCGACTCCAATCGGGTCGTCGGCCTATTCCGGCGAGACCCTAAGCCAGGTTGCCGCATCATTCGGCCTTGCACTGCCGGACAGCAAGATGTTTCAAAAAGGGGAGAGATCGAATCCCGCACCGGCTCACCGGATCGAGAAAAAACCCCGGTTCCGCGTCGAGGGAACCGGGGCTAACGCTCCCAACCGAATAGACCTGGGTCTATTCGTTGGCCTGGGAAGCTGATATGGGGAGGGAAATGCGGTGCTTTCTTATCTTATTCCTGATGGTGGCTTCGGGTATGCCCAGCATCCTGGCGGCTCTGAGCTTGACCCCATTGGACTGCTTGAGGGCCTCGATTATCTTGTGCTTCTCGAATTCCGCCACCTGGTGGAACAAGCCGCCCTGCTCATCCGATAGGCCGCGACTGCTTTCGGGACACCCCAGCCTGTCAGACAAGAACCCGCCGGGATCCTTGTCGCCGGCCTTAGCCAAGACCACCATTCGCTTCAGTTCGTTCTCTAATTCTCTCACATTGCCCGGCCAATGGTAATCCATAAGCCTTCTGCTGTATCCGTTTCTGCCGAACTCCCTCACCCTCTTTTCGTCCAGCCCGTAGTCCTTCAGGAAATGCCTAGCCAGAACCGGAATGTCTTCTTTTCGTTGTCTCAAAGCCGGCAGTTTTAAGTAGAAAGTATTCAGTCGGAAGTAGAGGTCCTGGCGAAACCGGCCCCTCTTCACCGCTTCTTTCAAGTCCTCGATGCTGGAGCAGATGATCCTTACGTCTATCTTTCTGGGCTTGGTATCACCCAGCCGGGTGATCTCTTTTTCCTCCAACGACCGAAGAAGCTTCACCTGGGTGGAAGCGGGAATCTCCTCCACCTGATCCAGATACAGAGTCCCGCCTTCGGCCTCCTCAAACAGTCCAGGCTGGTCTTTGTCCGCTCCCGTGTATGCGCCTCTTTTGTGGCCGAAAAGCTCGTTCTCCAGAAGACTCTCCGGCAATGCGGCGCAGTTTATGGCTACGAATCGCCTGTCCTTTCTGGAGCTGGAATAGTGGACGGCTTTGGCAATTAAGTCCTTTCCGGTTCCGGTCTCGCCTTCCACCAGAATGCTTATATCGTAGTCTTTTATCTGCTTGAGCCTCTCGATGATTTCCCTCATCTCCGCATTCTGAGTGATGACGCCGTCGAAGGTCACCCGACCGTTGGATTTGGCGATTTTCCTCGACTGAAACAGGGCCTCGTCGATGGCATACTTCAGATCCTGTGCCTGGCGCAGCTCCTTCTTGTCACCGGATTGCCTAAGGAGAGCTTCGGCCTCGGCCAGGAAGATCTGGGCCTTGCCGTAATCCGACTCGTCCTTCATCAGCCGGGTGATGGCCAGATTCACCAGGCCCAGATGGTATGTGGAATCCAGCTGCCGGAACAAGCTCTCGGCATTGCTGAGGAACGCCAGTCTCTTGTAGTAATCGAACGAATCGGCCCGCCCCGCCTCCAAGAAGGTTCTGGCCAACTCGTACCTCGCCCCGATCTGTTGCAGAAGGGAGAGGGCCTTCTGGAAGCACCGCCGACATTTCTGCTTTTCACGGCCGGCCGAATAAATCTGAGCCAGAACCCGGAAGGTGGCCGCGTGTTCGATCCTCTCTCCCAGGGACCTGGCCACCTGCAGCGATTTCCGGCAGTAAAGCAGCGCCTGATCCAGATGTTTTTGCGCCACCTTGACCTCTGCCAGCAGACGGTAGGTCTGGCTGATCATGTCCCCGTCGGGTGCGTCCTTTTCCCACTGATCTATGAGCTGCCGGTAGTGATCCTCGGCCTGCTGATACCTGCCCTGATCGAAGCGCAGGCCGCCCATGTACTCGTGATATATCACGGTTTCCCGCAAGTAGTCATTGTCCTGGGCCAGCTGGAGCGCAGCCGAAAGCTGCACTTCCGCTTCCTGGAATTCCCTTCTGAGGGTGGACAAATAGCCCAAAGACAACAGGTCCCGGCATTGGCCTATGGTGTTGTCTCGTTCTTGGTTGGCGCGCAGGCTTGTTCTAAGCTCCTCTTCCGCCTTCTTCCAGTTGCCCAAGAGGGTATTGATCCTTCCCAGGTTGCCTTGGATTTTGGCCTCCATCCAGTGGTCCTGAATCGTTCGGGCCAGGTCCTGGGCTTCTTTAAGATACTCCACTGCTTTCTTGAAGTCGGCCTTGGTGAAGAGTATCCGGGCCAGTATGTTGCCGCACTGGACGATGGCGGCATAGTCTCTTATGCGACGATAGGTGGTGACGGCGTCCCTGATATGAAGCTCGGCGTTCTTTAAGTCTCCCAGTCCCCAGTGGATTCTTCCCAGTATGTCCTGGATCTGCGCCACCCTGCTGTTTTCGGAGGTGTCCTTCAGAAGCTCAAATGCCGAGTTGGCCTTGCTCAAGGCGTCCTTGTATCTTCCCAGATTGTAGAGGGCCACCGCGGACAGGTAACACAAGTCGGCCTCATCACCCGGCGAAAGCCCGGTTCCCGGTTTCTTCTCTAAACTGGCGATCTCCTTAAGCGCGCGATCATACTGTCCCTCCTCGACGAGGGACTGGAAGGGCCTGATCCTGGCGTTGGTCGGAGATCCTAATCCCTTAACCTGAATCTCCATTTCTCCCACCTTCTGAGGGTGATCAATCGGATCCTCCGTGCCGGCGGATGAAGGACTGACCTTGGATCTGCCGCTTCACCACATACCGCAGGTAGAACTCGACCACGAAGTCGGTAACTGACGGAGCGGGGAAGAAGTCCGAGGAGCTGCTTCCCACCGGACCGGGACGATAGCACGGCGGCGTCTGCGTGGTTCTCTGATACTCGCCCCAAGGATGCCCCAGGATCACTATCGGGCCGTACCCGTGTGTTCCCGGTCCCCCGCTGGGGAAGGCCGAAGCCCCGAAGGCCAGCAGGATCACCAAGATCAGTGCCGCCGTCAAGCTTTTCTTTCTCATGCCGCGTCACCTCCTGAAAAGGACAACCGAAGTGGGAATCGCAAGACATATTGCTCATATAGACATGCGCATTCCTGTTGCAAAAACTGCGCCGGAATCGGGCCGTTGTCCGGGTTTTTCCCCATTTGGCAACACGCTGACAGAGGATGAGTTAGCTGGATGGAAACGTTCTGAGGGCAGATGTGTCGGGGCCAGGCAAGAGACATTCGCAGATACCTGCGACGGATGCCATACGTGCGACTTGCCCGTCAGCGTTAAGTCGTTACACCCAAGGATGGAAGCGACTCGCCGAATATTGCGAATCCCGAAGCGTGTTTTTCTGCACTGTTGCGGTGGGCTGTTATCTTATGGTCAGGGACAGAGACCCCCGTTAGCTTCGATGCCCGTATAGGCCGGACACCGGATCGCGTATCCGAACCTCCGATGCAGGTAGACGAGGCAGATCCCGCGGGCCCGGCAGGATCAGGAGAGAGATTTCTGCCTGGTCCTCTAAACCGATTTGCAGACTCACAGCGTATCTATTATGCCGGCCGTCAAGGGGAAACAAGGATTGCGGCGTTTTGGTCCGCCGGCATGGGTCCGAAAGAAGCTCCGGTAACTCCAAGACCCCCGCAACACCAGCGCCGATGGAAGGTGCGGCCGTTTTCGGCGGAAGCCTTTTCGGGCTGTCTTTTCTAAGCAATGCCACCCGTTCTCCGATAGATAGAAGTATGGACTATTACCGGCATAGGACATATAGCCTGGGACCAGGGGGCATCACCCGGGCGGTCAAGTACCTCCTGCTGGCGAATGCGGGCATGTTTGTTCTCGAGATGGCTTGGGGCTCGCAGCTAATACGTCTTTTGGGGTTAACCCCGGTAATGGTCAGAGAAGGCTTCGTCTGGCAGCCGGTGACCTACATGTTTCTGCACGGAGGTTTGTTCCACCTGCTTTTCAACATGTTCGCCCTGTGGATGTTCGGGTGCGAGATAGAAAGAACCTGGGGCACCCGGGAGTTCATCAAGTACTACTTCATCACCGGCATAGGCGCCGGGCTTTTGACCTTCGTGCTGTCATTCAACTCGCGGATACCCACCATTGGGGCCTCCGGAGCCATTTTCGGCATACTGATTGCCTTCGCCCTCATGTTTCCCGACAGGTTGATCTACCTGTATTTTCTCTTTCCGGTCAAAGCCAAATATCTGGTGGCATTCTTCGCGGTCATAGAGTTCTTGGCTTCTTTCGGGCATACCTCGGATGGGATCGGGCATTTCGCGCATCTGGGGGGCATGTTGGTGGGATATGTATACATCAAAGCCGATTGGCGATTTTCCACCTTCTTTCGATTTTCGAGCCTCAGGAGCCGTTTGAGGAATTTAGCACATAAACGTAGGATGAGAGCTGTCGATAAGAAGAGGGAGAGGGAAAGACAACTGATGGACAACGTTGACCGGATTCTGGAGAAGATCAGCCAGGTGGGATTCGACAGCCTCACCCGTGAGGAAAAGAGGACTCTGGAGGAGGCCAGCCGACATCTATCCAAGCAGGAAGAAATAACCTAACCGACCGAGCCAGAAGCTGCGCCGGGCGTTGTGCCTTGGACCCCTGGCTGGGTCAACCTCAAGAGAATAATGGCCAGCAAAATACTGGTGGCGGATACCAGCCCCACCCTCAGAAACATCGCCCAGTCCCTGCTGAGCAAGCACGGTTATGAGGTATTATCTGCGCAAGACGGCGGGGAGGCTCTCCGGACGGCCCGAAGCGGTCGGCCCGACGTGGTGTTTCTGGACGAGAGCCTGCCGGTCATGGATGGAGCGCAGGTGCTCAAGGAGTTGAAGCAGGACCAGGATTTGAAGCACGTTCCGGTGGTGGTGCTTCTGACCCGGCACCAGCCGGACAGAGAAAAGCAGCTTCAACAAATGGGCGCTGATTCCTTCATCGTCAAACCGCTTAACCCGGCCCAGATCCTGGCTCAGGCGGAGAGATGCCTGTCGGCGCAGAAGCCTGTGCTTTCCGGCGAGGTGAAATCCGATCCGGTGAACGTCTACTCACAGGACTCGGCCAAGGCCGACAGGGTGGAGCAGGTGGAGGTAACTCTTCCCGGGACGGAGGAGAGGCCTATGGGGGACCTGGATATCGTAACCAACAGCGATCTGCTCAAGAGCGGGGATCCTTCCCTGATCAGCTCGGATGAAAGCGCGACGCACGGGTTCGAATGGTTCTTAGATGAGCTTAAGAGGGAAACCCATGACAAGCAGTCGGTGCCACCCCAGCCCGCTTCTGAAGAACGGGAAGAGCCCAAAGCACCGGTGCAGCACGATCAACGGAACGGTGCCGGTGAAGCGGGAGATTCCGGTCCGGGCTTTGATGAGTTCGTCAAAGAACTGAACTACGATGAGCAACAGGCGGATGAGGGACAAGCCCCGCGGGTGGAGCGTTCGGTCATCGACGGAATAGGCCCCTCCGATTTCAATGCCTTGATTTCAAGTCTGACCGAGAGGATCCCGCGGCGAGTCGCCCAGGAGGTCGCGGAAATGGTCACTCCCGAGTTGTTGGAGAGGATCATAAGGCAGGAGTTGGCCAGAATGGGCAAGGGTTCTTCTTAGGGACAGAATCTTCGGCGCTCCGCATGCAGGTGCGTCCTCTCCGATCGTCTCCCTTGCATTCGTCACATCGCCCCAACGGCAAATGATTCCCACCGCGTTTCGTAATCTGAGATAAGCGCTTTCCAACGGGTTCGTTGCGGAATAAGCAGCGCACCAGCCGAAGGAGCAGTATGCAGAACGTCACCGTGTTGGCAGCTTTCACCGCGGGAATCATCTCCTTTATCTCGCCTTGCGTTCTTCCCCTCATCCCCGGCTACCTTTCGTTCATCTCCGGATTGTCCATTGACGAGATGAGAGGCGGGGAGAGGAAGTCGGCACTGAAAAAGGTGAGCACCAACACGCTTCTTTTCGTGTTGGGGTTTTCCGTTGTGTTCACCGCCATGGGCGCCTCGGCCACCTTCGTGGGAGAGTTCCTTCTGACCAAGCTCCCTCTTCTCAACAAGATCGCCGGCGTAATCATCATGCTTCTGGGACTCCACATAATGGGGGTGTTTAGGATTTCCTTTCTCAACTACGAAAAGAGATTTCATACCAGAGCCAAACCGCTGGGTCCCTTAGGCTCCTTCGTGGTGGGACTGGCTTTCTCCTTCGGTTGGACTCCCTGTATCGGCCCCATACTGGGCGGGTGCTTGTTGTTGGCGTGCAACCAGGAGACGGTGCTGCAGGGTGCCACGTTGCTTTTTGCGTACTCGCTGGGTTTGGGCATCCCGTTTTTCATCACGGCGGTCAGCTTCAGCACTTTCTTAAGTTTCTTCGGTTGGGTGAAGAAGCACTTTCGAACAATAGAGATACTGGCCGGCCTGCTGTTGGTCACGATCGGATTTCTGATGTTCATCGGTTCCTTCGGTTACATCGCCGGTCTTTTGAACCAGTGGTTTCCCTTCCTCGAAGGAGGCCACGCACAGCCACCCGGACTTTAGACTGCAAATCCTCCCCGGTCCACAGCCTGCGACTCACACAGGACAAATGACAAATGAGGACCGTCCGTTTCAGATATGAGCAACCCGCATCCGAGCACCGGCGTTTCGCATCCCAGCCGACCTGGATGCGATGAAAGAAGGTGGGATCGTCGCCGGGCGGTTCAATCCAAATGGATTATTCGATTCCCTTATGCGGACACTTGATCGAATCCTGCTTTCTCTTGTGCTGCTTTGCACCTCTTGTTGCGGCGCGGCTCTTTCCCAAGACGATCCGAGCGGACTCTTGCCCGAGTCTGTAGGTGGCTGGGCGAAGTCCGGCGTCCCCCAATCATACAACCGGCAGAACCTGTTCGACTACATCGACGGCGGAGCCGAAATCTACCTGGCTTACGATTTTCAGCAGTTGACGGTGCAGCATTACGCGGAGATGTCCCCGGATTCGGCGGAGAAGGGCTCGATAATCGTGGAGGTGTGGTGGATGGATTCCTCGGCCGATGCCTTCGGGTTGTTCTCGTTAGAACGCGATGGAGAGAAGATCAATGTGGGACAAGATGGGGTGTATGGGTATGATCGTGTGCGATTCTGGAAGGGCCAGTTTTTCGTGAACATCCTTGCGGAGAAGGAAGGAGCCGGGGAAGTCCTCAGCAAGATCGCCAAGAAGACCGCTTCGAAGATCGAAAAGAACGGTGATCGACCGCCTCTGGTTTCCAAACTGCCCCGCGACAATCTGATTTTGGGTTCGGTGCATTTCTTCCACCAGTACCTGGTTCTGAGGAATCTGTACTTTTTCGAACGAGCGGAGTCGTTGGGCGTGGATTCTCGAACCAACTGCGTGTTGGCAGATTATGCTATGGACGAGGATACGCTCAAACTTCTGGTGATCGAGTATCCGGACTCGGTCAGGGCGACGAATGCCCTTCTCGGCTTTGCCATGGCAGACTCTTCTTTTGCTGAAGCTGGGGCGCGGGAGAGTATGCTCCCTGAGCCTCTGGTCATCGCGGGATCGGAGGGAAGCGTCGGCGTGACGCAGCAGGGTCGGCACCTGGCTCTTGCCTTTGGCGCTCAAGATGAATACAAAGTCAAATCGCTGCTGAGCAGAGTCAAAATCTGATTGCACCTCTCACACTGTGCGGCGTATTCGAGGGCCAGACTATGAAGGATAAGATCACTCGCAGGGATTTCATTAGAGCGTCCGTGGGAACCGCAGTATCCTTGAGTCTGCCGGGTCTGGGATTGCCCAAACTCCTGGCGCAGACAATCGAGGAGGCAAAGGTCATTCCCGATTTGGCCGTTGTCACCGACGGCGGTCCGGCTGCTATGACCAGAAAGGCAATGGAGCTTCTGGGTGGCATGAAGAGATTCGTCTCCAGAGGCGACGTGGTGGTGGTCAAACCCAACATCGGTTGGGATCGAAGCCCGGAGCAGGCGGCCAACACCAACCCTGAGGTGGTAGCGGAAGTGATCAAGATGTGCCTGGAGGCCGGCGCCAAGAAGGTGCGGGTCTTCGACCGAAGCTGCAACACGGCCACCCGATGTTACGAGCACTCCGGCATACAAAAGGCGGCTTCCGAGGCCGGGGCGGAGGTCAGCTACGTGGTGGACGCGGGTTTCTCGGAGGTCAAGTTCCCGGAAGGTGAGGTCCTCAAGAGTTGGCCGTTATACAAGCCGGCATTGGAGGCGGACGTTTTGATAGACGTTCCCATAGCCAAGAATCACGGGGCGACCTATCTGACCATGGGAATCAAGAACCTGATGGGAATCATGGGCGGCGACCGGGGTAAGGTACACTGGAGCATAGACGACAAGCTGGCCGATCTGGCGAATTTCGTCAGACCCCACTTGACCATTCTGGATGCTTATCGAATACTGCTCAGAAACGGGCCGCAAGGCGGCAGCACGAAGGACGTGGAGCTGAAGAAGACCATCGTTGCCGGGCCGCAGATCGCCACGGTGGATGCCTACGGCGCGACCCTCTTCGGCATCAAGCCGCAAAGCCTGGCACACGTTGTCAAGTCCAGCAAGCTCGGGTTGGGCGAAATTGATTTGGACAAAGTGAATATAAAAAAGATTAGTCTAGGGTAGCTTAAAACCTCTCCCCCTTAGTCCCCCTCTCCTTATCAGGAGAGGGGGGAAAGAATGGGAGAGGTAAAGAAGGGGCGGGTCTTGAAAACAGTTCGCCGGATTACTCAGATTCTTTTTCTTCTGTTTTTCT
>CAZPRG010000073.1:0-11423 GCA_964588675.1 uncultured Ignavibacteria bacterium
CCTGAAAGCAGCCAAGATAGTCCTGGACACAATCAAGCTGGATGCAGATTACCTTCCCGGCGACATCGGCTGGGAGTATTGGTGCCGGGAGGGAAACCCGCTTCCGGACAGGACCATCCAGTTATTGAAGAACACGGATTGCGCCCTCTTCGGTGCCATCACCTCCAAGCCCAAGGAGGAGGCCGATGCGGAGTTGGAACCGTCCATGAAGGGCAAAGGATACGTGTACTTCAGTCCCATAGTCAAGCTGCGCCAGCTCTTTGACCTGAGAACCAATTTGCGGCCGTGCAAAGCCTATCCGGGCAACCCGCTCAATTATAGGGACAACGTGGACCTGGTGGTTTTCAGAGAGAACACCGAGGACCTGTATGCGGGAGTGGAATTCCATCCGCTTCCGGCTGAGTTGATGTCGGTTCTGTGCAAGCACAATCCGCGAATGAAGAAGTTCGAAAACACGCCGCTGGAAGATATAGCGGTCAGTCTGCGAGTGAACACCAGGAAAGGCTGCCAGAACATCGCGCGCGATGCTTTCGAGTACGCTAAGAAGCACGGCAGGAAATCGGTCACGGTAGTGGAGAAGCCCAACGTGATAAGGGAGACCTCCGGCTTGATGGTCAGGGAGGCCAGAAAGATCGCCAAGGAGTATCCACAGATTCCCCTGTGGGAGACCAATATCGACGCCATGTGCATGTGGCTGGTGAAAAATCCTCAGGACTATGACGTGTTGGTGACCACCAACATGTTCGGCGATATAGTGTCCGACCTCTCCGCCCAACTGGTGGGTGGATTGGGCTTCGCCTGTTCGGGCAATATCGGCGACAACTATGCGGTCTTCGAGCCCACCCACGGATCGGCGCCCAAGTACGCCGGCATGAACAAGGTCAACCCTACGGCCACTCTCCTGAGCGTTAAACTCATGCTGGACTGGTTGGGCGAGACGGAAAGGGCTTCCGAACTTGAGGCCGCTATCGCGCATGTGATCAAAGAAGGAAAGATCAGAACCTACGACATGGGTGGCAACTCCACAACCACGGACGTGGCGGAGGCGGTGGCGAGGAGACTCTGACGGAGTGTTGTGGCTGGAGTGCACGAGCTTGCTCGTGCGAAGTTTGGTCTGGCAATGGCGCAAAAGCCCCGCAGAGGCAACACTGCAGAAGCAAGCTTCTGCACTCCCAAGACCGCGGAGGCAAGCCTCCGCACTCCGAAAGAAGAAGCGGAGTGCACGAGCTTGCTCGTGCGAAGTTGTGCACGTACGATTGACATGAATGACGAACACTTGAAAAAAATACAGACACGCCCCAGCCCATCTTTTTCTGAGCGAATACTGGTATTTCGTCACAGCTGGCACCTATGGTAAGAGAATATACTTGAGGGCCGATGCGGACAAGGAAATGCTCCTGGAAGTGATAAGGGAGATGCTCACGGGAAGTCAGGGCGAACTGCATGGATGGGTGATTCTGAACAATCACTATCACATTCTAATGAAGCTGAAGGACGCCTCTCTGTTGCCGGATCTCATTCGTAGAATTCACAGCAAGAGCGCGGTTCTGCTCAACAAGCAGTATTTGCAGCCAGGTAGGAGGGTCTGGTATCAGTATTGGGATAAATGCGTTCGAGACGAAAGAGATTTCTATGCCAAGCTGAACCACATTCATTTCAACCCGGTCAAACATGGGTACGTGGATCACCTGAGGCTATACAGGTTTTCTAGCCACACTCACCACCTCGAAACGTGTGGATGTGAGTGGTTGAGTGATCTCTCCCGACGTTTCCCTTGTCCAGAGAAGGAAGACAAAGACGATTTCTAGATGGAGCGCACGGGCTTGCTCGTGCGAAGTTTTCTCGGCAACACCGCAGAGGCCCCGCAGAGGCAATACCGCCGAAGCCCCGCAGAGCGGAGTCTCCGTTACAGGCAGTAGCGTCCGCTCGTTCAGACGCTTCGCTTCGACAAGCTTCTGCACTCCGAAAACCGCGGAGGCAAGCCTCCGCACTCCATCTACAGTTTCTTGTGAATTCCCTCCAACAGGATTTGGCTTTCTCTTATAATTGCTTATATTGAATGGTCGTGTGGGAAGCGAAAGGGGTTGGTGTGGCGTGGGCTTCCGGCGGCAAGACCGGATCATAGCGGAAAAGGAAACATGATGCACCAGCTTTCGAGAAAGATCAAACAGGACTTGCTCCCCTTCGTGATGAAGCCCGGAAGGTATGTGGGGAATGAGCTGCATACTTTCCACAAGGATCACCAGGGAAAGCTGAAAGTCGCTTTGGCCTTTCCGGACGTCTACGAGATCGGGATGTCTTATCACGGCTTGGCCATCCTCTATCATATCATCAACCAGCATCCGGATTGGGTGGCGGAAAGGACTTTCGCCCCCTGGGTGGATGCAGAAGAAACCATGAGGAAGCAGGACATTCCCCTTTTCTCATTGGAAAGCCACACGCCCTTGAAGGAGTTCGATGTCGTGGGTTTCTCCTTGGCCTATGAATTGAACTGCACCAACATCCTCAATATGCTGGACCTGGCCCAAATACCGGTTTGGTCGACTGAACGGGACCACAGACATCCTTTGGTTATCGCCGGCGGACCGTGTGCGCTCAATCCGGAGCCGATGGCGGATTTCTTCGATGTCTTTGCCATAGGCGACGCCGAAGAAATGGCCGCGGAGATACTCAGCACCATTCAAGCATCGAAAGCCGACCGGGCAAGCAGAATAGAACTGCTGACGGCACTTTCGAGGATTCCGGGAGTCTACGTTCCCCGATTCTATGAAGTCAAGTATGACCGGACCGGGAAGTTCCAAACGATCATGCCCAAGTCTCCGGATCTTCCGGAGAAGATCAAAGTCAGGACCGTGCCCCAACTGAAAAGCGAATATTATCCGTCCAGTCCCATAGTCCCTTTCCTGGAAACTATCCACGACCGGCTGACCATTGAGATCATGCGGGGTTGTCCCAAGAGATGCCGCTTCTGCGGGGCCACGGTTGCTTATCAGCCGAAGAGGGAACGACCGGTTGGGGACATCGTTACCCAGGCGGAGAAAGGCATAGCCGACTCCGGCTGGGACGAGATTTCTTTGCTCTCGCTCTCCACCACGGATTATTCCCGGCTTCTGGAACTGACCAAGACCCTCTCCGCAAGGCTGTCTTCCAAGAGGGTCTCCGTCTCGCTGCCTTCTCTTCGGCCCAGCACCTTCTCGCTGGAGTTGGCCGGGCTTCTGACCCAGGTCAAAAAGCCCGGACTTACCTTCGCCCCGGAGGCTGGCACGGTTAGGCTGAGAGACGCCGTGGGCAAGCATCTGAACGAGGAAGAGCTGATGCGAACCGTTCGGATAGCTTTTTCCTCCGGATGGAATCTGATCAAGCTGTATTTCATGATCGGTTTGCCCACCGAAACCGAAGAGGACCTAAGTGGCATTACAGTTTTGCTCAAGAGAGTTTTGGAGGCGGGAAAGGTGGTGGGCGGGCGGAATAGCGTCAACGTGACCATTTCGCCTTTCACCCCCAAGCCGCATACTCCCTTTCAATGGGAGAGGCTGGAAAGCATCCAGACCCTGCAGGAGAAGATCGCTTTTCTTAAGGTCAACTGCAGGCGCGGGAACGTGCACTTGAAGTTCCGGGACCCGCAGGTTTCCTATCTGGAAGGAATCCTGGGCAGGGGAGATCGGAGGATCTCGGCGGCAATTCATGCCGCCTGGAAGAAGGGCGCGAAACTGGACGGCTGGACCGAACACTTCAACTACCGATACTGGAGCGAGGCTTTCGCCGAACAGGCGATGAGCATGGAGACATTGGCGCAGGAACTGGACCTCGATTCGCCGCTGCCCTGGGATCACATCGACAAGGGGATGAGAAAGGATTCTCTCAGGAAGGAGAGAAACCGGGCTTACGCCGGCCATGAGGAATCAAGCGGAGAGGAGGCATGGCCCTGCGGGGAGGGTGTGGAGAACGGCCGTCCCACCACCGGGCTTAAGGTGAGCGACCTGGCGCCTGTGGATCAACCGCAAAAGGCAGTGCCGTCCGCCGCCGAATCTGGCGGGTCCTCGGCCTCATATGGTCGCAAGCGAAAGCGAAAGCCTTCGTCTCCGGCCATGACCGTGGCTCGCAGCCGGGTCAGATTGAAATGGAGCAAATCCGAGGAAGTGAGGTTCACCTCCCATCTGGACGTGGGCCGGATCGTGGAGCGGGCTATCCGCAGGTCGGCCATTCCCATCGCCTACAGCGAAGGGTTTCATCCTCACCAGAAGGTGGCCTTCGGTCCTCCGCTTCCGTTGGGATTCGTGTCCGATGCAGAGTATCTGGACATACAGTTGAGCGAACCATATAGCGCCTCGTTCTTTCAGAGACTGAATTCGTCTTTGCCTCCCGGGTTCGAGTTCCTCGAGGGCAGGCCGGTTTTGGGGAAGTCGGACTCCTTGAGTTTCGTCATCAATCTGGCTACTTATCAAGTCGGACTGGGTTTGGCCCCAGACCAAGCGGAAAAGTCGATCGAATCGATTATGGCAAAAGCAAACCTGGTGGTGCAAAGAACGTCCAAAGAGAAAACAAAGGACGTGGATATCAGACGACACATCGTGAAAATCGAGAGCCACCCTTGGGATGACGGTGCTCTGCTGGACATGCACCTGGGCCTGGGAACCGACGGATATGCCCGACCGGAAGAGGTGCTGGTGCATGGCTTTGGGTTATCGCCGAGGGAAACGGCCGGTCTCTTGATAAAAAGAACCGGACTGTTCGTGCGGAAACGGGGGCAAATTCTAACGCCAATGGAAGTGGTATAACCAGCGGAGAGACCTCCGCCAGAGTCTTCCGGTTCGTTCCAAAAAACTGAATCCTTCCGTTGAAACTCTCTTCTTAAGAGTGGGAACCAAACAAGACAAGAACCCCAGAGGAATCGCCTTAAACATCCTCTATGACGTAGAGGTAAAAGGCGCCTTCGCCGACAAGGCTGTCTGGTCCTCAGCCCGGGATTTTCATCTCTCCTCGGTGGACCGAAGGTTCATCCAGGAATTGGTTTTCGGAACCACCAAGATGAGAAGGCGGCTGGATTTCGTTCTGGAGCAGTTTCTGGAGCGCAAGGCCGAAGACCTGACCCCGTGGATCAGAAATATACTGAGAATGGGAATCTACCAGGCAGAATTTCTGCAGAAGGTTCCCGCCAGCGCAGCGGTGGACGAATCGGTGAAGTTGGCCAAGAGGTTTGGCCATAAGGGTACCGTGGCGCTGGTCAATGCGGTTTTGAGAAGTTATCTGCGAGACAAGGGGCGGGTGAGTTTCCCTCCCAGGGACACAGATCCCGTGCGGAACATTGCTCTGTTCTACTCGTTTCCCGATTGGATGGTTGAGGAGTGGATAAGGTCATTCGGTGAGGAGGACACCGTCCGATTGTGTGAGGAGTTCAACCGAAGACCGCATCTGACTTGCCGGATAAACTCGCTGAAAGCCGATCCGAAAAGACTGAAAGAGAAGCTTGGCATGGATGGCCTTAAGTATAAGGACAGTAGGTACTTAGACAACTATATTCTCCTCGAATCGAAGATTGATCTGGATCGGTTTGCCCCTCTCCAGGATGGCTTGGTGTACATTCAAGATGAAAGCGCCGGACTGGCGGTGCAGCTTCTGGACCCCCAACCTGGCGGACGGCTGTTGGACCTATGCGCTGCTCCCGGAGGCAAGGCCACCCACATGGCTGAACTGATGCACGATCAGGGTCTGGTTGTCGCCGTCGACCTCAGCATCGGAAAGCTGAAGATACTGAACGGAAACAGCAAACGACTGGACGCTCGTTCGGTCGTCCCTTGCTGCGCCGACGCGACAACTTTCTCCTGCGATCCGGTGGATGGCGTGCTGGTGGATGCCCCCTGCTCCGCCTTGGGAACCCTGGGAGGGAACCCGGATGCCCGCTGGAGAAAACAAAGGGATGATCCTGCCCGTCTGCATGTGCTTCAATCCGAGATTCTGTCGAACGCCGCTAAGTTGGTCAAGGAGGGAGGGGTTGTAGTCTACAGCACCTGCACGCTGACCCCGGAGGAGAACGAGCAGGTGATCGAGGAGTTCCTCAGTCACCACCCGGATTTCCGGCTGGCGGATGCTTCTGGTCTCGTGAGCTCCGAGGTAGTCGATGCCCGAGGCATGGTTCGGACCCTGCCTCACGTTCACAGAACCGATGGCGCTTTCGCCTGCCGTATGGAGAGGGCGGCCGGAGGCTGAAGACGTGATTTTGGACTGGATTTCTCATTGCAATCTCGTATCTTGGTTGGCGTGATGAAAACCCGAATCCGATCTGCGGAGAGAAGGTTATGACCGATGCTGACGGGACGAAGTGGAAGCGGATAGCCCGGCTGCTCTGGGGAAAGGGATGGATCAGATATCCGGTCATCCTGTTGGCGACCCTGGCGGGCCTGTTTCTTCTGCTAGTTCTGACTGACAGGGTGATCATGCCGACGGTGGTTCACTGGGGGAACGTGGGCGTGATTCCGGATCTGACCGGCTTGAGCTTGGACCAGGCAAAAGGAATTCTGGAAGGCAAGGGACTTGGGGTTGAGGTGACTTCCGAAGTGTATGATCTAACCCAGCCTCCGGGAACCATTCTATCTCAGGTCCCCGGTCCCAATAGCAGGGTCCGGGAGGGACGTTCCGTGAAGGTCATCGTCACCAAGGGAGGAAAGACCGTGCTGGTGCCTAAGCTGCAGGGGGTTTCCATGAGGCAGGCGGAGCTGCTCTTGGCGCATGAGGATTTGGATTTGGGGGAAGTGAGTTGGGTGGCCTCCGACTCTTTTCCGCAGGACGTGGTCATCGCCAGCACGCCGTCGTTCGAGACCCCGGTTCCCCAAGGGATGTCCATCAACCTGACGGTGAGCCTGGGCCTGGAGCCGGATTCGGTCGAAGTTCCCGATCTTCTGGGAATGAACCTGCAGGCGAGCAAAAAGAGGCTGCGAGAGGTCGGACTTCAACTGGGAAAGATCAAATCGAGGAACAACGACGACTTTCTTCCGGAAACCATACTCAGCCAGTCCCCGGGCGCCGGGTTGAGAGTCCAGCGAGGAACGGAAATAGACGTGGAGATCAGCACCACCGAGTGACTCTCCCAGCCTTTCGGTGCCGAACCAATGTCCGGTACCGGGCGTATGGTTCGAACTTCAAAACCCGTGAACGAGGTGTTGGATGGTAAGAATAGCACCCTCTCTTCTATCCGCCGACTTCAGAAACATACAGCGGGAAATCAAGCTGGTGGAAAAGTGCAAGGTGGATCTGCTGCATCTGGACGTGATGGACGGACATTTCGTGCCCAACATCACCTTCGGTCCGATGATAGTCGACGCCATAAACCGATGCACCAGGCTGCCGTTGGACGTACATCTCATGATCGAGAACCCCGATTCCTACGCGCAGCAGTTCGTCACCGCCGGGGCGGACTATCTCACCGTGAGCTTCGAGGCCTGCAAGCACCTGCACCGGACCATAAACCTGATCCGAGGCTTCAAGGTCAAAGCCGGCTGCGCCTTGAATCCCGGTACTCCCTTCAGTGCGGTCAAACCGGTAATGGAGGATCTGGACCTGCTGCTTCTGATGACGGTGAATCCGGGCTTCGGAGGGCAGAAGTTCATCTCCTCCGTCCTGTCCAAAATCGAAGAGGCCAGGGCCTTCATAGACCGGCAGGGGCTGAAAACCGAACTGCAGGTGGACGGAGGAATCAATCCCCATACCGCTAAATCGGTCAAGAAGGCAGGGGTGGATATCCTAGTCGCGGGCGCGGCCGTTTTCAAAAGCAGGGGCTACTGCGCAACCATCAACGCCCTCAGAAAGGCTTGATGCCCGGGTCCAGGCACATGTTGGGGACGGCGGCTGAACGCGGCCCTACCGGGAATCAATGAAAATTTAAGTTGCCAAAAGGCGGGCTGAGGTTATATTATAATTTTTGCCTTTCTGCCGTAAAGCACGTAGTTGCATCTCTGGCGAATCAAGAGATTCAGCGGACTTTGTCCTGTTATTCGAGCTGAGCGCATGTTTGAAGATCTGACCCTGAAGTTCGAAACCATCCTAAGAAAGCTCCGCGGACGCGGAAGGCTCTCGGAGACTAACGTCAAGGATGCTCTGAAGGAGGTTAGACTTGCACTTTTGGAAGCTGACGTCAACTATAAGGTGGTTAAGGACTTCATCAACCAGGTGCAGGAGAAGGCCGTGGGGCAGGAGGTTCTGCACAGCATCAGCCCGGCCCAACAGCTCATCAAGATAGTAAACGATGAGCTGACCGCGCTTTTGGGAAATCAGAGGACGGAAGTCAGATTCTCCGCCCAGCCGCCCACCATCTTCATGCTGGTGGGGCTGCAGGGATCGGGCAAAACCACGGCCTGCGGGAAGCTGGCGCGGTATTACAGGAAGAAAGGCAGATTTCCCCTGCTGGTGGCGGCCGACGTCTATCGTCCGGCTGCCAGGGAGCAGCTGGAGATTCTGGCCAAGTCATTGGACGTTCCCTTCTTCACCTCCCAGGACGATCCGGTGAAGATCTGCCGGTCGGCAGTGGAGCACGCCAGGAAAGAGGGCAAGGACCTGGTGATCATCGACACGGCCGGAAGATTGCACATAGACCAGCCACTGATGCAGGAGCTTTCGGACATCAAAAAGGCGGTTTCTCCGCACGAGATCATTCTGGTGGCGGACGCCATGACCGGGCAGGACGCGGTCAACATCGCCCAGACCTTCGAGGAGAAGATCGGGCTGGACGGAATCTTCCTGACCAAAATGGACGGAGACGCCCGGGGAGGTGCGGCGCTCTCGGTGCGGGCCATCACCGGCAAGCCCATAAAATTCGTGGGGGTGGGGGAGAAGCTGGACCAACTGGAGATGTTCTATCCGGACAGGATGGCCTCGCGTATTCTGGGAATGGGCGACGTGGTCTCCCTGGTGGAGAAGGCTCAGCAGTCGGTGGATCTGGCGGAAGCCCAGAAGCTGGAAGAGAAGCTGCGAAAGGAGGACTTCACCCTTGACGACTTCTATCATCAGCTCCAGCAGCTCAAGAAAATGGGACCTTTGGAGTCGATCCTGGAGATGATCCCCGGAATGGGGGGAAAGGCGCTCAAGGGGCTGAAGGTCGACCAGAAGGCTATGGTGCGGGTGGAGTCAATTATCAACTCCATGACCAAAGACGAGAGGCGAAAGCCGTATTTGGTGGATGGAAGCAGAAGGAGGAGAATAGCCCAGGGAAGCGGTACGTCGGTGCAGGATGTCAACCAGCTTCTGAAGCAGTTTTTTATGATGCAGAAGATGATAAAGAAGGCTGCCAAGATGGACCTTAAGAAACTGGAGAAGGGTTTTCTGCCTTTCCGGTAGCACCGGGTCAGGTCCAGGACCCGGCCAGATGCGTCTGTTGGAATGGACCGCAGCCGGAAGGAGCGTCGGTAGAACGGTGAGAAGAAAACCCAAAAGAGTAAACTACATGAAACGGAGGTTGATTTGGCGGTAAGAATCAGGTTAAGAAGGATGGGCGCGAGGAATCGGCCCAGTTACCGGTTTGTGGTCACGGATTCCCGGATGCCGCGCGACGGCAGGTTCATCGAGATCCTGGGTTACTACAGCCCCATCGACAAGCCGGCGAAGGTGGAGGTGAAGGAGGAGCGGATGTACTACTGGCTGGGGCAGGGTGCCACGGCTTCGGATACGGTTAACAGCATCTTGAAGCAAATCGGGCTGCTGCGGAAATGGGAGATGAAGAAGAAGGGAGAGGACGTCTCTCAGGTCGCGCTCCTGACCCAGATGAAGGACAAGGCCAAGAAGAAGAAGGGCAAGAAGGGAAAGGCGGCGGAAACAGCCGCCGCGGCGCCGGAACCGGTGGCTCCGGCCGAGAAAGCGGAAGAACCCCAGGCCAAGAAGGAGGAAAAGGAGCCAGAGCCGGAGCCGGCCCAGGAGAACAAAGAGAAAGACAGCGCAGAGGATAAGGAGAAGAAAGAGGAATCCGAGCCCGAGAAATAGCTGCGCTGCTCACGACCGCCGAAGAACAGCACGGGCGGCCAGACGGCATATCGTCTTAACGACGATCCTACGTCGGTCCGGGCTGGTGGTTTTTCTCCTTTGGCTCCCGATCTCCCCAGCGACCAAAGATGAACAGAGTCACCATCGGGCAGATAATCCGGGTCAGAGGGCTCAAGGGCGAAATGGTGGTATTGCCCCTGACCGACGATCCCGGGCGGTACCGAGAACTGGAAGAGGTGACGGTCGCGAAAGAAGGAGGGTCCGGCAAATTCACGGTGGAGAGCGCCAGGGAATTCAAGGGCCGGGTCCTGCTGCGTCTCAAAGACGTGGACAGCCCGGAAGAAGCCCGAAAGCTGTTGGGCGGGTTCGTGGAGATAGACAAAAGCCTGCTGGTGAAACTTCCTCCGGGAAGCTATTTCGTCTTCGACATCGTGGGGCTGGAAGTGGTGACCACCGAGGGAAGGAGAATCGGAAAGGTGAAAGAGGTGCTCTCTCTTCCGGGCAACGACGTCTATGTGGTAGAGAATGAAGGAATGCAGTATGACATCCCCGCGGTGAGGAAGATCGTCAAGGAAGTGGACTTGAAGGAAGGCCGGATGATCATCCGGCCGCCGGAAGGTCTTTTGGAAATTTAGCCGGTAATGACCCATGCTCATCGACATCCTGACCATTTTCCCGGAGATGTTCACCGGACCGGTGGACCACAGCCTGGTAAAGAGGGCCAGAGAGAAAAACCTTTTGCAGCTTCGGATTCACAACCTTCGGGACTTCGCCGAGGACAAGCACAAGACCGTGGACGATACGCCCTTCGGAGGGTTCGGCGGCATGGTGATGAAGCTGGAGCCTTTGTGCGAAGCGCTGGAGTCTGTTCTGGACCGCGGCCGAAGCGGGCCCGAACCGGGCATTATTCTCACCACTCCGCAGGGGGAGAGATTCTCCCAGGACAAAGCCAAGGAGCTTTCGCTTGAAGATCATCTGGTTTTCATATGCGGGCATTACAAGGGCGTGGACGAGCGGTTGAAAACGCTTTATCCTCTTAAGGAGTTGTCCATCGGCGATTACGTCCTGACCGGCGGAGAGATTCCCGCCATGGTGATCATCGACGCCGTGGTCAGGCTGATACCCGGCGTTTTGGGCGATTTCGAGTCCGCTCAAACCGACTCGTTCATCGACGGGATTCTGGGTCCCCCGGAGTACACCAGACCGGCGGAATTCAAGGGATTGCGGGTGCCGGAGGTGCTTCTGTCCGGAGATCACCAAAACGTCAGGAAGTGGCGCAGGGGGGAGGCTCTAAAAAGGACTTTACAAAGGAGGCCGGACCTCCTAGATTGGGACCTGCTTTCCGACGAGGAAAGAGAGTGGATCGAGGAGATCAAGAGGGAAGGCCGGTGAGCTTTTCCCACGATTAGTCTCCAACTGTTTGAAGGAAACCCACGTTATCTGTGGCGGAGGAGAAA
>CAZPRG010000074.1:0-11396 GCA_964588675.1 uncultured Ignavibacteria bacterium
GGTCGGAATCGTAGTCGTTCTCGATCAAAACGATTTCCACGTCGCCTTTTCCCTGCTTCTTGAACCGTGTCTTGTTCTGCTCGAATCTCTCCTTCCAGTTTTCCATGTAAAACAGCAGCACCCCGCCCGGTTTAAGATGACGGTTGAGATTGGTCAGGGTGGTCTTCAGATCGGAACAGGTCAGGTTATACATGATCATGTCGAATGCCATTACCACATCGAATTTCCGGTTCAAATCGAAGCTGCGCATGTCCGCTTGGTGATACTCAATCTCCGGGTTTCGCTTAAGAGCCAACTCCAGCATCTTTTCGCTTCCGTCCACGCCCACCACGTCGAAGTTCTCTTTGAGAAACACATCGTGATGCCCCGCACCGCAGCCCACGTCCAGAAGCAGGTTTCCGCCGGAGTTGCCGTACTTCTCCACCATCTTCCTGATAAAGCTCGCCTCCGAGGCGAAATCATCCTCCGAGACCAAAACCTCCCAGGTCCAGGCCAGCTCATCGTAAAGTCTGCTGCTGCTCATCTGATCACCAATAGCCTAAATGCCCCAACTCCCTTTCTGCTCATGTTAATCCTCCCGCCATGACAAGTCAAGTTGAATCACGTACTCGTGTAGTTGCCCGATTTATCGGGCGGGTAGCGTGCCCTCCAAGTCAGGTTACAGCACCGGCTTAGATTCAAACTTCACGCAACATCGGAAATTTATCTTGACTTTATAGACGGTTGTGTTTTAGTTAACCCACGTCGCATCGGATTCGTGAATTTCACTAGGGGTGGGGATAGTGAAAGCATTTCCCTTACGCTTCATTGTTGGTTACGGCTATATCTGCATCCTCCTTTTTTCCGCTCTAACAGGCGGCCCGTTTCCCCAAAACGCCGCAGCCGACGAGGTTTTTCCGCCCACTTTTCTCTCCGCCATTGGCGATCAAGAAGGGAAGGTGCCACTTTTCTGGTTTTCTCCCCATCCCGACACCCACCTTCTGGCTGACCATCAGGCGCAGATGTCCGGCTCGATGTACGTGGTTCTGCCCTGGCGCGACAACTGCGCGGGAGTCAGGATGAGCTCGCCGGTGGTTCCTCTGCATCTCCTGAAATCCAGAATCTACATCTCCCATCAGGGGGCTATCGGCGACACCGTTTACGACTTCCGGGCTCCCTTCTTTGTGACGGTCAACCGGGATTCCGCAGGCATTCCTCAGAATGCTTATCTGGATTCGGTCCGCAGTTCGGCCGGTGAGCAGGATAGCCTGTCCCCGGGACAATGGGTCGACCTGGAACACAACCTGTTCATGCAGGATTCTACCTTTTGGATAGTGTTTCACTGGGAAGAAGGCTCACCTCTGTCTCCCATGTTGGGCGAGGATGGCGCAAACAACGTGGGCAGCTCCTTCTGGGGAAGAAGAACCTTCCTTCACCTGGAGTGGCATCCCACGCTTAGCAATCTCATGATCCAGGCACAGGTCGCCGCCAACGGCAATTTCATCTCGGAAGTCGACAGCTTCGAGGTGTATCGCTCGACCGATCCGGAGTCACTGATCTGTGACCAGAGCCGGATTGCAGCCGTGCCGGGATTTCAATTCGGGCATGCGGACTGCGACGTGGCCGAAGATCAGACTTACTTCTATGGTGTAACCTGTCTGAACTCCGAGGGAGAAAGCTGGGCTTCCAACCTGGCCCGGGCCATGCCCAAACAAGGAGCGGCGCTCAATTCGACGGAGGAGGAGTTCTGCGTTCACACCAGCTCAGGTCAGCCGGTCTCTCAGACTCTAAGCTTAAGCAACTCCGGCGGGCTGCCTCTGGACTTCAGGGTCGAGGTGGACATACACCCCACCGATTGGATGGGCGGCTCCGATCCTTCGGGCTACTGTTGGACCGACAGCAGGCTGGACGACAATCTCAATTTCGACTGGGTGAATGTCGAAGACCGGGGCATCCGTCTGGGTGAGGATGGGGACGACAACCTGGATTATGGATTCTTCGATCTGGGATTCCCTTTTCCTTTCTATGGAGAGGCTTTCGACAGCTTGAGAATCGCCTCCGACGGCTGGATCAGCTTCTCCAGCGTGCTCCCCTGTTATGCCGACACCTTCAAATGCTATGTAAACAGGAGTCTTCCCTGGCTGTGGGGACCTTATTATCTGGTGGCGCCATTCTGGGATGATTTGATACTGGTGGACAGTTCCGCGATTTACTTCTACTCGAATGCGGATTCCGCCATCATATCGTACACTAATTTTCATCGTTGGTCGCATACCGGCGGGGGTCCTTACAGTTTCCAGATCGTCCTGACCCCAGACGGAGAAATCACCTGTCAATATCTTCGCGCCCCCGATTCGCTCTACTCCGCCACCGTGGGCATCCAGAACCGCGACGGGACCGTCGGTCTGCAGGTGCTCCATAATCAGCACACCCTCAGCGACTCGCTGGTCGTGAGGATAAAACCCGGCTGGATCAGGGTGGATTCATGCAGCGGGTGGCTCCAGCCGGGGGAAAACAAGACCTTGAATTTGACCTTCGATCCGCTCTGCTACACCCAGGGAATCCACCAGGCCGACTTGCTCATCTATAGCTGGGACAAGAATCATCCACTGGAGACCAAGATCATCCCTTTGACCTTCTGCATCGACACTACTACCTCCGTGGGATGGACGGATGCGGGAGAAATTCCCGAGGCGGTCACTTTGCTGCAGAATTATCCCAATCCGTTCAATCCCGTAACCAGCATAGAATTTGCACTCTCCAAGCCGGGACAGGTCAGAATAGATATCTTCAACATCCTGGGACAAAAGGTGAGGACTCTAACGGACGGGTATTTCACCGCCGGACGCAAAGCAGTGCTTTGGGATGGAAGAGATGAGAGAGGCCGGGAGGCCTCCAGCGGCATTTACCTCTACCGCATTCGGAACGGAGAGTATTCCAAGACCAGGAAGATGTTGCTTTTGAGGTGATGGACTTAGGTGGACTCAAAAGCGCATGAAGTGACCCAGCCAAAAAAACAGTGCAATTGCGGCCGCGTGCAAAACCCACCATCCAGCATGTCCGCGAGAGAACTCTTTCAACATTTGTCTATCTCCACAAAAAGTGCCCCAGAGAAAACGCAATCAAAAAATAGAAAAAGTGTCTTATCCACCAGCTCACGGTGAACATCCTGCCCAATCCACTCGGATAGAAATGCGTTAAGATCACCTGACCCAAGAAGAGCTTGGAAAAGAGAATGAGAATGTCGCCCAGCATGGTTCTGAATATCAGGTTGGTCAAAGTTAACGAGTCGGGCAGGTGGTAAAGACTGAAGGTGGCCATGCCCAGCGTTCCGATCAGCACCGCCAGACCGTTGAGCAAATAGGCCACTATCACCGTCTTTTTGTGATTGAACAACACCGGCGTCGCCAGGATGCCCACCAGTCCGACGAAAAAAGGAACAAGGTTGGATGGATTGGCCGTTATGGGATGAACGCGGAAATGGAGCATCCACCCGCCTAAAGACAGAACCAGCAACCCTATTATTGGCCCCCTGATCTCCTTCTTGAATAGCATACTTCCTCTCCTCAGCCTGGTTTCGAGAATGTCTCTTCTCCGACAACTTAAGATATACGGACTCCATGACCGCATCAAGGGCCAAGATGCTCTGGATAGGTGGACTCGGTCAGGTTGAGACGAGTCGGCGTTCCTGTTAACGGATAAGAAGGAATCGAAGATCCGTAGGAAGAAGGATTCAGGGGGTTGCCGATAGTGTGACCCGCACGAATGTCGACTGAAAACATCTTGACACAGGGGAGCACTGACCGTAGATTCGCTTATTGGTTCAGTCACTGATGATTGCACTAGGAGCAGGGGAATGCTAATCTTCGACGCTCTTAAGGACTTCGCCAAGGCCGTAACGGCCAAATCATCACAATTGACAGCCGGGGAACCCGAAGATCAACTTCGAGGTCCATTCGACAACTTCATGTCCCAGGTCGCGCGGGCGTTGCAGTGGAAAATTGTCTGCACCGGAGAAACAAAGCTTCGCAACCGCCTCGGCAGGCCCGACTATGCCGTACATTTGAACGGATTGCTCACCGGATATGTAGAGTTGAAAGCGCCAGGGGTGGGAGCTAATCCCAAGCGATTCTCCGGGCACAACCGGGAACAATGGAAACGCTTTCGCTCCATCCCCAACCTCCTCTACTGCGACGGCAACGAATGGGCACTGTACCGCTATGGCGAACTGACCGGCAAGGTCGTTCGACTCTCCGGCGACGTAAGCACGGATGGCAAGGAAGCGGTTACTTCTGGCGACGCTCAGCCGGTTGAACACGTGCTGCGCGACTTCCTGGCTTGGGAGCCGATCATCCCAAGAGGCCGCGACAAGAAGGTTGACCTGAAAGGTTTCGCCGAACTCCTCGCCCCGCTGTGCCGGATGCTGCGGGAGGACGTTACCGACGCGCTTAAGGACTCCAACTCCGCACTCGTCCAATTGGCTAAGGAATGGCGTCAACTCCTCTTTCCCGAGGCCCCTGACGAACAATTTGCCGACGCTTACGCGCAGACTGTGGCGTTCGCCCTGCTATTGGGCCGCAGTGAAGGAGCTGACCCGCTGACGCTCGACAGTGTGGAGAAGGTTCTTGCCCCGGAGCACACCCTGCTTTCGCGAGCTCTTGAGGTTCTGACCGACGAACAAGCACAGACCGATATCAAGGCGTCACTCGACCTGCTTTTGCGCGTGATCGGTGTCGTGCCGAGTTCCGCGCTGGCCGGTCCCAGCGACCCGTGGCTCTACTTCTACGAGGACTTTCTGGCGGTCTACGACCCCAAGCTGCGCAAGGATGCCGGCGCTTACTACACGCCGGTTGAGGTTGTCCGGGCCCAAGTTCGCCTGATCCACGACCTGCTGGTGAATCGTCTCGGCAAGCCGCTCGGCTTCGCCGATCCAGGCGTGATAACGCTGGACCCGGCAGCAGGCACGGGCACTTATCTGCTGGGCGTCATCGAACACGCCCTGGGCAAAGTGGAAGCCGAACAAGGGGGTGGCGCAGTGCCGGGGCAAGCCACAACGCTGGCTGCGAATCTCTACGGTTTCGAGTTGATGGTGGGGCCTTATGCTGTATCCGAATTGCGCGTTACGCGGGCCTTGCGCGACCGGGGCGCGAGACTCCCTAAAGGCGGTTCTCACATATATCTGACCGACACACTCGAAAGCCCTCACGCCGAACCCCTGCAACTGGCGTTCTTTCTGAAACCGATTGCGGACCAGCACACAAAGGCCCTGAGCGTCAAGAGCAAAGTCCCCGTTATCGTTTGCCTGGGCAATCCTCCTTACGACCGGCATGAAGCCGCGGACAAGGACAACAAGGCGCATACCGGCGGCTGGGTGCGTTGGGGCGATGACGGCAAAGGCTCAGGTGCAATTTTCCGTCAATTTCTCGATCCAGCCGTTGCCGCAGGGCACGGCGTGCATGTGAAGAATCTCTACAACTTGTATGTCTACTTCTGGCGTTGGGCGCTATGGAAGGTTTTCGAGCACGAGACCGCACAGGGACCAGGTGTGGTCAGTTTCATAAGCGCGTCGAGTTATCTCGATGGGGACGCCTTTTGCGGAATGCGAGAGCAAATGCGGCGCCTGTGCGATGAAATCTGGGTGATAGACCTGGGCGGGGAAGGGCGCGGAGCTCGGAAGACCGATAATGTTTTTTCCATTTTGACACCGGTAGCTATAGCTGTCGCCATCCGGTCTCTTAAGGGAAGAAAGGACAAGCCCGCAAAGGTTCATTTAGCCCGCATCGAGGGAACTCGCGACGCCAAGCTCGCACGGTTGGACGCCATTGCCGATTTGTCCTCGGTGGAATGGAAGGACTGCCCAAACGAATGGCGCGCCCCTTTCCGCCCATCTGGCCAGGGTCAATTCTTCGACTGGCCGCTCTTCAGTGATCTCATGCCTTGGTCAGGACGCGGGATTCAGTTCTCACGGACATGGCCTGTGGCCGAAGAACCTGCTCTGTTGAAAACGCGCTGGAATCGTCTTCTGGCTGCGAGTGGGAAGGACCAGAAGACTCTGCTCAAACAGACCCGTGACGTCCGCACAGACCAGACCTACTTGGGCTTCATCAGCGGCAATACCCTTCCGAGACTCGACTCACTTGCAGTGGGAGATAATCCGGAGGCCATAGAACGGGTTTTTTACCGCAGTTTCGATCGCCAGTGGTGTCTTGCCGATCGAAGGCTCATTGACATGCCCCGCCCGCCACTTTGGCGGAGTCGAGGCGACCGACAAGTATTTATGATCACCCTCGCCAGCCAGTTCTTTTCAGACGGACCGGCGCTTGTGGCCAGTTCATACGTTCCGGACATCAATGCTTTCAACAATCGTGGCGGCGTCGCCTACCCTCTCTACCGGACCGCCGAAGCGACGGAAGCCAACATCCTGCCCGGCCTCCTCCACCTGCTCGACAAAGCATACAAACACGAGGCCACGCCCGAGGATTTCCTCGCCTACGTGTACGGCGTCGTTGCGCAGGCTGCTTTCACAGCGCGGTACTTGAAGGAGCTCGAGACACGCGAGTTGCGCGTGCCGATCACAAAGAATGCAGCCTTGTTTGGGAAGGTTCGTGACATCGGCGCGCGGTTGCTCTGGTTGCATACCTACGGCGAGCGCTTTGTCCCCAAGGGCAAGAGGCCTGGTCAGGTGCCGCGTGGTGCTGCCAAATGTGTTAAGCCGGTGCCAGGCGACAGGGACGGCTATCCTGAATCGTTCGAGTACAATGAAACGACACATACATTCCATGTCGGCGGCGGGGAATTCAGCCCTGTGTCGCGCGCAGTGTTTGAATTCGAGGTGTCAGGTCTCAAGGTCGTGCAGTCATGGCTTAGGTACAGGATGAAGAAGGGTGCGGGCAAGAAGTCCTCGCCTTTGGACGACATCCGCCCCGAACGCTGGACAAGCCCATTCACGACCGAGCTGCTTGAGCTTCTTTGGGTGCTCGAAGCCACGGTCGAAGGCTATCCCGAGCAGGCAAAGCTGCTTGAAGCAGTGGTGGCAGGCCCCTGCTTCCGCGCCGACGAATTGCCTGCTGTGCCCAAGGAAATGCGCAAACCGCCCACAACACGAGAAGAAGCAGGCGGTCGGTTAGAACTGTAGTTCAATAGAAGTGTCGGGAGCGCAGGGCTCTCGACCTACTGGCTGGAAACCATATAACAGAAGTTAGCTAGACCGGGACAGGTTAATGTTCTCTTTTCAAACACTCACACGTGCACAGGTAAGGCAAGATGCCCTCTGACTTCGCTATCCACTCGGACCTGCTCGTGCATTGGACTGGCAAAGACATTGAAAAGAAGTACGAACCTGAGTGGGACAAACAGCGCTCCTCCAAGATACCGCCGGAAGTAGACGAAGCATACCTTTGTCGGTTGCGCAACATCTTGAGTTTCGGTCTCTGGATGACGAACCAGCTAGGTTGGAAGCTACCTGACGGAAATAAAGTTCCAGATGCTTCTTGTCTTTGCTTCACGGAACTGAAGCTATCTCAGTCTGGAACACATGCGACTGAGTATGGCCGACTAGGGATAGCCGTGAAAAGGCCATTTCTTTTCGCCAGAGGTGGAAGACCTGTGATCTACTATCAGCCGAGGAGCCGTAAAGATGCCTTCCTTGACAGTTGTTCAAGAGACTTAAAAGATAAGCATCTCCTCCAGTTTTTCAAACCAATGGATCGTTGCACTAGTCGGCGTATGAAGTACGATCTATACTCGGAATCAGAATGGAGGATCATCGCTCGTACTGGTCAGCAAAGCAGTGACGGGATCGTCGATCCGCGAAGCACGACCAATACTCACATAATCGGGTACTATCGTGCGCTCTCGTCCCAGGATCAGAAGATACTACGTTATCTCGTGCCTTTGGATGGATGGCTTGCGGCGATTATCTATCCGTCTCTGCGGATCAAGAACACGGCACAAAAGTGTGGAAGCGAGATACAAAAGCTGATCCACGAAATTGCGAGAGCACCGAACCACGCAAGGCGCGTCGAAGGGGATAACCTACCTATTGAACTCGATCTGGACCTTTGCAGTAACCTGTAGTATGGCGATCACAGCCCGGGTGCCCCGCCGCTTGCGGTGGGCTAAGATTCACTTCGCAGGTGGCGAGCCGTTCGCAACTTAACACGCCCTTCTAATACCTCCCCCGTATTCTTTCTTTTCTCGTTGCGTCACGTCTTGCCCGAAGGGTGTGACGTGACGCAGTCCGTAACGGGGGCCGCCATAAGAAGAAGCCGGGAGCTGGTGGCTCCCGGCCTACGAATTCGGTACCAAGTCCTCAACCAATAAATCACGTGGCGCTGGCCGGATTACACGGCTCCGTGCCACTTTTGTACAGGTAGTTGAGGATGTAGATCGCGTCGGCCACGTCCACTGCTCCGTCCAGGTTCACGTCGCCGCAAGCAGTCATGGGAATGCAGTCGGGCTCGGGGCCGCTCTTATACAGGTAGTTGAGGATACGCACGACGTCGCCCACGTCGATCATCTCGTCGCCGTTGGCGTCGCCGCAAATTGCCTCCGAAGCGATGTTGCTTACCTTCACCGTAACGTAGTCGTGGTAGGTGGGGTCGGAGCTTCGCTCGGCATATAGAAGCAGCGTCATTTGACCGCTGCCGGAAGCGACATAGCGGTCGAAGTCCGAGCGTATGTGTCTTTCCAAGTATCCGTCCCGATTCCCGGCCCAGTTATCCATGAAGCGGTTCTGGCCATAAAGCCCGGAACCATCACCCCAATCGCCCTGAACATAGTCCCACACGTAAAGCTCCATCTGGGTGCACTGATCGGCATAGCCCTCCCACAGAATCCCGATGTCGTCGATCTCAGAGGGGTCCTCGTCGATGGTGAACTCGAAGATATGCGTGGATTCATAGCTGGTGGAAGGGTCTTGCGCGATATAACGGTTGGGATCGGTGTCGCCCCCGGTGGCATCGGAATGCGCTATCTTGGGGTAATTGCCGGCGCTGATTTCGGTGGTCACCGGAGTCCGGTTGCCGCCGACATACGACCAGGCGTAGCTCCGGTATCCGTAACCGAACTTATCCACGCTCGCGCCGGTGGAGAAATCGTAGACCGTCCGGGTGCCCGGTGCGATCTGAAAAACTTGGGCGCTGACCCCTTCCCCCTGGTCCAAATCCTGCGAGGTAGCTACCACTTTTACTAAGGCTTGGTCGGTCCTGACATCCGGCACGGTCCATTGGTACGATCCGTCATCGGCTGTCGAGTCCATGTATTCCCAATCCAGGCCACCATTCGTGGAGTAGTAAAGGTCGATCCGGGGTATGGAATCGTTATCCGTGTCGGTGGCCACCCATTCGATGGTGTGCGTGGTTCCGCTGATCAGAAGCTCGCCGCCGTTGGGCGATATGACGCACGCGGAAGGCGCCGATCCAACGTAGCGCGGCACCTGCATGACTATGCAGTGGATGGCTCCGGCCGCCGGGATGATGTCGTAGCAGTTGATGGGGACGATCTCCACGTCCGGGCCGGCAGCCGCCTCCCAACCGGCCAGCGCGTCCGCATCCTCGTCCAAGTAGCTCGAATTGCCATCGCCGTACGTCGGAATGAAAATCCGATCGTTCACCCGAAAAGCGTTGGTGTAGGTATAGTGGGTGGATCCCACGTTCCAGGCAGGCGTGCGGTATACCTCGAATCCCAAGGCCTGCATGTAGGGAACCGCGTTGTCCGTGATCTGGATGGCGGTGGCGTTGGAGCCTTCCTTGAACTTGGAAATGATCACGGTGTTGGAGTCGACCAAATACATCCACATGTCGATATGGCCCGTTCCGTCCACGCTGTAAGGCAGCTGGGGCATTATGTGCAGGCTGTCGATTCCCTGGTAGGTCTGGAAAAGCTCGGCTATGAAAGCCTCATCAAACCCTTCGGAGGAAGGATTATCCTCGTCGAGCAGCGCCGTCGCGAATCCGGTGCGGCGCGGCCCGGGCTGGAAGTTGCCGCCGGAGTAATACAGGCCCATGTCATAGGTGGGCATGAGGAAGTGATCGTCGCCCAAGAGCGTGGGTATGAAATTGTCCAGAGGTCGGCCGGGATAATAGTGGCTGTCGACGATCATCAGGTTCCCGTTTTGCCAGGCGAAGTGCGGGCCGTAGTCGCGAAGCCACAGGGCATTGCCCGGTTCGATGAAAAACCGCACCTTGCTCATGTCCGCTCCGCCGGCAGTAAACGCGTTTGTGGCGGAGGTTTGCTGCGAGGAGTTGGGAACCACCACGTAGGCGATCTCGTCGTGCAAAGGATCCGCGGTCAGCGCCACTACCAGGTCACGAACCACGGTGGGCCACTGGCTGGAAACGTAATAAAAAAGCACACCCCGGCAGGGATCGTATTCCGGCGGCGACGCGATGTAGCCGCTGGGCATGTCTTTTACCCTGGGAGAGCTGATGGCATAGGGGTAGAGCGACTGTTGGGGATTATAAGGCGTCCCGCCTTCCCGCCACCGGGGCAGAGGCGGCATCAGATCTTCGTCGGTCTGCTTAACCCCACTGGATCTTGCTACATCTTCTGCCATGCCGGCGACCACGTTCAATGTGACTATCAAGCCCAGCAGAACAAAGCTTACCGCCACTTTTCTCATCTCACCAGCTCCTTTCGCTTGGCCCGCCAAAGGCACGATCCAGCGGACAGCATTTCGACGGGTGCGGTTTTCATCTTGTGTGAACGAGAATTCTCTCAGCCCGGAAAGGTCTGCGTGCAGCAGAGACCTTGTAAGACCAATATAGTCTGATTTCCTCCAAAAGCAAGGATATTCAGCCCGGTTTGGCGCTCAGCCTTGGGTGTGAAACGCACCGTTCACCCCCTTGTGCACTTGCGTCTTCTGTGGGCTGCCGGTTTCCTGCATGGAAAAAACTGAGGGATGTTGCGATCGAGCCTTGACTCCGAGGCTTTCTTTGATAACTTGGGATGAGATTAAAGACCACGGAGATCAGCCATGCTCAAAGCCTTTCTTCTCTATCTCTCCAAGCGAAAAGGCATGCGGAACTTCATGGTCAAATTCTGGGTCACCCGCCGGGTGGTGAATCGATTCGTCTCCGGGGAGGAGCTGGATGACGGCCTGAACGCGGTCAAGAAAGTCAATTCGGAAGGCGCCTTCGCCACCCTGGATCACCTGGGCGAGGAGGTGTCGGAGGCCGGCGAGGCTGTGGCTGCGACTGAGGTCTATCTCAACGCCCTGGATCGGATCAAAAAGCGGGGAGTCGATGCCAACGTATCGGCCAAACCCACACAACTGGGTTTGAAGATCAGCAAGGAGCTGTGTGAGCGGAACTTCGCCAGGATGATCGAGAAGGCCAAAGAGCACAGCAACTTCGTTCGGATGGACATGGAAGGCTCCGACTGCACTGCGGACACGCTGGAGGTCTTCTATCGCCTGA
>CAZPRG010000075.1:0-2868 GCA_964588675.1 uncultured Ignavibacteria bacterium
ACGTTTTGATCCGGATACCAAGCCGCATCACCACTTCAGATGCGTCAAGTGCAACGACATAATAGACATTCACAATAAATCTTTTGACAACATAAGGATTCCCCAAGACATAAAAAAGCGATTCACGGTGCTGAACAGGAGGGTCGTGATCGAGGGCATTTGTGAAAAATGCGGCAAACGACGCTGATGATCCAGAGCACAAGCAAACGCCTCGTAGCCAGAAAGGAGGAAATCGCTGGAGGGAAAAGGAAAAAGAGATGACTGCCGCCTTTGCAATCCCTGTGACGGACGATCAAAACAGCCTGACGGCAGGGGCGGGCAACGCTTCGCGGCGCTCGACGGATGGCCGGACAATGTCAGCTTGGACAAGGCGCATCGCCTGTTCTGGCCAAGCAAGCATTTCGAAAGATGGGACAATCAACGAACCATAAATATGAATAGCAACAACCATAAATAGCATCCATAACCATAAAGGAGGTATAACCATGAAGAAAGACGAACGTAAACCCACAACAACAGATGCCGGGATCCCGGTGGCCAGCGAGGAGTTTTCTCTTACCGTGGGGCCTGATGGCCCAATTCTGCTGCAGGATCACTACCTGATGGAGCAGATGGCCAGTTTCAACCGGGAGATGATTCCAGATCGCCAGCCCCACGCAAAGGGTTCCGGGGCCTTCGGATGCTTCGAGGTAACCAAGGACGTCAGCGCTTACACAAAGGCGGCCGTGTTCCAACCGGACACGAAGACCGACGTGCTGGCCCGGTTCTCCACCGTGGCCGGCGAGAGCGGCAGTCCCGATACCTGGCGGGATGTGCGCGGCTTTGCGCTGAAGTTTTACACCACAGAGGGCAATTATGACATGGTGGGAAACAACACCCCTGTTTTTTTCGTACGCGATCCTATGAAGTTCCAGCACTTCATCCACTCCCAGAAGCGCCGTGCGGACAACGGTCTGCGCGATAACGACATGCAGTGGGACTTCTGGACGCTTTCGCCCGAGTCGGCCCATCAGGTCACCATCTTGATGAGCGATCGCGGAGTCCCCAGGAGCTATCGGCACATGAACGGCTACACGAGCCACACCTATATGTGGGTCAATGCCAAACGCGAGCGCTACTGGGTGAAGTACCACTTCAAGACAAACCAGGGCATTGACTTCCTCACCCAGGAAGAGGCCGACCGAATTGCTGGTGTTGATGCCGACTACCACCGCCGTGATCTGTTCGAGGCGATCAAGCGGGGGGATTACCCCAGCTGGACCCTGAAAGTCCAGATCATGCCCTTCAAAGAGGCCGAGGCTTACCGGTTTAACCCCTTCGACCTGACCAAGGTGTGGCCCCACGGCGACTACCCCTTGCACGAAGTGGGCCGACTGACCCTGAACCGCAATCCAAGCGATTTTCACGCTGAGATTGAGCAGGCGGCATTCGAGCCGAACAACCTCGTCTCCGGAATCGGTCCGAGCCCGGACAAGATGCTGCTCGCCCGTTTGGTGTCTTACTCCGACGCCCACCGGGCACGCCTGGGTGTCAACTATAAGCAGATCCCGGTAAATAGACCCAAGAGCCCAGTGCATAGCTACAGTAAGGGCGGTGCGATGCGGATTGATAACGTCTCCGATCCAGTCTATGCGCCCAACTCAAAGGGCGGTCCAAAGGCTAACCCCGAGCGCTATCCTGAAGTGGCAATCTGGAGCGCCAGCGGCGATTTCATCCGCGCCGCCTATACAAAGCGCAAGGACGATGACGACTTTGGCCAAGCCGGCACCTTGGTACGCAAAGTGATGGATGACGCGCAACGCGACCGGCTGGTGTCCAATGTGGTGGGGATACTGAAGAACGGCGTGTCAGAACCAGTTCTGGAGCGCGCCTTCGAATACTGGCGCAACATCGACAAAGAGATCGGCGACCGCATCGCCAAAGGCCTGAAAGGCAGATGATCAGTTGGCAGACGCGTTCGCCCAGGCTTAGTTCAAGTTGACCCACCGCGATATGGGCTCCCGCGCACGGCCTATCACCGCCGTGGAACCGGGGCGATCTGAGATTATGCGGTGGAACTTCTGGTCGTTGTTCCTGAGGGCGTGTACCGTGTAGGGGGGAACGCTTTTCAGCAAGGTCATGACGGATCAGGATCGGGATCACCTGGTAGTCAACATCGTGGATCATCTGGGCCATGCGCAGAAGCGCATCCAACTCCGCCAGACAGCGCTGTTCTATAAGGCACACAAGGAAGATGGCACGAGGGCGGCCAAAGGGCTGAGTTTTGATGTGAAGGAGATCAACCGCTTGGCGGGAATGTCACGGGAGCAAAAAGCGAAAGCTACCGAGAAGTAAGGTATAAAACGGCGGGCCAAAAGCCTTGGGCTTCTGACCCGCCTGGTTGTCGTTCTTTCCTAATAGCCTGACGCAGTTCGTCTCCACTACCGTATGATAGATCCGGTCTGACGAGCAGACCGAGCCACGCGTCGCATTACTTCACCAATACCATCTTTCTGGTCAGCGAGCAGTCGTCTGCCATCATGCGGTAGAAGTAGATTCCGCTGGCCACCTGATTGCCTTCCTCATCCTTTCCGTCCCAAACCACAGACTTGTAACCGGCAGATAGTTGTTCTGAGATGAGAGTGGTGACCGATCTTCCCAGGATGTCGTAGATCCGGAGGGTGACAAAAGAGGATTTGGCCAGCGTGAACTCTATCTCGGTGGTGGGATTGAAGGGATTGGGATAATTCTGTGACAGGGTAAACGCAGAAGGTCTCTCTCTGCCGCCGGTTTCGTCCCTGACATCGCTGGGAGTTTCAACCACGATGGTCCCGGTCATGGAGGGATAGTTTTCACAGTGATAAGGATAGAAGCCGGGGTTGTTGAACC
>CAZPRG010000075.1:2968-11368 GCA_964588675.1 uncultured Ignavibacteria bacterium
CCCGGCAGGTCCGTCGTATCGCATGACCCAAGCCTCATTGCCGTCGGAATCGTACTTCACCGTAGCATAGTCAGCAGACGCCGTACCACTTTCCCCCCAGCTTTCTCCGGTCACGTACACGTTGCCGTACTCGTCGAGGGACAAGGCATATGCTACATTATAGCTACTTGCGAGTCCATCGTATGTTCTTACCCAGGCCGTGTCTCCGTTGGGATAGTACTTGATGGTGCAATAATCGACAGAACTACCACTGCCGGCAGCACTCTTGTCGATGAAGTAGTTTACCCTGCCCGTCACATAGACATTTCCTTCATCGTCTACCTCTATGTCCTCACTCCAATCATCCTCGTAATCGCTTGACGGTCCATCGTATCTTCTCACCCACACGGTGTCGCCATCGGGGTTGTATTTTATGGTAGCAATGTCTGCACCTGTGCCGCCCCAGCTTAATCCCGTCACATAGACGTATCCGGAATCATCCACGGCTATGGCTTTCGATTCGTCATACCCACTTGCCGGTCCGTCATATGTGCTGACCCAAGCCAAGTTTCCGTTTGGATAATACTTGATGGTAGCATAATCCCCACTCGTCACGCCGCCCCAACTTTGTCCGGTTACGTAAACATTGCCGGAGCCGTCGACGGCCAAGTCGTAGGCGTTGTCATAGTAGTTTCCCGGCCCGTTGTATCTTCTCACCCAGGCGGTATCGCCGTTGGGATGGTACTTTATGGTCGCGAAGTCATCAAGACTGCTGCTTCCTTGATCATACCCGGTCACATAGACGTTCCCGTCGCCGTCCACCGCGATAGCCCGGGCATAATCCCAGCCGTTTCCAGGACCATTATATTTTCTTACCCAGGCGGTGTCGCCGTTGGGACAGTACTTTATGGTGCCATAATCGTCAGCGGTGCCGGGGTTCCGGATTACTCCGGTAACATAAACGTATCCCAAATTATCCACGGCTATGGCACAAGCACGATCCTGAGCGCTGCTGGACCCGTTGTATCTTCGTAGCCAGGCGGTGTCTCCGTCCGGATAGTATTTTATGGTGGTATAGTCGTCGCCCGTGCCGCCTGCGGCGCTGAAACCGGTCACGTAGACATTGCCTCGGCCGTCTACGGCGATAGCCGCGGCTCCGTCAGACGAGTTGGCCGGCCCGTTGTATCTTCGCACCCAGTCGGTTTCGACGGGCTGAGCGAACAAAGGCCAGGCACAAGAAGAGACCACCAGAAACGTTAAGATGGTTTTGATCATTATTGCTCCTTTGCTGAAGCGTGAAATCATTCCCGTTTTCGGATATCATAATAATAGCCCACTTCCCCCCATCTGTCAAGATATTTGCGGTTTCATGCCTGGGCCTGCAGCTTGGACATTTTACACCCTCGTAAGACTATGCAACACTTCATGTTCGGAAGTCCTCTCGGGTGTTCCGGCTTGCGAGCTACGGGCTATTGGGTAACCGCGCGACCGCTCACTCCCTTCCCAGGGCCTTGCGCAGCTCCCTCAGCTCCGGCTCGCTCTCGAATTGCCTTAGGCAGAGATTGTAGTCTTCCTCGGGAATCCGGCCCAGCTTGGTCACGAATCTCTCGCGGCTGCAGATGAAGCCTTCCAGTTTGTCGCATGGGAAATCGTCGCAATAGGCGCAGCTTTCCAGCCCTTTCTTCACGGCGCAAGGTCTGATCGGGCAGGCTTTATCCGCCAGCCTTCCACCAACCAGGCACCCGTCACATCGCACGTTCTCCGCCGTGTACGTTTGGTGTCCCAGGTACTTTCTCCAGCCGTCCACCAGCCTCTGTCTTACGGCAGGATCGTCCGAACGGGCAGCGCACAGATCACATCGGTAGCCACATCGTGCCAGCATCTTTTCCACGGCTCGGTCCTCCTCTTGGTCTCTACGCGAAAAGCGGGAACTCTCGGTATCGCAGCTTGATTTACGTTCCGAGGGCCTTTGGAGTTTCGGCTACCCGGGCGTCATGAGGAACTGAAACTGCACAACCACCAGTTGACTTTGGGGGGCGTTCTTGGTATAATCAAGCCGAACGTCTGCGGAGCCGAAGGAGCCTGACGAGTTGACCACATCCACCGCTGATAAACACCCCTATGTAACCGACATGTGGCTTCCTGCGTATGAAACGAGGAATCTGGAAGTTGGAGATGGCAGATTCGATCGGTCGCGGCGACGGACGCTGCTTTGACGGTTCTGTGGAATCATCGGACCTGCATGAACACAAAATCACCCAAAGGATCGGAAGGACATATGCATAGCAGAAAAGCAGTACTCTGCATGATCGCGTTTCTGGTCGTCAGCATGACGGCCGCATCCTGCCTTTCTCAGGTCGACTTGAAACCGCCGGTGGCCAAGATCGAGCCGAAGGTGGATACCCTGTTCGGTCAAGTGATGGTGGACAACTACTACTGGCTGCGGGAGCGCGGCACCCCCCGAGTAATGGAGTACCTGGAAGCGGAGAACCAGTACACCGACGCGATGATGAAACACACCCAGGGCCTGCAGGATAAGCTGTACAAGGAGATGCTCTCTCACATCAAGGAGACCGACGAGACGGTGCCGGTTCAGTGGGGAGGCTACTATTACTATTCCCGCACGGTGGAGGGCGAGCAGTATCCCATTTACTGCCGCAAGAAGGGAAACCTGGAGGCCAAAGAGGAGGTCTTGCTGGATTTAAACCACATGGCCGAAGGAAAACAGTATTACGATCTGGGATCCTATAGACCCAGCCCGGATCATAACCTTCTGGCTTACACTTTCGACACCAGCGGAAGCGAACGCTACACCCTGAGAGTGAAAGACCTCCGGACGGGCGAGCTTTATCCGGACGCAATCGACAGCATCACCCCTTCGTTTGCATGGGCCAACGACAACCGGACCATCTTCTATGTCATTCCGGACGAGGCTTGGCGGCCATATAAGCTTCTCCGCCACACCCTGGGAGAGGCAGTCGGAAACGACGCCATGATATTCCACGAGAAGGACGAGACCTTCAACCTGGATGTGGGGAAATCCAAGAACGACCGATATCTGTTCATCGTTCTGGAAAGCGAGACCACCTCGGAGTTCCGTTACCTGGACGCCGATCAACCCATGGGGGAGTTCAAAGTCATCCAGCCGCGGCAGAAGGACGTGGAGTATTCGGTTGAGAATCACGGCGATGAGTTTTACATCGTCACCAACCGAAATGCCGAGAACTTCAAGGTGATGAAAACGCCGGTTTCGGCCCCTTCGATGGAGAACTGGGAGGAAGCGATTCCTTACAACGATTCCATCAAAGTGGACGAAATCGAGGTCTTCCGTGACTTTCTGGTGCTGTATGAACGGGAGTATGGCTTCACCCAGATTCGCATCCAGGATTTTTCCACAGGCGAGATTCACCGAATCGAATTCCCGGAGCCGGTGTATACCTGCTGGGGAGGCCCGAATCCGGAATACGACAGCCAATGGCTGCGTTTTAGCTACACCTCTTTGGTCACTCCCAATTCGGTGTTCGACTACAACATGAAGACCAGGCAGCGGGAGTTGAAGAAGCAGAAGGAGGTTCCGGGTTACGATCCCAGCCTGTACCAGTCGGAGCGGATATATGCCACTGCACAAGACGGCATGCGGGTGCCGGTTTCCTTGGTATACAAAAAGGGGATGGTCAAAGACGGCCGGAACCCTCTTTTTCTCTATGGTTACGGAGCTTACGGCATCAGCATGGACCCCAGGTTTTCCTCGGACCGCATAAGCATCCTGGATCGGGGCTTCATCTATGCCATCGCGCACGTTCGGGGCGGGGGAGAGATGGGCAGGTACTGGTACGACCAGGGGAAGCTGCTCCACAAGAAGAACACCTTCACCGATTTCATTGCCGTGGCCGAGCATCTGGTGGCCGACCAATACACCTCGCCGGACAAGCTGGTAATAGACGGAGCCAGCGCCGGCGGCCTGCTGATCGGTGACGTGGTGAACATGCGGCCGGACTTATTCAAAGCGGTGATCGCCGACGTGCCTTTCGTGGACCTGATCAACACTATGCTGGATGAAAGCATTCCCCTGACTGTGCCCGAGTATGAAGAGTGGGGAAATCCCCATCAAAAGAAATACTTCGAATACATGTTCTCCTATTCGCCTTATGACAACGTGCGGCCCCAAGAATATCCCAACATGCTGGTGCTCGGCGGACTAAACGACACTCGGGTGCAATACTGGGAGCCGGCCAAGTGGACCGCCAAACTCCGGGCCAACAAAACCGGCAATCACCGGCTTCTGCTCAAGACCAATATGGGCTCGGGACACATGGGCGTCTCCGGCCGCTACGAGCAGCTTAAGGAAATGGCTTTCGATTACGCCTTTGTGCTGGATGTTCTGGGGATGAAGGAGTAGAATCTACAGGGCCGTTGACGAGCCACAATCGGAGCTCCGGACGCCTGCGGCCCCATCGCCGCCACTCACCATCTGGTAAACCGTGACCAACAGACTATCGCCGCCGACCGTCCTACGCCGAGCCTCAGAGGTGGTGGCCGACTACTGGTCACACCTGAGGCTTTTCTCCAGAAATGCCCGGCTGTTCTTGATCGGCATATTCTTCGTGGGTCTGAACTACGCCGGGTTCATGCTGCTTTTGAATCTGTACTTCAAGGAGATCGGCTTCACCGAGGATCTGATCGGTGAGGTTCTCTCCTTCACCGCCTGGGGCATGGCCCTGATCTCTGTTCCCGCAGCGCTGATCATACCCCGGGTCTCCATCAAGAAAATCCTGATTGCATCCGTGCTGCTGGCGGGTTTCTTCTACCTTCTGCAGGCCACCCTGGTGGAACGTACCCATCTGCTTGCCGCCAGCCTGATCCTGGGAATGACCAGCACGGTGGCCCGGGTGGCTGCCGCGCCGTTTCTGATGAGATACAGCACTCCCAAGGAGAGGACCTACCTTTTCAGCCTGCACTTCGGCATCTATTTGCTGGCGGCTATGGTCGGCAGCGTGGGCATGGGCTATCTGCCGGATTTGTTTTCCTCCCTCTCGGTTTCGCGGGCGGTGGCTTTTCGATACTCGCTTTACACTTCCGTCGGTTTGGGAGTTCTTTCTTTGGTGCCCTTTCTTATGATAAAAACGGACGTCAAAGCCAGGGAGCGATCCTCGGAGCGCTACGGCCCGTCCGGGAAAAAGGTATGGGACAAGAAGCTTTTGACCGAGAGGGGGCTTCTGCTGTTTAAGCTCTGTCTTCCTTTCTTCATCGTGGGCATGGGGGCCGGATTGGTCATTCCCTTTTTGAATCTCTATTTCAGGGAGCGCTTCAGCGCGGATGCCGGCGCCATCGGAGTCTACTTTGCCCTTCTGGAGTTCTTCATGCTGGCGGGAATTCTGGTGGGGCCGGTCCTGTCCAAGAAGCTGGGCATGATCAAGACCATCGTGTTCACCCAGCTGGCATCCATTCCCTTCATGCTGGTGCTGGCATTCTCGTATTACCTGCCCCTGGCGGTGGGGGCTTTTCTTCTTAGGGGGGCGCTGATGAACATGGGCCAACCCCTCGGCACCAACTTTGCCATGGAGAAGGTCAAGGAGAAGGAGCACGCCCTCACCAACGCCCTGTTGATGCTCTCGTGGACCAGCTCCTGGGCGGTTACCGCCAACCTGGGAGGAAGGTTGATCAAGGTCTACTCCTTTACCCCGCCGCTTTTGATCACGGTCGGGTTTTACGTTCTGTCCAGCGTTCTGTACTATCTTTTCTTCTCCTCGGAAGAGGACATCAGGATGGGCAAGGCCATTCTGCCCCTCGGGGAAACTTGAGCCAGGTGAAGTCTCCAAAGATGCCTCATGAGGTCCGGAGCCAGAGTTTACAGGATCACATCTGATCGGGATCTGCGTTATCTGATTGACTTCTTCTGAACCACAGATTAAATTCGAATAAGGGATAAAAATCGCAAAGGAGGTGGGTTATCATGGAAGAGCCGGAAAAGGACCAGACTCAGGAGCCGGAAGAGGAAAAGCAGGAGCCGGAACGGCCGGGAAAGGTCAAGCACGAAAGGCTCAAGGAGGAGAGGGCGCAGGAGGTTCGGCACAAGGAGAAGTTCAAGGACTTCCGGAGGGACATGACCAAGAAAGCCAAACATCTTTTCGATCGGAAGAGGAAGGACAAGTTTCTGGGTGGGACCAAGGGAAGACGGGGCGGATGATACCTAAAATTCAAAAAGCAAAAAGCAAAATGTAAAATTCCCGGCCCCGCCGAAGGCTGGGAGGGACCCGAGTCTCAATTCAAGAGTCAAAGAGCAAATGTAAGCAGACGCTTGCCCCCGGACGGGCCCGTATGGGCGTCTGGGCAAAATTCCCCGCCCGGCCTTGGTCGGTGCGGGGGAATCGTCGGTTTATGAACCGGGAGGAGATTTTCATTTCCAAAGATGAGCAAGCCGGATAAGAAGACCCTCCAAAAGATCAAAGACCTCCGGGAAGAGATCAACCACCACAACCATTTGTATTACGTGCTGGACGGTCCGGAGATATCGGATGCCCAGTACGACCGCCTGTTCGACCAACTGGTGGAGCTGGAGAACAAGTATCCGGATCTGGTGACAGAGGATTCGCCCACCCAAAGGGTGGGGGCTACGCCGCTGGATGAGTTCCACACCGTTCGGCACAGCCTTCCCATGCTCAGCCTGAATAAGGCCACCTCGGAAGAGGAGTTTCTGGACTTCCACCGCCGGGTGGTGGAGCTCTCGAGCGTGTCCGAGAAGAATATCCAATATGCGGTGGAGCCGAAATTCGACGGGCTGGCGGTGGAGTTGGTCTATCGCAAGGGAGTCTTCGCCGTCGGCTCCACCAGGGGCGACGGCGTGGTGGGAGAGGACGTTACCCAGAACTTGAGAACGGTGAAAACCATTCCCCTGAAACTTCTGGGGAAACGTTTGCCCCAGTTGATCGAGGTGCGGGGAGAGGTGGTTATGAACAAGGAGGACTTCGCCCGACTCAACCGCGAAAGAGAAGAGTCCGAAGAGCCTCTGTTTGCCAATCCCCGGAATGCCGCGGCCGGGTCGGTCAGGCAGCTCGATCCCAGGATCACCAGCGCCAGGCCGCTTTCCATGTACGTTTATGGCATCGGAAGGGTGGAGGGCAAAACGCTTTCCAATCACTGGGAGAGCATGCGGTTTCTCAAGGAGTTGGGATTTAAGGTCAGCCAGTACGTGGAGTTATGCCATACCGCCGACCAGGTGAGAAAGTTCTACGATAAGCTGGGCCGCGTCAGGGACGATCTTCCCTACGAGATAGACGGAATGGTGGTCAAGGTGAACGATTTCGCGCTTCAGGAGAGATTGGGCGAGCTTTCGCGCAGCCCCCGATGGGCCGTGGCCTGGAAATTCCCTCCGCAGCAGGAAAACACCAGAGTTAGGGACATAATGGTGAGTGTGGGAAGGACCGGCGCCCTAACTCCGGTGGCCCTCTTGGAGCCGGTCAGAGTAGGTGGAGTAGAGGTCAGTCGGGCGACCCTGCATAACGAGGACGAGGTCAAGAAGAAGGATATCAGGATCGGCGATTGGGTGGTGATCCAAAGAGCGGGAGACGTGATCCCGGAAGTGGTCAGTGTCGTTGCCTCCAAACGAACCGGCAAGGAGAAGAAATTCGTCATGCCGGACAAATGTCCGGTTTGCGGCTCAAAGGTGGAAAGACCCGAGGGAGAGGCCATACACCGCTGCACCAACCTGGCCTGCCCGGCTCAGATAAAGGAGAACCTGGCTCACTTCGTGTCCAAGGGCGCCATGGATATGGAGGGTGTGGGACACAAGTACTTAGAGCAGATGGTGGACAAGAAGCTGATCTCCGACCAGGCCGATTTATTCTTCCTCAAGAAAAACGACATAATGAAGATGGATCGGATGGGGGACAAGTTAGCGGAGAACATCCTTTCTGCCATCGACAAGGGCCGCAGTCCGAGCCTCACCAGCTTGATCTATGCCCTGGGCATAAGGAACGTGGGATACCATTTGGCCGGCGTTCTGGCCAAAAATTTCCGGTCCATCGACAATCTGGCCAAGCAGTCGATGGAGGATTTGACCCAGGTTCACGAGATCGGCCCGATTTTGGCGGAGAGCATATACAACTTCTTCCACAATCCCAAGAATTTGAAAGTGCTGGATAAGCTCAAAAAAGGCGGGGTCAAGTTTCCAACGGAGAAAGCCGCGATCAAGCAGACTCCGCTTTCGGGCAAAACGTTTGTATTGACCGGAGGATTGGAGTCGCTCACCAGGGACCAGGCCACCAAGATGATCGAGGAGATGGGCGGCAGAGTTACCTCATCGGTGAGCAAGAAGACGGACTTCGTGGTTGTGGGCAAAGACCCTGGATCGAAGTATGATAAGGCCTTGGAGTTGAAAGTGAAGACGTTGGATGAGGAGGAGTTTAAGAGGCTGGTAGGGAT
>CAZPRG010000076.1:0-11121 GCA_964588675.1 uncultured Ignavibacteria bacterium
CCACCAACATGGCCGGACGGGGCACGGACATCAAGCTGGGTACGCAGGTGGTCAAACATCCCCGCTGCCGGCTGGTGACGCCGGGCAGAGAGGACGGCTGTCCCTATTTGGACGAGCTGAAGTGCCCGGACGACGTCCCCTGCGGACTTCACATCGTCGGCACGGAAAGACACGAGGCCCGCAGGATCGACCGGCAGCTAAGAGGCCGCAGCGGACGACAGGGGGACCCGGGTTCGTCCCGATTCTTCCTTTCTTTGGAAGACGATCTGATGCGGCTTTTCGGCTCGGACCGAATCGCCGCCATCATGGACCGGTTGGGCGTGGAGGAGGGCGAGGTGATCCGGCATTCCATGGTCACCAAGGCCATAGAGAGGGCCCAAAAGAGGGTGGAGGCGCAGAATTTCTCCATCAGAAAGCACCTTCTGGAATACGACGACGTGATGAACCAGCAGAGAGAGGTGATCTACGACCGCCGGCTGGCCGTATTAGAGGGAGCGGACCTAAGAGAAGACCTTCTGGATTTGATCAAGACCGTGGTGGAGGCCAAAGTGGATGCCCATACCAACGCCTCCACCTATCCCGAGGACTGGGATTTGGTCGGTCTCAAGCAGGATCTCCTGAAGACCTTCCTGGTGGACGTCAAGTTCGATCAAAAGGACGTAACCCAGCTTAAGCAGGACGATCTCAAGGAGAATCTGTACAAGATGGCCTTGCAGATTTACGACCATAAGGAACAGATCCTGGGTGCGGAGTTGATGCGCGAGCTGGAAAGATACGCCATGCTCCGCACCATAGACGACAAATGGAAGGAGCATCTGTACGATATAGACCAGCTCAAAACCGGAATAGGGTTGAGGGCTTACGGGCAAAGGGACCCGCTAATCGAATACAAGAAGGAGGCCTTTGGTCTGTTCACTCAGATGCTAGAGGCCATAGACGAAGAGACCATAGAGCTGATGTTCAAGCTGCAGCCGGCACAGCAGGAGCAGGCTGCGAAAGGCCGGCCGGAGAAGCGCATGCAGGCGGTGCACCAGTCCACCGTGGGAATGGGATATGCCGACACCCAGCCGGCAGAAGAGGTGGCCCCGGGCAAGCCCAAGCCGGTCAAAAGGATCGGAAAGAAAGTGGGACGGAACGACCCATGCCCCTGCGGCAGCGGGAAGAAATACAAGAAGTGCTGTGGAGCATAGATAGATATAAGTTCGGGCGAGGGTTTAACCCCCCGAACGACAAAGAACAACAAAGCTTCGACTCCCACCCAATCATTATCTTCGCCGTCCCAGCAATTAGAGGAACAGGACTGGTCCGTCAGGCAGGTTTGCCCGTCTTTTTTGTTGACTACCCATTTCCCATCCGTTAGATTGACTTTTGCCGCCTAGGCCAAGAACGCTCATCCCGGATGGGCGCTTTTGGGCTTTTCCTTCGAACCCTGCGTGCGGCAAAACTGACGGCAAGAAAAGTGCTGCGTGCGGGTATGCAGGGTTAAGGAAGGACCAAGCAAACCCTTAACGCCGAGGTATCGCGACATGACCAGATTAACGAGCTTGGTGGTGGTCGTCTGCCTGTGGGCTTGGTGGGGGGCGGTTTCCTCCCCGACGGCGCAGGAGATGTCGTCTCTGGAGTACGAATACCTGCTGGAGTTGCCTTCCTGGGGCATGCTCGAATGGGGCAGCGCCACGTTGCCCCAGGGTTTCTGGTATCCTACGGTGGAGTTCGCGTATCTGTACAACGGCAGCTACTTCAAGGCAGGAAGGGAAGTCGACTACGGCGCCGGAGGGCGCGACTCGGCCAGTTACATGCTGAACGGCAGCCTGCTTTATGGAATCACCAACTATCTGACGGCCGGCGTTTTCATACCGGTTGTGGTGGACCAGAAGGTGGACAGCGGCGGTCTGTATGCCGACAGCAAGAAGATCAAATCCGGGGTGTCCAGCGTGGGCGACATTCAGCTTTTCCTCAAATACCGCATCCTCGAACGGTACTTCTGGGGCTTGGCCACACAGGTGGGCGTTACGCTGCCTTCGGGACGGCCCTATGACAAAGGGAACGTGTACAAGGAGTCGGGCACGGGCGACGGCCAGACGGATCTGAATCTATCCGTGGTGGGAGACATCCTGCTGACCGAAGAGGCTTTTGTCACAACCAGCACCAGCTTCACCCACCAGTTCAACAGGGAGTACTTAGATACCGCGGGCGATAGAGTCGAGGAGAAGTTGGGGGATATGCTGGGATTCGACGTGGGATTCGTGCGCAACTTCACGGACTTCGGCATGGGCGGGGCCCTGAAGTATAACTGGTGGGCGGCGTTCAAGCGGAACGGCGAGGTGCTGAACGACCCTTCGGATCTTTTCAGCGTGTCGATCCGCTTCTCCGTGGGAAAGACCACACCCGAACGACACGGCAAGGTCGGCTTCAGCCTGGATTTTCCCATAACCGGAAACAACGCACCGGCTACGTACAGGGTGGGCGTAAACATACAGAGCATCTTCAGGTGATGCAGACTCTCTTGGGAAGATTCGTGCGACTTGCTTCCCGCAACCCACGTGGGCATGATGGTTCGGCTAATCAATCCGGATAAGCCGCAGCCAAGACTTCGATCCACTTCATGAATCAGGAGACTCCAAACAGAAGCTTAACCGTGGGGCACGGCTTGGGCATTTTTCTGCTCATGCTGGTGGCAGAACTGGTGGTGGCCGGCATCACCTTGTCGGTTTTTGGCTTCCACGTGATGGTGGTGGCCAGCGAGGTGTTGGTGTTTCTTGTGCCGCTGACGTTTTTCTCTGCCGCGGGATACTCGCTGCGCAAGACTTTGTCCTACCCCCACAAACTCGGTTTGGGCTTCTGGGTGACCGTTCTGGCAGCCACGGTTTTCCTCCTTTTGGTGATCTCGGATATCACCGGCTATATCCATCAGTTGGTCCCCCGACCGGAGGCCCAGCAGAAGGCTCTGCTTGAAGTTTTGGTGGCGGAAAGCTGGCCGGAGTATATCTTCAGACTTCTGGCGGCAGCCGCTTTGGCCGGGTTCTGCGAAGAATTCGCCTTCCGCGGCTTTCTGCAATCGGTTTTCGTAGAAAGGCTGGGTGGGGTGAAGGCTATCCTGCTGACCGCTTTTCTGTTCGCCTTTATGCATTTAGATCCCTGGAGCTTCGCCGGCGTGTTTCTGTTGGGAATGTTCTTAGGATACCTGGTCTATTTGACCGGCAACCTGTGGGTGCCCATGGCCGTTCATGCCTTCTCCAATTCCCTATCTTTCTCTTTGGCTTTCTTCCTGCCGGATGTGGGCGCGGACTTCACCTACACCTTCCCGCCGTATTTGACGCTTGTCTGCGCCGCGCTGTTTATAGGAAGCCTGAGACTGATTCAGAGAGACTTTCGGCAGGGTCAGACCGCCACCATTTCTGCCGGATGAAGGACTGTTTTCCTCCGATTCCCTGCAAACGAAAAGGCGGAAAGGCCAAATGGCCTTCCCGCCTTGTTTCGTGTATGGAACCTCGTATTGATCAGCACTGCGAAAATCCGCACTGCGAGCAGACCACGCAGCCGGATTCGTGATCCAGCTTGCTTCCGCAGTCCGGGCAGAACTCGTAGGTTATGTCCTTGTCCCGGTTGGCATTTTGGTTCGACCCGAAATGCCGGTTAAGCACCTTGGCGATGGCGTCGGGGATGGACATGATCCGCCCGCCCTCCTGGAATACCTGAGAGGCTCCGCCTATGCCCATCAACTGCTCGATGATCTTGTCCACGGGAATGCCGCTTCTTAAGCCCAAGGATATGAGCCGGCAGATGGCCTCGGTGTCCGCCATGGTGGAGTAGCCGGACTTGCCTATCTGGGCGAAGACCTCGAAGGGTTTGCCGTCTAAGGTATTGACGGTCACGTACAGATTGCCGTAACCGGTCTTTATCTTGTCGGTGATGCCGGAAAGGGTGGTGGGCCGGTCTAAGGGGACTATCTTGCCTTCCTCTTTTTTCTCCTTCTTGGTGGAGAGGACCTGCGCCTCCCGGGAGCCGTCCCGGTAAATGGTAACGCCCTTGCATCCCAACTGGTAGGCCAGTTGGTAAGCCTTTTCCACGTCCTGGACCGTGGCCTGGTTGGGAAGGTTGATGGTCTTGGACACGGCGTTGTCGGTGTATCTCTGAAATACCGCCTGATGCCGGACATGCCATTCGGAGGCCACGTCATGAGCCGTCACGTAGACCTTCTTGACCTCCGGCGGTATCTCCTCGAAATCCCCGATGGAGCCCTTATGCGCTACCCTCTCCATCAACGCTTCGCTGAAAAACCCTCTTTCCTGGGCTTCCTTCTCGAAGAAGGGATTGGCCTCCACCATCTTGGTGTTGTCCATGACCGTGCGGATGTAGGATATGGCGAAAAGCGGCTCGATGCCCGAGGAACAGCCGGCTATGATGCTGATGGTTCCGGCCGGGGCTATGGTGGTAACGGTGGAATTGCGCATGGGAATCTGCTGGCCCTGGTAGATGCTTCTCTCCCAGTTGGGAAAGTTGCCCCGGGCCTTCCCCAGCTCTGAGGAGGTCTGATGCGACTTCTCCTGAATGAATCCCATGACCCTCTCCGCCAGCGTCACCGCCTGGTTGGAGTCGTAGGGGATCTTAAGCTGGATCAACATATCCGCCCATCCCATTACTCCCAGGCCGATCTTCCGGTTGGCCTTGGTGTTCTTCTCGATCTCCGGCAGGGGATAGCGGTTGGCATCTATGACGTTGTCCAGAAAGTGAACCGATTTTCTCACGGTTCTCTCCAGCTTGTCCCAGTCGATTTCGCACCGGTACATGGTGGTGGGGTCGCTGGAGTCCACCACCGCCCTGACCATTCGGGAAAGGTTGATGGAACCCAGATTGCACGATTCATAAGGGAGAAGCGGCTGCTCGCCGCAGGGGTTGGTGGATTCGATCATCCCCACCTGAGGAATGGGATTGCCCTGGTTCATCTTGTCCAAAAACATGACTCCCGGTTCTCCGGTCCTCCAGGCATGCTCCACGATGGCATCGAAGACCTGCCTGGCCTTCAGGCGCACCGGCTGCCCGTCCTTGATATAGGCTTTGGCGGTCCGGGGATCAATCAGGTCGTAATAGGCATCCTGCTCCACGGCCTGCATGAAGCTGTCGGTTATGGCCCCGGAGACGTTGAAATTGGTCAGCTCGGCAAGATCGTCCTTGCAGGTGATGAAATCCAGAATGTCGGGATGATCCACCCGCAGCACTCCCATATTGGCGCCGCGGCGGGTTCCTCCCTGCTTCACCGCCTCGGTAGCCGAGTTGATTACCTTCATAAAGGAGATGGGACCCGAGGCCACGCCGCTGGTGGAGGCTACAGGGGAGTTTTTGGGTCTCAAACGGGAAAACGAAAATCCCGTGCCCCCTCCGCTTTTGTGGATGAGCGCGGTGTTCTTGACCGCATCGAAGATGGATTCCATGGAGTCTTCGATGGGAATCACAAAGCACGCGGAGAGCTGTCCCAGAGGACGGCCGGCGTTCATCAGGGTGGGGGAATTGGGCACGAACTCCAGCCGGGCCACCATCTGGTAGAACTCCTCCACGGTCTTCTCCACCTCGGTATCGCTCGCGCCGTAGCCCCTGTCCGGCTCCGCCACCACCCGGGCCACCCTCAGGAACAGATCCTGCGGCGTTTCCATCACCCTCCCCTCCTCGTCCCGCCGGAGATACCTTCTCTGAAGGACCTTCATGGAGTTGGGCGTCAGCTCGATCTTCACCGAATCGGTAATCCTTGTGTCAGACACTTTTCCCTCCTCACTTCTTATATCGGACAGTTTCCGATACCCATCTTATTATTCGAATAAAAGGCAGATCGCGATAACCCTCTCTTTGTTTTCCTCACCTCCCGCAGGCTGATTTTTCGTCGGCTATGTGAACCTAATTTTCGTCTTGGTTTTCCCTTATGAGCTACCACCACCAATCTCTTGGCCTGGTGGTCGTAGGGTATTCCCGCCAGGCTGCCATACACCTGGGTTCGGGTAAAACCGCAGTCGGTCAGAAGCCTGGTCAGCTCGGCGGCCGAATAGGGCCGGAGAGAATAGCAGAACTCCTTAACCCTGCCGCCCTTCACCAGCATCCAGCGGTTTTCCATCCAGCCCCAGTCCCTGGAGACTTTCCGTTCTTCCAGCATGATGCCGCCGTTCATTCGGTGCCAATCCCGCTCCTGAAATATCCTGGCGATAATCTCCTTGCCCATGATGTCCACGACAAAGACTCCCCCATTCTTCAGGGAGCGGAAGACATTCTTGGCCACCAGCTCATCGTCCTTCTGATCCTCGAAGAAGCCGAAGGAGGTGAACAGATTGATTGCCGCATCGAATGCTTTGGGTTTAAGGAACTTTCGCATATCCCTTTGAATGAACTCCACGCCCAGCCCTTCCTTCTTCGCCTGCCTGCGCGCTTCCTCAAGATACCTCTTGGTCCTGTCCACTCCTGTCACCAAGAAGCCGCGTCTGGCTAGTTCCAGAGAATGCCTTCCCGGCCCGCAGCATAGATCGAGAATCGAAGCCCCGGGTTTGAGTTTACCCAAAGAGGTCAGACTGTCTACCTCCTGCGGCGCCTTCTCCCAGCGATCTTTGGAGAACATGGTGGAGCGCCAGGTGTCCCAAAATGCGTCGTCTTCGAACCATTTCTTCATGATGATCCCTTCCCGTTCGGATTCCGACTCAGTCTTTCGGCCTTCTTCAGCACAAAGAGCGCATCGACGGTCACGAATTCGTTCATGCTCTTCTTTCTCACCCCGCCCCAATCGACCAGCGAGCGCTGGGATGGTGCGCTGTCTCTGACCGTGTAGAACTTCCCCTCGGCCGGAAATCCTCCGTCGGGCAGCCTTCTGGATTCAAGCAAATCCAAAGCATCCCGGCAGCGCGGATCCCGGATGAAACCGGCCTCGGCCATGATCTTCAGTCCCTGCAGAATGTCGTATCGCCAATAGCAGGGATAGTGCAGCTTGACGAAATCTTGGTCCATCACCTTGCCGTCTTTCTGTCTCTTGTATAACCTGCGTTTGAGAAAAACCTCGGAGGCACGCTTTGCGGCTGCCTTTGATTTTCGGCTTCCGGTCAAACGAGCATACAGCGCTAGGGCGCGAAGAGGAATATGGCTCTCCCAGAAAGAGGATTTTGCCGCCTTTGGATTCTTATCGCAGTTCCAGCCCCCATCCGGCCATTGCCACTTGACCAAACGGTCGGCCAGCTCGTCGGTTCGCTCATCCGCCAGGCCCAGCGTCAACAGGTACCACACGGCGTTCCCCTCTTGCGAAGCGCACCTTCTGGTTCGTGCTTCCAGGGTCACTATTCTTTTCTGGTGCTCCTCGGAGAACAGCCACTCATATACCTGTTCCCTCAATGGAACCAGCGAGCGATCCCCCGGCGGATAACCGATTTCGGCCAGCATGGCCAAAACCCAGTGAGCGCCATACCACTTCCTGTAAGGATGAGAGGGGATTCCGCCGCCTTTATCCCTCTCCGACAGAAGTTTCCTCACCCTCGGCGAAGATTTGATCTGCTCCTGGAGCCCACGTACCTCGGGCATATCGGCCTTCTTGCCCAAGACCCTCACCAGGGTCTTGAATCTCACCGACGGCTCGTTTGACGCCAACAGTGTTTCGATCAGAGCACCCATTCTCATTCTCGCCCAAAGAAATCAACCCCGGCGTTCTTGAATGCCTTGGTTAGCTCCCGGTTCATTTCGATCATCAGTTCGGATGGATATCTGAACTTGAAAAGAAACTGGGCATTGTTCTTTATGTTAAGCTTCTTCGTCTCCTTCTTGATCCACTCCGGGTCGGCCCAGTCGGGTTTCTGCTGCTTTCCCGCCTCGATGGCCTCCACGTAGATCTTCCGGAAGTGCCTTTTCAGATTCTCATCGAAGCTCCCGTACTTCTCCTCAAACGCCCTTTTGATCCGGTCATCCTTCAATTCCCGGTATCTCTCCCTGTGAGCCACCACGTCCGGACTCAACTTGGTTATGCCTTTGGGAAGAGACCTGGGATAGCCGATGGAAAGAACCATCATGGGGAGAACGTATCTGGGCATGGAGAAATATTTCCTGGCCTGGTCTATCACGTCTAGTATTGTGCCGATGTAGACCGATCCCAGCCCATAGCTTTCCGCCAGGATGACCACGTTTTGGGCGGAGCACATCAGATCGGCGTAAGCGATCAGAAACGGTAGGAGCGCTTTCTCTCCCCGGTACTTAACTCCCGACAGGGAGGCCCATCTTTTGAGCCGGTGGAAATCGATGCAGAAGATCATGGAAAGCGGAGCGTTCCTCACCCATGGCTGGTCGCCCACCATTTTGGCCAGATCCCTCCTGGCCTTGGCCCTCTGAACGGTGACCACCGACAGGGGCTGAATGTTGCCTCCCGAAGGGGCGTTGGTGACGGCGTCCAGAAGCTTCCGGACGATCTTCTCCGGGATTTTCCTGTCCGCAAAGTTCCTCACCGATCTACGCTTCATCATCAGTTGGTATAGGTTCATATCGTTTCCCCAAAAGTGACTTGATGCTTTCATCTCCCTGCCTGGGGCATTGATTTGAGCCGGTCCAATAGATGGCCGAACGTTAACCGAGTTAACGCGGGCCCCAAACGAAAGTCACCCCATGCAAATACCCGTGGTCTCCCGGGCCGAAATAGTCTTGTATATACTCGCCGTTTTCGTCCCAGTCGATGCGATAGAAGTTGTTGCCCTCACCCTTCATGTCGCAGTCGGAATCGTGCACGAATATGTAATCCCCCATCCTTCCCATGTAAGTTAACTCCTGGCTGAGGTCCTGCCTGGACGTGGGAGCGGCAGGATAGGGGAGTTGAAACAGACCTACCACCCAAATCTTGACGTGCTCGGTCAAAGGCACGCCCAGATCGGGCCAGGTGAATGTGACGTACTCGGAATCCACCGGCGCCTGGTCGGCATAGCCCTTGTGCACGATTCTGGTCCTCAGACTGCAGACGGAACAATTGGCAGTGACCCACTCCTGCATGCTCTGGACTTCGTCCTCGGGGAACTGGCCCAGGTTTCCGGTAGAGTTCACCAGATCCTGATAGATTTCCTCGGGATCGGAGAAGCACCAGAAGTTGCACAGGGCGTAGAGCACGTTGGCAGAGGCGGCCTGGGTACAGGTGCTCTCGTAGCCCTCGTCGGTGCAGTCATCCCAGCACTGGGCCGCGGGACAAGCGGAGTGAGGTTTTTCGACGTCCGGGTAGATGAAGGGGGACTGTCCGCCGGAATCCGGTTGCTGCGTTATGCCGGGTGGCGCGGCCATAACCACCACTGCCGCTGCGGCCAGCCAAACCAAGTGCTTTGTATTTCCCATAGCTTTCCTCCCCTTGACTTTCCTGCGGGTTGGCGTCACTCTTTCTGTCCCGAGCCGGTCTCAACGGGCAGCTCATGAATGTTGGACCATTCGTTGAAACCTCCGTCATAGTTCTTCACTTGGAGGTATCCCAGAACGTACTTCAGCGTGAAATAAGTATGAGACGACATCAGCCCCTGTCCGCAGGAGGTGATTATGGTTTTCTGCGGCGTGGCTCCCAGCTGCTCGTAGGTTGTCTTCAGCTGCTCCTGGCTCTTCCAGGAGCCGTCTTGATTCAGATCGTCCCCAAAGAAATGGTTTATGGCTCCCCGGATATGTCCCCGTCTCTTCCAGAATCCCTTCTCGCCTGTGTACATCTGAAGCGGCCTCACGTCGAGCAGAACGGCGCCACCCCGACTTACCACGTCCTCCACCTCCTTCAAAGTCGCCCTGACTTCCAAGTTGGGCTGGCCCGGCCAGGCATACTTGACCGGCTCGATTTGGGGATAATCCTGGGTTACGGGACGGTTTTCCGCCTGCCATCTTTCAAACCCGCCATCCAACATGGCCGTCGAAGGATGCCCCAGATAATCCAAAGCCCAGATGAAATAGGTTGCCGTGAAGTCGTTTCCCCCGGCGTATACCACCACCGTGGTCTTATCATCCACCCCCATTTCACCCAGCATCAGGGCCAGCGCCTCGGCCGGCATCAGCTTTCCCGGCACGCCGTGATCGGCCAGCCTGAGAGCTTCGGGATTGAGCCAGACAGCGCCCGGGACGTGATTCTGCCAGTAATCCTGGATGTTTGAACGAACGTCTATTATTCTCAGCTTCTCCTGGTGGAGATTCTTCTCCAGCCAAGATGTGCTCACCAGCTTGGAGGGTGGCTGTTGGGAGAAGGCCGGAGAGGCGCACAGCACGACCAGCAACGACAGTGACAGCACCGGCCGCAAAAACCGGCAATTCGCCCTCTTCTTCATGTTTGCTCCTCTGTTTTGAGGCTAACGTTTCCTTTTGAAATGGTTTGTCATGTAAAGCTCGAATTCCAAGTCCGGAGGCGCAATCTCGAATGTCTCGGTGAACTCATTGTCGTTCAGAATGCGGTATGTCTCCCGCGTTTTCCACCCCGGATCGAAATTCTCGATAGCCTCGGTGACGAACACCAGAGTTTTACCGTCGGACGAGAGGCTATCCAAGGCGTAGCGATTGACGAATCCCTCCTGGTGGAATTGCCGGAACATGAGCTTTCCCGTGTTTCCATCGTAGCTGAAAAGTCCCCAATCTTCGTGCACTTCGCCTTCGGGATTGTCCTCCTGCGGCTCGTAGACCGATTTGTTCCTGGCCTCAAGGAATCTGTCCCCCAGAACGAACTGGTACTCTCTCTCCACCTTGGAGTCGCCAGGCCGCCCTTCACCCTCGCCCTCCCACGAACCGACGAAGAACCTGAGAGGCTTGAAGACATCCTGCTTTTTCTTTCCCTGTGCGCCGACTCTGGCGGCCACCAGCACCGACGCAGCCACCGTGAACAGCACCATTATCTTCCACCTGGGCATCTATTCACCTCCTCCATACACGTTGATCTCCGGCAAGCCAAAGTCACGTCAATCCCAGCAACGATTTCTTCTTGGCCCACCGCACGAAGGCCCTGGCGATACGCCCTTTTGCCACTGAGCCGGCGAAATCCAGTCTGTCGAAATACAGGCGCAGGACTTTGAGCTTATCCCCCTCGTAGATCAAAACCTCCGCCTGCGTCGACTCTACCTCCGTGCCGTCATGAAACCTGCCCCGGAGAAGAAACTCCTCGAAGAACACGTTTCC
>CAZPRG010000077.1:0-11099 GCA_964588675.1 uncultured Ignavibacteria bacterium
ATCCCACCAGAAGCCTTAAAGAGCCGGTGAAGTTCGCGGTTATCAAATGCACCTTTTCCGGATCGATGCCCGCCTCCCAGGCGATGACCGCCTCCACTGCGAATTCGGGCAGGGTCTGAAGCCAGGCCAAGATGGCCAGAGCCAGACCTTGGGAGAGCAGAAATTGCGCGGCCTCAGCAGCCCAACCGATGACCAGGGCGGAGAGGATTATGGAGGGGAAAGTCCAGATGGCGGATAGCGCTTTGGCTTTTGCCGCGGCAGCACCCATGGACTTGAGTTCAGTGAGCATCGGCAATCAAAAATCCGAATTAGAAATCAGTCGGTTTTTCGCATCTCCGGAGCATACTTTTGAGAGAACACGGGAGGCGAGGCTATTCCACCCGAGACGAAGAACTTGACGCCGTCCTCCACGCTTATTTCCAAAGGGATTATCTCCTCCTTGCGAAAAAGCAGCGTCCAGCCGGTGAAGGGCGTTGGCGTGGAGGGAATGAACACGCTGACGAACTCCTGGGTCTTGCCCCCCATGTTCACTTTGATCTCGTTGGTCAGGAAAGCCATATAGTAGACGCCTTTCCTGGGAAATTCCACCAGCACCACCTGCTTGAAGGTGTGCTTGTCGGTGGTGGCGATGGCCTCGACCAGCTTCTTGGATGAGCTGTATATGGTGCGCACCAGCGGAGTCTTGACCAGGAATATCTCCCAGATTCTAAAGAGCCGGGAACCGAACACGTTGGCGGTCAGGAATCCGGCCAAGAAGATCAATATGATGGTTGCCGCGAAGCCCAACCCGGGGATCTTGTAGCCCAGGGCCCGAGTGATGAAGGGTGAGAGAATGCCGTCCACCTTGGTGAAAAAGAAGCGCAGCACCACCACGGTTATGATCAGCGGCACGATAACCAGTATGCCGCCCAGAAAGTATCTCCGCAGCACCGTATTGATCTTCGTTCTAAACGACATTCTCTCTCCCCTGGATCAGGGTTTGAGTTGGAAGCAAAGCTTCCCTCCTTGCGCTCCGGGGACGGTTCGGCTTCGGGCTAAAATTAGTCCATTCGGAGACTTTGTCAAGGGAGAAACACTCCGGAGTCGAGGAAGTTGCCGGAGGCGGTACCCGGACATTCGCATGTCGGAGCAGAGATCCCTCTCGGCATGGCTGCCGCGGGAACCAGGACCCCCATTGGCGGGATGCGCTCCTGAACCCAAGACGTTTTTCCGGGAGGTATGAGAAAAGCTGAGACGAAGCCACCGCCAGAACCTGGCTTAAGTCAGGTTCTGGCTATCGGTCTCATGTACCTTGCGCAGGACTACTTGGGAATCTATCCCTTTTCGTTTCTGAGCACCCAGATATCGGAGAAGTGTCCGGTCTGTCTGATGTATATCCGCTGGAGCCACATCAGACTTTCGCGATTCTCCATCTTCGTTCACGTAAAGAACAAACCTTGTCGAAGGCCCAGAACGAGCTAGGGCCGAGATGTCCCATAGCATCCCCTGATCTCGGAGCTGGGAGCGAACACAATCTGGAACTCCACCTGGGTGGCTACCGCGCTTCCTTGGCTATAGGCTGGTTTGAACTGATTTGAACAGAAGGCTCTGACCAATGCTTGGTTGAGTTGAGTATTTTTCAGTGAAGACTGCACGACCATCGCGTAGCGGACCTCTCCGGCATCGTCTACGACGGCCCTCATCCACAGCGAGCCCGTGTCGGCTCGGGGAGATTCCTGACCCGTGTATTCTACCATCTCCGTGGTCTCAATGCTCGGGGGACTGTCATACACTTCGCAGATCTCGATGGATGAGTCTGACGCGGACGAGTGGTTCCCGACGCCATCCACGCCCGCCGAGGGATCGGCTTTCCCAACGCCAAGGTCGCTCCAGCGGCAAATGAAGACTGTTTCCAAGTAACTCCAGTGGGCAATCGGTGCTCCACCCGCATAAGCAGGCACCCACCGGCATCCCTTTCCCGATTCGATGCACTCTGACTCGAATCCTGCGCTCGATCCGGATGTCCTCTCGATCTCCCCGCTGATAACCGTTCCCTTCGCATCTATCGAGAACTTGACGCCAACTATTCCTTCTATTCCCGCTTGCCGGGCCAGAGGAGGATATGATGCATCAATCCTGGTAAGCAGCTGCGGCATTCTCTCCACTGCGCCGGCAGAATCAGGCCCGCAAGCCGTCTTCTTGCTCGTGCAGCTTACCAGTCCGATGGAATACAAACAAGCAGCCCCACAGATAATACATTTCAGCAGAGACATAAACCTGCGCCCCAACCTTTGTGAGAAAGGACTTAGATTCTCATGTCCGGATCATCCGTTCCTGGGTCGGCCCCTTATGGCCGTGTGAGTTCACTTCCTCTCGTTTCTGAACACCCAGATATCGGAGAAGTGTCTGGTCTGTCTGATGTATATTCTTTGCAGCCGGATCAATTCCAAGATAGCCATGAAGGTGACCACCATCACCAGTTTGATGGGAACGTCCAAGAATAGCTCGGTGAAGACCACGCCGTCTTTCTCCATCAAGCGCCCAAGAACGTAATCGATCCTTTCCTCCACGCTCACCTTTGGATAATTGACCGTATGAAAAGTCTCCTGCGGCTGGCCCTCGAGGACCCGTTTGAAGGCGAAAATCAAATCGGACAAAGAAGCCTCTATGAGCACTTCATCGTCGGGCAGCTTCTCCACGAAAGAGAAATCCCTTCGCGGAAACCAGGCGGATTGCTCGATTTCCTTCTCCCTTAGGATCTGGGCTGCTTCCTTGAACTTGCGATACTCCAGAAGGGCGACGACCAACTCCTCCCGTGGGTCCTCTTCCTCTTCCTCGTCTTGGGTCCTGGGCAAGAGCATCTTGGCCTTGATGCGCATCAGGGTGGCTGCCATCACGATGAACTCGCCGGCCAACTCTAAATCAAGCTCCCTCATCAACTCGATGTACCCCAGATATTGCTTGGTGATGTGAGCGATGGGGATGTCGTAAATGTCGATCTTGTCCCTCTTGATGAGGAACAAGAGCAGGTCCAAGGGGCCCTCAAAGACATCCAGCTTTACTGAATAAGACGAAGTGCCTTCCTGGCTTTGTGTTTCGATCGATTCCATTCTCCCCCTCGCTTCATGGTGATGACGCTGTACTGTGGAGTCGGATTCTCACTTCGTGGGTAAGAGAGCGGCGCAGCCGACATCACCACAACTTCATGGCCTTTCTCACGTCCTCCATGGTCTTCTGGGCCTTGGCTCTGGCCCTATCTGCTCCTGATTCTAACACCTTTTTCACGTATGTCAAGTCTTTTTCCAGTTCCGCCCGCCGCTGGCGAATGGGCTTCAGCGCAACATTGGTCTGCTCTGCGCAAATCTTCTTGCATTTCACACAGCCCAGTTTTCCAGTGGAACAGTCCCGATGGATGGTCAAATGATCCGGGTTGTATATCTTGTGCAGAAGATAGACCGGGCATTCATCCGGATGGCCCGGATCGCCCATGCGTATTTTGGTGGGATCGGTGTACATGGTGGAGATCTTCTTGGCGGTGGACTCGTCCGACTCACCCATGCAGATGTCATTGTTGTACGACTTGCTCATCTTACGGTTGTCGATGCCCAGAATCGCGTGAGCCTGGCTCAACTTGCCCTGCGGCTCGGGGAACACGTCGCCGTACAGGCCGTTGAATTTTCGGGCCACCTCCCGGGTAAGCTCGATGTGCGGAAGCTGGTCTTTCCCCACCGGCACCCAATTGGCCTTGTAGATCAGAATATCCGCCGCCTGGAGCAAAGGATAGCCCAAGAATCCGTAGCTATCCAATCCCAGCTCGACGCTCTTTTCCTTATAGGAGGGCACCCTTTCCAGCCAGGGGATGGGGACGATCATGGAGAAGAGAAGATGCAGCTCAGCATGCTCTTTGACCTGCGACTGGACAAAGATGGCGCACTTCTCCGGATCCAACCCGGCAGAGAGGTAATCGATGGCTACCTCCATTATTCTGTCGTGAAGCTGCGAGGTCTGATCGTAGTCCGACGTCAGCGCATGCCAGTCAACGATGCAGCAGTACATCTCATAGTCGTTCTGAAGCTTCACCCAGTGCCGGAGCGCACCCTCCAGATTTCCCAGGTGCAGTTGTCCGGTGGGCTGCATACCGCTTAGGATCACTTCCTTGGTCATATGTTCCTCAACAATGCATGGTCAGTTTATGGACTTCCAAGTCTTCACAGCTCTTGACTTTTGCCTCTGCCTACCTCTCCGTTGTCGGGTCCACGTCCATCAACCTGGCACCTTGGACCTTTATCAATCCAGAAAGAGGTACTGCTTCCAACGCTGATCCGAAATCCCAATGAACTGCTGAATGAAGGTGATGTGGGTAGGTCGTCTCGGCTCTCTGACAAGCTTGAAACCTGCCTGCTCTGGCGTGCGATTGCCTTTCAGGTTATTACAGCCTATGCAGGCACATACCAAGTTCTCCCAGGTGTCCTTTCCGCCATAGATTTTGGGTATGACGTGATCTACCGTCATAAGGCCTCGCGAGTCCCCGCAGTATTGACATCTATGTCCATCTCTTTTGACCACGTTCTTGCGGGTGAGGAGAACTCTCTTGTGGGGAACCTGTATGTAGAAACCGAGCCTCACCACACTGGGAAGCGGAATCGACGCGGAGATCGAACGAATCACCTGCCCGTCGCACCTTTCTATGATCTCAGCCTTTCCCAAATACACCAGAACCACTGCCCTTCTCGCTGTACAAACCGAAAGGGGTTCGTAATTTTGATTAAGCACCAGAACGTTTCTGTTTAACATGGTCCGAACTCGTGTCTGATGGAAACGCGTTCTTAAACGCTCAATGTATTCAAATCGCCGCGTATGTCAACGGTTTTTTGGTCTTCCGTCCTCAGATGACGCGGCCCACATCGCCTGCCAGTGGTAAATCACACGCGAGATGGAAGCTCCGGAGAACTCGATTCAAGAGAGTCTGGGCGAGGTCAGGTTGCGCGCGACCGTCTTCATGTCATGGTTCGGGCGCTCAGTCGGAACAGGCCACTTCGTGAGCGACTCAATCTTTGCGGGGTTTTCGACGTTTTTAAGCAATTATTCGGCCAGGAGCATAGTAGAGACTTTCACCTATTTTGCTGTCACCCTTAACCGGCGTGGAACTGGGCGAGTTTGCTGGGCTTTTCAGAAATCAGGTATTCTAGTGACCGCTCCGATGATACTGGTTTGTCCCTATGCCCAGAACAAAACTGGTTGACAGACTTTTTTCTTTGAGTAAATTGGACGCGGGTAAACCAACGCACAAATACATGGCACGGGACTGAGCCACAAGGGAAGGAGTCAAGTACTGCGCCAAGGGGTGTCGCGGTACTGAGACTTGGTGTCTCTCTTGCAGTGCTCCCTCTCCTACGGGCAATACTGAAGGGACCAAATCAATTTCTGGGGTGCCAGTGCGGGCCAGGACTCGAGCTTGCTTCTTCGAGTGTACTTGCGGCCTGCCGAAGGAGCACTCTCCGTGGTCGTTCTTCGGGAGCATCCGCGACCTGCCGAGCGCAGACCGACCACTGCATCCAGCAAGCGGTCTTCTGCCGGTGAGAATTCACTGGTGCTGAGATGGGCGGAGAGCTTCCTGTTCGCGGGCGGCTCCGCTTTTCTGTTACTCGTCGCCAAGACCTTTCCCCACTACTGGTACTTCTCGCTCTTCGCGCTGACGCCTTTTCTATACAGAATCATCACCAGTCCACCGCAAGAATCCCCCCGACTTGGATTCTTGCTGGGTCTTTCCTTCTTCGGCGCTTCCCTGGGGCAATCGCTGGTGGAGGCCCCATTCGCTCATTTCCCGACGCTGGTAGCCGGCACGTTTCTTTTCTCGCTATTCGGATGGGCAGTCGGGTGGTTCCGTGAGCGCTGGGGATTCAGCGCCTCCGTTGCGGCCTTGCTTTGGATCGGCTTGGAGATGGGGCTGCTGAGATTCGGCTTTGCCGGCGGAATTCTCGCAGAACCGGGATTTTCTAACCCCCTTCTGCGCGGTTTGATCGGCCTGCTGGGATGCCTGGCGGTCTCAGCCTTGATCGTCGTTCTGAATTCACTATTCATTTTGGCAGTTCTCAAAACCCTCGAGATGATTCAAAGGCGGAGGGAGGGCGCAGAGAAACACGGAGCCGCAGGGTACGCCGTCCGTTTCCCCATTCCGGTGGCGGAAAGGGTTTACTTTGTGCCGGAGGGGCGCGCCCCGCCCAACTTCACCTTCCCCAAAGCGTGGAACAGAATCCGGTACCCTTCACACACACTATATCAGGGAACCACGAAGTGGGGTACCAAACTGCAGAAACCAGGGATAGGTACCTGGTTCTGCCGGAAGAACGAGGTCCAAGTAATGCATAGGAGGTAAGCATCATGAACAGCAGGCTAATCAATGTCATCGCCGCAGTTAGTGCCGTGTTGGCATTCGCTGCATTGAACTGCCGGCATGCTGAAGCCACCGCGAGGGCCACCGCGACGCCCCTATGGTCACATGTCAAGGCGAATGCCGTCTGGGGGAATACAGCTGGACATGAGACGGACAACGCCGAGTGGACATGTCCAAACCATCCAGATCCCCCATGTGAGGCTTACGCTTCGAAGGGCGTTGCCCCTAACACTCGATCACGCGCGCATGCGTTGGCCTGGCGCGGCCAGTGGCCGGCCGTGATCGTAGCCAGTTTTTTGAAGGCGGCGCCGGGAGACTGGGCTCATGGTAAAGCCTTTGACTCTCTCACGGTGTGGGACACCGTTAGCTGCAGCATACGATACGCCAGCGGCACGACTTATTGGCTGAGAGCCAAGGGGGTGATCAGAGTCTTCCCGAATCAAGCACCGACGCCGGCAGACTGGGCCGACATTCAGGTGCGCGTATATGAAAACGGCGTAGAAGGCAGTTCCTTTCTGGGTGGAATCACTTTGACCGGCTATGGTTCTTCCCCCCGAGGCGATTTCGTGGGCTGGACATTGCAGCAGACCTTCCCTGGAGACGGCTCGCGGCAGCTGGCCTTCGATGACTCCGTGACCTTCTCCTATAGCGGAGTCCAAGACAGCCTGGTTCTCGATTTGATGGCTGCGAATCGTGCGGCGAACGTCCCTACCGTCACTCAATGGGGCCTCGCGGTTCTTATCTGCCTGATGATAGGCAGTGCCGTTTTCATCATGGTCCGGAGGAGAAAGAAAACACCCGTCTTCGGATAGGTAGGGCCGATCAACAGGCGGAGTACTCTCAGAGTATGTGACGCAGACTGCGTTGGGGCAGGGTTGAACCCCTGCCCCAAGCAGCACATTTCCATTTTTCCCATCCACCGGCTGAGCCGTTCAGTGTAGTGGAATCCTGTGTTCGATGGGTGTGGAACTCATTCCAACCAGCAGTCCCTCACTGCGCTCCCGGATTTAGCTTAAACAGTCTTCTTTCCCCCGGCAGCCTTCACTCAAATCGTCCTGACTTCGGGATAAATACCTTGCAATGAAGTTCCCTGGAGTTTATATTTAGCGCTTGCGTAGATCGGGTTGATGCGATTTCTCTCTGACAGTTTGTTCCTATGATCAAGAAAATAATCATCGAGAAAGCCGAAAGGCTGCAAAAGATTCCTTCCTCTTCGTTTGTGGAGACGAGAAGAATCAAACTGAGCCTCATGCGGAGAGGAGTGGATATTATTGACCTGGGGGACCTGAATCCCGATCCGTCGCTGAGAGATTTGTTCATCTTGCCTGTGGATAAGAGTGACATGTTCGCCCCTTGCGATCCGTCGACCTGGCAGGAGCTAAAACGAGAATCGGGCAAATGGTTACAGCTGAAATACGACATAAGAGTCCGGCCCGATACTGAGGTTCTGCCCTTCTTTGGCGAGAGAAGGGTGCTTCATCAACTGCTTTTAAGTCTGCTCAATGCCGGCGATCTGGCGGCCGTGCCCGATCCTTGCGATCCGACGTACAGAACTGCCTCAATTTTGGCCGGTGCTGAGGTGGAGGTCTTTCCCCTGCTGGAAAGGAACGATTATCTTCCCAATCTCACCGCACTGCCCTCCTCCGGCCGGGGAGCAAAGCTCCCCAAGATTCTCTTCTTGAACTATCCGCACGATCCGACCTCGGCGGTCACGGACTTAGGCTTTTACCGTGAGGTGGTGGAGTGGGCCGGTAAAAAGAACGTGCTGGTGATAAACGACGTCTCGGGAAACGAGATATGTTATGACGATCACGTTCCTGTCTCGCTGTTACAGACCAAGGGCGCAAGGAAGTTGGCATTGGAGAAGTTCTCCTTTTTCGCGCTGACTGGAATCCAGTTCGGATTTCTGGTGGGAGACAAAAGCGTCATTGCTCAGACCGAATCACTGCAGCAGATTCTCGGTGACAGACCCTCCCAGGCCCCGGTGCTTCAGGCGCTGGAGCTATTGCGGAGATACTCGGAAATATCCCACAGGAACAACCTGGAGTTCACCCTGAGAAGGGCCACTTTGCTTAAAGAGCTCTTCAAGCTAAACTGGAAGGCCCGTAAGCCCAAGGCAGGACCCTTCGTATGGGTCAAGGTTCCGGCCAGATATTCCTCCGTGGGATTCTTCCGCATGCTTCTCAGAAAGGCCGGAGTGGTCATCTCTCCGGGATTCGGGTTCGGCGAGCACGGAGAGGGATACTTTCGGATAGCCCTGAACCCACCGGCAGAGCAATTGCGCCAGGCCATGGAGAGACTGCTCTCGCACTCCCACATCTGGCAGAGGCGATACCGACCGAAATCTTGATAGACCGGAATCCAACTTAAGTCGGGTTCCGCCAAATCGCGTGGTGAACATAGTCAGTTCGGCAAAAACGCAGACCGGCACCATAATCGAAACGTGTCTCTTCGGAATCGACCAAGAAGGCTGGGCACAACGTGGAACCGACTCCAAAGGATCTAGCACATGGGTATCATTAGATTACATAACATGACTTTCTACGGTTATCATGGTATTTCCGCCGCGGAAAGGCAGACCGGTAGAAGGTTTGAGGTGGACGTGGAGCTGGTGGTGGATATGGACAAACCGGCTAAAACCGACAGACTTAAGGACACGGTCAATTACACCCAAGTGTACCGGACTGTCGAAGAATTGGTGGAGCAAAACAGCTTCGCCCTTCTCGAGACCATAGCGGTCAGATTGGCCAACCAGATACTCACCAAGTTCAAGACCCAGGAGGTCACCGTCAGGGTCCGAAAGAAGATTCCTCCGGTGCCGGGAAATCTGGATCACATTGAAGTGGAGGTCAAGCGAAAGAAAGATAAGCCACAATCCAGAAGCTCGCGAAAGACAGCAGCAGGCAAGTGATTCCATCTTCCGCGGAGCATTCATCGTCAGGTGCCGATTCGGGAGCCGAGGTGTAACGTGCCCACCGCATACATCAGCTTGGGGTCGAATCTGGGAGACCGGCTTGGCTTTCTCAAAGAAGCGCTCCAAAGACTGAAAAGATCGAAAGGAATCTCAATCAGCAAGCGATCCTCGGTCTATGAGACGCAACCCGTGGGGCCTCAGGACCAGGGCTGGTTTCTCAACCTGGTCATCGAGATGAAGACGACGCTCGACCCCGCCTCGCTGCTGGATCACCTGTTGGCCATCGAAGATCAGATGGGAAGGAAAAGGGACGCCAGGTGGGGACCCCGAAACATCGACTTAGACGTCTTGCTTTATGATGACCGCACAGTGAACACAAATCGGCTCATCATCCCTCACCCCCGCTTGCCTCAGAGAAGTTTCGTGTTGGTTCCTCTGTCCGAGATCGCCTCCGAGGCCCGTCATCCGATTCTCGAGAAGACCATAAAAGAGCTTCTGGACGGCTGCCGGGATACTCACTTAGTGCGTTCCTACCCGGGAAAAGTCTGAATTTCCTTTGCGGGCGATGCTGTTTCCGCATATATTGAACCGACGCAGCAAACGATCCTTCTGAACCGAGGAATTGTTGGCATGGGAGAAATCAACTACATCAACGTCGAAGGGCCCTTGGGGGCGGGCACGACCAGCCTGGCAAAGATGCTGGCCGACAGGCTGAACGCCAGGCTCATTCTGGAGGAAACCGAGCAGAATCCTTTCCTCGCCGACTTCTACAAGGACAGAAGGAGGTACGCCTTCCAAACCCAGCTGTTCTTTTTGCTTTCCCGGCACAAGCAACAGCAGGAGCTTTTCACCACTGATCTTTTCCACAAGAAGGTGATAACCGATTATTTCTTTGACAAGGATCGGATATTCGCCTCGGTCACCCTGGACGAGCGGGAGCTCTACTTGTATGAACGGGTTCTGTCGGTTCTGGAGAGGGACGTGCCGAAGCCGGATCTCGTGCTGTACCTCCAAACCTCCTCGGAAGTCCTGCTTAGGAGAATCAGGGAGCGCAATCGGTCGTATGAGAAGAACATCGATCTGGGATACATCCGGGAACTGAACGAAGCCTACAACTACTATTTCTTCCACTACACCAGAACTCCACTATTGGTGGTGAATACCGACCGCATAGATTTCGTCAACCGGGGAGAGGATTTGAAAGACATTCTCAACCTTCTGTCCTCTCCGCTCTCGGGAACCAAGTATTATGTGCCCCTGGGGGAGGTGTAGGGGGCATTCCGATTTCGGAACAGAGAAAAGGCATCCTTGTGGCTCAAGAGAAGATCACGGTCAGAAGCTTCGCCAAGCTGAAGCAGAAAAGAGAGAAAATCGCCGTGCTCACGGCATACGATTTTCACACGGCCCGCATATTGGATGAGACCGGGCTGGATGCGGTGCTGGTGGGCGACTCCGCCAGCATGGTGTTCTACGGCTCGCCCAACACCCTTCCCATCACCATGGATCAGATGGTCTACCACACCAAGGCCGTTTCCTCCGCAGTGAAAAGGGCGCTGGTCATCGCCGACATGCCGTTCCTCTCATATCAGACCAGCATACAGGAGGCCATAGCCAACGCCGGAAGATTCTTGAAGGAAGGCGGGGCGGACGCGGTCAAGTTGGAAGGTGGGCTGGAGATGGCGGAAACCGCAGCCAAGGTGATACAGATGGGCATTCCGGTGATGGGGCACATAGGCTTGACGCCCCAGTCCATCAACCGGTTCGGAGGTTACATGGTGCGGGGGAAATCCGCCGAGGAGAGAGAATATCTTG
>CAZPRG010000078.1:0-11094 GCA_964588675.1 uncultured Ignavibacteria bacterium
GCTGGTGTCGGTCTCGGAGAAGGTTGTAAAAAGGTATATTCGGGATATCAGAGATGCGGACAACAGGTATCGTTCCCGGGGACTGTTGGTAAAGGCCGGGTTAGAGGTGGATTATGCGCCTCATTATGAGCCTATCCTGAGAGACGAGCTGGCTTGCTACGAGCTGGACTACGTCTTGGGAGCGGTTCACTGCCTGGATCATATGGCCATCACTTCATCGGATGAAGCTCCGGATTGCTTTGGGCACAAGAAGATGGAGGACATGGTGGCCGAGTATTATGGGGTGGTGGCACAAGCGGTGGAAAGCGGGCTGTTCGATGCCATGGCCCATTTGGACATTTACAGGAAGTACGGGCTGGGTTTCTACGGCGAAGGAATCCTGACCGCGCATCGCGGTCTAGTGGAGCCGGTTTTGAAGATCATGGCCAACGATGATGTGGGTTTGGAAATCAACACGGGAGTGCTTCGAAGAGGGCATGCGGAGGCCTGTCCTTCTCTGGAGATATTGGATCTGGCTTTATCTCTGGGCGTGAGGTTGGTAGCCTTTGGCTCGGATGCTCATAAGGTAGAACAGTTGGGCGTGGGAATAGAAGATTCCTTTCGGGCAGTGGAGAAAATCATGGAGAGGCGAGGCGTCAGATAAGAAGCCCTGCTGAGATGTATGGTGGGAGCACACCGTGAGACTCGAAGATAGACTAAGAGAGCTGGACAAATCACATCCGGTCACGCGCAAAAAGACCGTCGGTCCGGACCCCGAGGCCAAGCTTCTGAAGATGGCCGAGGGCACTTTGGAGCGCAATAGGCGGGGTGAATTCGTCCTGATCAAAAAGAGCTTCGATGCTCGAAGGCTTCGCGAGGAGATCAAGCTGGCCGGTCCGGTTACTGTGGCCGGAGAGATGCTCGCCAGAATCTGCTCGTCCAAGAAGTCCCGTCGGCAGGAAGGTTTTCCGGCGCGGTTCGACCTGGCGAAAGCGGCCTTCTTCGATTGCGAAACCACCGGCCTGGCGGGAGGCGTGGGAACCTATGCTTTCCTGGTCGGCGTGGGCTACTTGTCCGGCGACGAATTCGTGGTGGAGCAGTACTTCATGCAAGATTTTCACCAGGAGGGGGCAGTGCTGACCGCCGTGGCGGAGAGATTAGCCGGCTTCGAGTTCCTGGTGAGCTACAATGGAAAGTGCTTCGATCTTCCGCTTCTGGAAACCAGGTGGACCATTCACCGAATCGATTACGACCGGGACGTGTGGTTTCACGTCGACCTTCTATATCCCTCCCGACGTCTGTGGAAGAAGCGCCTGGCCGATTGCAGCTTGAGCAACGTGGAAAACCGGATACTGGGCGTGAAAAGGAAGGCGGATGTTCCCAGTTATCTGGTTCCTCAGATTTATTTCGACTATTTGAGAAGCGGCGATGCCGAACCTCTGTTGGGCGTGTTTCATCACAACCGTTACGACATACTTTCGCTCTTGGGTCTTTCCATCACCATCGACGACCTGCTGGAGGCTTCGGACCCAAGCCGGATTCTTGAGCCGGAGGACCTACTGAGCTTGGGATGGATTCACCGTAATCTGGGGAATCATCTGACCGGAGTGGACTGTCTTAGACGGGCGCTCTCCCAGAAGCTGCCGCCGGAATTGAGCCTGGAGGCCTCCGCGGGCTTGGCGTCCCTATACCGGAGGATCGGTCTGGCAAATGATGCTGCGGAAATCTGGCATACCCTCATCGGCGGAGATAGTGCCTTTTCCCTCCGAGCCCACGAGGAGTTGGCGAAATATTACGAACACAGGAAGAGAGATTATCGCCAAGCCCTATCGCTGGTGGAAAGAGCGATCTCGCATCTGGCCTCGGATCTGCCTTGGCCGGGCGGTCAGGCCAAGCAAACCCGACTGGATGCACTTGAATACAGGAAGGCTAGGCTGGAAAAGAAGATCAGAAAGGTATCCGACAGTGCCCCATCAGGTTAACCTTTGGGCTCACGGCTTCCCGACTTCGACCATCTCCCAGAACCCTGGAGTTCCGGCGATGATAGATGGTCAGCCTGCGGCATTTGTTCAGATTCTGCGCTTGGTTTTGTGTTGACCTTTTAGGTAAACGCATTATATTGACACTGGGGCTGGTTTGGCGTCAATCGGGGCTTGAAAGTTCCTGAAAAAAACAACAGGGGGAACCCGGACTCACATCCTTGGTTTGAGTAAAAGGAGAGCTTCCTATTCCTGCGCAGCGCTGACAGTCCATCTCCTCACACCCGGCACCAACGACATGTATTAACTGTGGGTGGAGAAGAATGAGAGCCCTGGTTTCGGAAGAATGTAGCAATTGACTGAGAGGAGTTCCCGAACCGTGAGATCGAGGATTTTGTTTCTGCCATTGTTGTTCCTATCGGTTTTAGCTCTGGCAGATCAGCCGTCGATTCCCACGAACAGAAGCGTCCGTGTCGACGAACTCCTCCAGGCACGACGCGGGATGGAGAAGCAGGGCTTCACTTCCACGAACATTCTGGAAGAAAGGCTGGCAGCATCCAGTTATATTCCCCGGGATCCGGGAAGTTCGATTTCTCCCGTGCGGCTTAGTCCCGCTCCTTGGATCGGTTTTCGGCGGGAAGGAAAACGGCTATCAGACCAGGCGTTCAGGCCAGGCGCATACGCTGACATTCCGGACATGCAGGTTAACCAGGAGGGCTACGCCAGCTCCTTCAACCAAAGAAATCCCTCCAGCTGCATGTTTTCCGATCGGAGCTACGTCACGGTCTGGGAGGATGAGAGAAACGGGGATTTGGATGTTTTCGCGCAGAAGTATGACTTTGACGGGACTGCGGAGGGATTCAATTTCGAGGCAGGCGAGGAGGATTCTCCTCGGGACCAATACCTTCCCAGAGTTTCGGCGCTGGGAGACACGAGCTTCGTCGTGGTGTGGGTAGACGAAGTCGACTTCGCCATATATGGGAGGATATTCGCCCGGAACTTGTCGCCCCTGACCGGAGCCTTTCAAATCAGCGACTCCTACCTGCCTTACTCCACTTGGGCTCCGGCTGTCTCGCAGGGGATAAAAGGGGAGTTCCTGGTGGTGTGGGAGGACACCAGGTCAGGCAGCAGCATCTATGGACGAAGATTCGATTGTGAGGGTAATCCCCTGGGTTCGGGCTTCATGATAAATGATGAGGGAGCGGAATGGCTGCGCTTCTCGCCGGACGTCTCGGTCGACACCTCGGGAGACTTCGTTGTGGCGTGGGAGGATTTCAGGAACCTGGACGGGGATATCTACGCCCAGAGGTTCGAATACGGCGGGGCCAAAGTGGGCGACAACCTGCTGGTCAGCGTCGACTCGCTGAACGAGGACCAATACGCGCCCAGCGTGTGCTGCGGGCCAAACCACAGATTCATGGCAGCGTGGCTGGACTTGAGAAGAGAAGAGCCCACCGTTTTCGCTCGCTCCGTGTGGTTCGATGACCCGGGCTCCGACACTATTCTCTTCTCCGTGGGAACGCCACCCGGCACGACGGTTCAGGAGAGGCCTGAAGTTGTCTGCGACACATTAAATCGGGCCGCCATATCCTGGATCCAGTACACCTCCTCCGATCGTACGGTCCAGCTGAGGCGATTCAACTGGCTGGGCCAGGCGGTGGGAGATGCCTTGTCGGTCACGGACCTACATTCAACAGCCGAGATTCACGATCTGGCCTTATGCGGCAGTCCGGGCGGCAGCCTGGCGGCAGCGTGGATGGACAGGCAGACCGGGAACTACGACATTCGCGCTCGGACGGTTCCCTCTTCGGGAGTTCCCCAGGCTTCCATTTTGATTCTCAATGACGACGTGCTAGGCGCCAATCAGACTCGTCCGCGAATAGCGGTCAGGCCGGACAGCGGCTTCGTGGTGGCATGGGAAGATATGCGCAGAGGAACCCCGGATATCTTCATGAGAGGATTCGACCAGAATGCCCAGCCCGAGGAGGACGATCAGGCCGTCAACGACACCACCAGCCGGGTTTACCGGGGAAATCCCGACTTGACCTGCGACCGAGAAGGGAATGTGGTGGTAGTGTGGGAGGATGCCCGGGGAGACTCCTTGCACATTTACGCCCAGCTGTTCGATTACTCCTCAAATCCCAGCGGAGCCAATCTCAGGGTCGACTGTACAGGTACTTCCGGCAGCTCCACCCCCCGCTGCGCCATGTTACCGCAGGGCAGCTTTGCGGTGGTCTGGTCTTCGGTCGACGGAGGCACCAGAGACATATACGGAAGGCGTTTCTCCTCAGCCGGTCTGCCTCTGGGTGACTGCTTTACGATAAACGACGATGTGGGCGACGCGAACCATTTCTCTCCTGCCTTAGCCATAGATGGCGGGGGTAGGTTTGTCGTGGCTTGGCAGGACCAGAGGGAGGGACATGATCGCATCTATGTGCAGAGATTCGCCAGCGACGGCATGAAAATCGGAGAGAACTTCCCGGTGCACTCGGACAGGCAGAATCCCGTGCAGTACAACCCGGATTTGAGTATGAACGAGGAAGGAGAATTCGTAGTGGCCTGGACCGAGCCCTACGAGTATTCTACCATGATCTATGCACAGCGATACGATAGCTCGGCCAATCCCCTGGACACGAACATCATGGTCGTGGATGATCCTCAGATGTTCCCCGAAAGCCCCAAGGTCAGTTTAGGCGACGAAGGCCGCCTGGTGGTCGGCTGGACCGATTATGGCGGAGAAGGTTCGGACATCTACTACCGCACGTTCTCGTCTGGCAAGGCCGACGGACCCAGCAGCCGGTTGAACACAGCGGCGGACAGCTGCCTTCAGGATTTTCCGCACGTAGCCCTGCTCAACCAGCAGTTGTATTCGGTTTGGCGCGACAATCGATTCCCCAGCCTGGGGTACAGCGTATTCTTCAATAGAAGAAGCTTATCCGGAACGGCAGTTGAGGATTCGCCGGAAGAGGAGGCCGTGCCCGCACGTTTCAGTCTCCATCAAAACTACCCTAATCCCTTCAATATCTCCACCGTCATCCGATACTCCATTCATTCGGATAGGACCGGCCGCCAGCAGGCCCAGGTCAGTCTGGTGGTGTACAACCTGCTTGGGCAGATCGTCCGTTCTCTGGTTATCGAGCAGAAGCCGGCAGGAGAGTATGAGGTCACCTGGGACGGACGGAATGATCGGGGGGACGAGATGCCCAGCGGCATGTATTTCTGCAAGCTCACTGTCGGGAGGCAATCCACCGCAAGCAAACTACTGTTGTTGAAGTGATGACCGGGCTGGCCGGAGTTGGACAGCGGGCGGCGCGACGGCGAACGTGACCGCACTTTTTTCCCTTGACTTGGACCGCTCGGTCGCGTAACTTAGGCCAGTAGTTGTATTGGTCAGGTCAAATACCTATCTGGCTTTTGTCTTGGACTTGCGAGCCCAGACGGACGAACACCCAGACCTGATTATCCTTAGAAGGGATCGACCTATGAACATACTTTTGACGGGGCACCCGGGAGTAGGGAAAACTACCATAATACTGAAACTCATCGAGAAGCTGAATATCCCGGCTGGGGGATTCTACAACGAAGAGATCCGCGAGAACAACCTGCGCATGGGATTTGCCGTGGCCACGCTTTCCGGCTTCAAGGGAGTCTTGGCTCACCGCAATTTCAAAAGCAGATACAAGGTGGGACATTACGGGGTGGGCGTTTACACTTTGAACCGAATCGGGGTGAAGGAAATCCAGATGTGCCTGATGGAGAAGAAACTCATCGTGATCGACGAGATCGGCAAAATGGAGCTTCTTTCGCCGCAGTTCCAGGCAGTAGTGGAGAAAGCGCTGGATGGGGACAATCCGGTGCTGGGAACTGTGACCTTAGCTCGCCACCCCTTTGTTCAAAAGATAACCGAGCGCAGTGACGTGAAAATCACCGAGGTTACGAAAGAGAACCGGGACCAGGTTTTCAAGGCGCTGCTCAAGGACATGAAGAAACTGAAACCCTAAGGACGCCACAGGCCGCTGCCGGATTTCCTCCCGGCACGCCGACCCTTCAAGTAAACGTTCCCCCAACTCCCCAGGGGCGATCAGCTCACGAGTGCAAGCGCTGAAGGTAATGCCAGAGCATATCCGGTTTTCTCCCCGCCTGAACGTGAACTGAAGCTGTTTTCTCTTGATTTCCGTGGATGTATAAGATAACATATATGAGGTAGCTTAGCATTTCGTACCGGGCGGACGTCGGGTGGCCAGCCGGGGTGTCGGGAGAATGGCACCCCGCAGGGAGTGTACGGGATAACGACAAGATCAAATCGGCTGCACGCCGGTCCCACGTCATACACACGGCGCAGGAGAGAAAACTCGTGGCGACAATTGAGAGAGCGGACGTTTTCAAGCTGCTGGTGAGCGTAGTGGTCTGTCAACTGGCGGGCGTGATAGGCTCCGTCTTCACCGCTCCTGCCATTCCCGGTTGGTATGCCACATTGGCCAAGCCGAGCTTCACTCCGCCGAATTGGATTTTCGGTCCGGCCTGGATTACCCTCTATGCTTTAATGGGTGTATCGGCGTTCATGGTCTGGCGAGAGGGTTGGAACAAAAGAGAAGTCAGAATGGCTCTGGGGGTGTTCGTCGTGCAACTGATCCTCAACGCCTTGTGGTCGGTGATGTTCTTCGGGCTCAGATCACCGCTGGCGGGATTCTTGGTCATCGTTCTGCTCTGGGTGCTGATAGCTTTGACCATGGCGTTCTTCCGCAAGGTTTCCCTGGCGGCGGCTCTCTTGCTTTTGCCATATATCCTTTGGGTGGGCTATGCCTCGGTTCTGAACTACTCCATATGGAGGCTCAATCCTTGAGGCTGTGGAGCGTACATCCCACGTATCTGGATGGTCCGGGCCTGGTGGCTCTTTGGCGTGAGGCCCTCCTGGCGCAGAAGGTACTGAAAGGGGAGACCAGGGGATACAGGAATCATCCTCAGTTGGACAGATTCAGGAGGTCCCACCAGCCCCAAAGGGCAATCGCAGACTACTTGATGGATGTCTGGGAAGAGTCGAAAAGACGCGGGTTTCATTTCGACAAGAGAAAGATCGACCGCAGAGGTAGTGCCGGAAGGCTGACGGTGACCCGGGGACAACTTGAATTTGAGTTTGGTCTCTTGCGCGAGAAGTTGAAGCGAAGAAAACCGGAGAAGTGCGGGCAACTTAAGGCTGAACGGAAGATTAGAGCGCACCCGCTGTTCAGAGTCGTGGTTGGCCCTGCGGAGCAATGGGAGAAATCGCGGCCAACATCCGGTGATAGGGTGGGTATATGAAAATAGTGATAACCGGTGGCACGGGATTCATCGGAAAGGCTCTGGCCGGGGAGTTGTCAGGAGCCGGACACCAGGTGGTGGCTCTTTCTCGTGATGCCGAGAAGGGACGCCGGGTGCTTGGTGAGGTTGCAGCCGTTGCCCAATGGGATGGCGAAAGCGCCACAGGCTGGGCAGAACATGCAGACGGGGCAGGCGCCATCGTCAATCTGGCAGGGGAGAGCATCTCCCCCGGTCGTTGGACTCGATCCAAGAGGACCAGAATCCTGAAAAGCAGGCTGGATGCTGGTCAGGCAGTGGTGGAGGCGGTCTTGAAAGCAGGTGCAAAACCCAGAGTAGTGGTTCAGTCGTCGGGCATAGGTTATTACGGTTCGCGCACCGACGAGGTCGACGAGTCAGCTTCGGCGGGCAGCGGATTCCTGCCGGAGGTGGCCCGGAAATGGGAAGCTTCCACCAAGAAGGTTCAGGAGATGGGCGTTCGACAAATCGTGATACGCACGGGGGTCGTTCTGGGAATCAGCGGAGGCGCACTGCCCCGACTTCTCACTCCCTTTCGCTTGTTCGTGGGGGGTCCGCTGGGAAGCGGTAAACAGTACTTCCCCTGGATTCACCTGGAAGACGAGGTGAGAGCCATTCGTTTCCTGGCTGAGAGCGAGAAATTGGAAGGTCCGTTTAATCTGGTAGCACCGCAGTCGCTGACCATGAAGGACTTCTCTGCAATCCTGGGTCAGGTGATGAAACGGCCGTCCTGGCTGAGGGTGCCGGGTTTTACTCTGAAACTGGCCTTCGGTCAGATGGCGGACGAGGTTTTGCTCTCCGGTCAGAGGGCGCTGCCCCGCAGGCTGATGGAAGCGGGATACGAGTTTGCCCACCCCAGCTTGGAGCCCGCGCTCCGGGAGATATTGAGTTAGAGTACAAAGCTGGGCTGGCCCACTCTTCTGATTCGCGAGAGGGTGAGCGTTCCGATCGTACCGAAAAGCAATAGAGTCTCCTAAGGAGATCGACAAGAAAGGACTTTCGCAGGGTCATGAAACGCCAAGCAAAGATAAAGAAAGCGGTTGGACAAGGTACGGGCCGGGCGAAGTCTCTGCCGAAGATGGAGTATCACCCATTGACTCCGGATCGGTGGAAGGATCTGGAGGAGCTGTTCGGTGAGCGCGGGGCCTGCGCTGGATGCTGGTGCATGTGGTGGAGGCTGAAAAGATCCGAGTTCGATAAACAGAAAGGCGCCAAGAACAAGGCGGCTATGAAGAAAATCGTGAAATCGGGCCAGGTTCCGGGAATCTTGGGATACTCACAGGGCAAACCGGTTGCCTGGTGCTCTGTCGGCCCCAGAGAGACGTATTGCACGTTGGAGAGGTCTCGCGTCCTAAAGAGGATTGACGATAAGCCGGTCTGGTCGGTTGTGTGTTTGTTCATAGCCAAGCCGTTCAGGCGAAAAGGGATTTCAGCGGAGATGCTGAAAGGAGCAGTGGAACACGCCAAAAGAAACGGGGCCGAAATCGTGGAGGGGTATCCCGTCCAACCGAAGAAGGGAAGCTGGCCGGATGCTTTTTTGTATGTGGGCCTTCCGTCGGCTTTCAAGAGGGCAGGATTCAAGGAGGCTCACCGGGGCTCGCCGACCCGGCCGATCATGAGATACTTCGTCGGAAAGTAGGGTGTTGAGCTTGCTTGAATGTCGAGAGTGGCGAGCTTCAGCTTCACCACAGATTTGGTGAGTTGGCCGAAAGACGCCGGCGCAGTCTCAGACGACGAGATGCGGCGACTTAAGGAAATCGGCTTATCGGAATCGGACATCATCAGAGGAGCAACCATTTATCCGGCTCGATGGCTGGGAATAGACCATCAACTGGGGACAGTCTCCCCGGGCAAAAAGGCGAATGTGCTGATCTTGAACGGGAATCCGCTTGAGGACATTGAAAACATCGAGACCACTTATGCCGTCCTCAAGGGAGGAAAAATCGTAATTCGAGAATGAAGTCAGCGCAGCTTGAGTTTGAGGAGCCGCACATGAAATACAGACGCACAAAAATGGTTTGTACCATCGGCCCGGCAAGCAGCTCGCCGGAGATGCTGCGAGCGCTGATCGAGGCGGGAATGAACGTGGCCCGGCTGAATTTCTCCCATGGCACCCACGAAAGCCATGCCCAGGTGATCGCGGATCTAAGACGGCTGTCCCGGGAGATGGGGGTGAGGGTGCCGATCCTGCAGGATTTGTCCGGCCCCAAGATACGAATCGGCAAGCTGAAGGGGGAGAGGGTCGAGCTGGTTCCCAAATCGAGATTCGTGCTCACCTCTCGCCGGGTGACAGGCGATCAAGGCTCAGCCTGGGTCAATTCTTCGGAGTTGGTGGAGGCACTGAAACCCGGCAATCATGTCCTTTTGGCGGACGGAGAGCTGGAGTTGCAGGTTACCTCCAAGAGCGAAACCGATGCGGTCTGCGAAGTGATCGTGGGGGGAGAGTTGACCTCCGATCAAGGGGTGAGCGCTCCCGGCGTCTCCATCAAACAGATGGTTCCGACGGCGAAAGACATAGAAGACTTGGCGTTTGGAATCGACAAAGGAGTCGACTGGGTAGCGCAGTCTTTTGTCAGGAGCGCCCAAGAAATCCGCAACTTAAAATCGAAGATAAAGGAACACGGTTCAACTATTCCGGTCATAGTCAAAGTTGAGAAAAGAGAAGCGTTGGACGATCTTGACGGTATAATTCAAGAAGTGGACGGCGTGATGGTGGCCAGGGGAGACCTGGGATTGGAGATACCCCTTCAAGAGGTGCCTTTGGTTCAAAAGGAGATCATCAAGAAAGCCAACCTGGCCGGAAAGCCGGTGATCACCGCAACTCAAATGCTCGAATCCATGATCTTCAAACCCCGGCCCACCAGAGCCGAGGTGGCGGATGTGGCCAATGCCATTTTTGACGGCACCGACGCTCTGATGCTCTCCGGTGAAACGGCTGCTGGCAAATATCCGATTCAAGCGGCCAAGATGATGGCGGACGTGGCCTTTGCGACTGAGGAGAAAATAGATTATGTAGAGGGTTTCCGAAGCAGGCCCATCAAAGCGGGCGAAGATATCGAGGACGCCATCGCTCATGCCGCCGTCCACACGGCCATGGAGATCGGCGCCCGCCTGATCGTCTGCTGCACCCGCTCGGGTAAGACCGCCAGACTGGTGGCCAAGTATCGGCCCGATGCCACCATAGTGGTTGCCAGCCTTCACGAGGAGACTCTGATGAGATCGGTTCTGCTCTGGGGCACCCGGCCGGTGGAGATAGCAAAGGCCGGTAACACCGACCAGATGATGGCGGAGGCCAAGCAGGCCTCGTTGCGGGCCGGTCTGGGCGCCAGCGGAGACAGGGTGGTCATCGTGGCCGGCGTGCCGGTGGATGCCGTGGGCACAACCAACATGATAAAGGCGGATACGTTGTAGTAGTCAATATCCACCTGGGCTTGCCATCAAAACCAGGGAAAGGGAAGTAGATAATTCTGATTCGAAATTCGTAAATGTGAATACCCAAGAAGTGAGGAGGGACTTGTGCAGGGCAATCAAAAGATGAGTAAATCGGGGACGAACAAAGGCTCTTCCCCCAAAGGCTCGGAGCTGGCGACTCTACCTCTGAACGAAGTGATGTCTCGTCTGGGAAGTACGCCGGATGGTTTGAGCCAGGAAGAGGCCAAGCGCCGGCTGTCCCAGTACGGCTACAATGAGATCGAAGAAAAGAAGGCCAATCCGTTCCTGAAATTCCTCTCCTATCTCTGGGGGCCCATTCCCTGGATGATCGAGGTAGCCGCCATCCTCTCCGCCGTGGTGCGCCACTGGACGGATTTCGTCATCATCTTGG
>CAZPRG010000079.1:0-10702 GCA_964588675.1 uncultured Ignavibacteria bacterium
CTCGGTTTATGAGGGCCACCACCAAGTCCAAGCAGTCCGAGGCCAAGAACATCCTAAAGCAGATCTACGCCATGGAGCGAGCCTACAGACAGGAAAAGGACGTGTACTGGATCACCGCGAATGCAGCCAGTGCCGCAGCCCAGAATGCGTTCTCGGGAATCGGAGTGGAGGTAATGGCCAGCGCCAGGTACACCTACACGATAGCCAGCACGGATGCCGGAGCGACCAACTTCACTGCTACGGCCACTTCGGGAATCCTGGATGACGACGCAGCCGTGGATACCTGGACCATCAACGATCAAGGTGTTCTGACGTGCACCAGCGATGACGCGCTGTAAGGGCTTACCTTACTGCGCAGGCGGAAGGGGGACTCGAAAAGACCGAGTCCCCTTTTTCATTTCCTTTCCTGCCCGGCAACCTCTTAGGCCCTGTCGGCATCGATCATGTCAAGTCGTAGGCCCTGCTTCCGAAGATATTAGTATGCGAAGGGATTCCCTGATAGGCGGAGCGGTCTTTGTGCTGTCGTTTGCGATCTACGCCGTGACCCTCTGCCCTACCATCTACTGGGAGGACTCGGCGGCATTCTGCGCCGTGCACTCGTTACTGGGTATACCTCACTCCCCAGGTTTCCCGGTGTATGTCCTGTTGGGGCGGATTTTTACCATGATGCCCTTCGCCGGTTCCGCTTTTTGCTCCAATCTGATGTCCGCCTTCTGGGGAAGCGCTGCACTGACCGTCTTGTTTTTCTTGATCCTGGAGATCTACAATCAGGCAGGCATGCAGGAGTGGCTTTCCCGGCTGGCCAGTGCCGTCGCCGTGTTGCTCTTGGCCTTCTCCTCATCCTTCTGGCTGCAGACCGTCAGGGCGGAAGTCTATACTCTGAACCTCTTCTTCAGCCTGATGCTCCTCGTCTTTCTATTAAGATGGCGGCGAGAGGGAGCGACTCGGTCCGGTTTTCGGTGGCTCCTGCTGTTTACGTTCGTCCTGGGGCTGTCGCTGACTAATCATCCACTTTTGGCGCTGATGCTGGCTCCGGCATTCCTGTTGTTCGTCTTGTTCACCGACTTCAAGGTCGTTCTTAGCGCCAAGAGACTTGGACTGCTGGCGATCTTTGTTCTCCTGGGGCTTTCTGTGTATCTCTATCTGCCGACCAGATCTGGCCTTGGCCCCGCAGTGAACTGGGGTAAGCCGGACTCGTGGGGTAATCTGCTGGCCTATTTGCTTCGTACCTCCCAAGCCTCAGCCGGTTCATCGGCTGTGGCTGTGCCATTTTTGAACAGGCTCTGGTTCAATCTCTCTTTTCCGGTCGATCAATTCGGACTGCCCCTCTTCTGGCTGAGCGTGGTAGGAGTCGTCTCCCTTTTCAGGTCCTCTCGATTAATGGGGTTTTTGACCTTGGCAGTCTTCGCCCTGAACCTGGGCACTGCCACCTGGGCGGCCGACTTCTCCGCACGCAACTACGACCTTCTGGGCTATCTTCTCCCCTCGCTTTCCATGTTCACCATCTGGTTTGCCTTGGGGTTGAAAAACGCCCTAGCCCGGATTCTGAAAGAGGTCAGAGCAGTTAACGGCAATCCGAAGAGGGAAGCCCGCAAGGTGCTGAGCTACCTGGCGGCATACGCCCTACTGGCGATCACCACGCTACTGCCGGTTGTCAAACTCGCCGGGAACCTGAAGGAGTGCGACAAAAGCTCGCAAATCTGGGCGCAGGTCTACGCCCGCCAGATCCTGAGTTCGGTGGGGAAAGACGCTCTGATCCTGGCAGGCGACGACAATACGTTGACCTCGCTTTGGTATGTGAACCTTGCAGAGAGCAAGCGGCCGGACGTCAAGATCGTGAGCGTTACCGCTTTGACCGGCCGAGCCAATCGTGAGCAGATAAGACAGCAGTACCCGGAGATCAGCCTGCCGGATGCCACTATTCGGGACCCCGGCGCACTGGCCTACGAGCTCGGTCGACTCAACGCCGGCGGATTTCCGATCTATGTGACGTACTTCTCCAGCCATCGTCTACTGGCGCAGCATCTGCGCCCGGCGGGATATCTTTACCAGCTGTCTCCTGAAACGGTGACTCTTACCGATAGTGATATTGAGGCACAGGAAAGCCGCATGAGACGAGATATCCCCACTGGCGGATGCGATGTCTTGACCCGGGAGCATTTCGGCAACCTGATCTTCAACCTGGGTGCTTTCTATGATAAGGTGTCCGGCTCGCACCTGTCAGTGGAGTATCTTCTTTGGGCTTTGGAAGTCGACCCCTCCAATTCAAGAATCTATTTCAAGCTGGGGGAAGCCTTCTTGAAAAAAGGGGACAAGGTTACGGCCTCCAAGTTCCTTCAGGCAGGGCTGGAGCTGGAACCATACAATGCAGAGGCCAAAAAGCTTTTGGAACAAACTTGAGGAGAATCATGAGAAGAACAAAAGACATCAATGTCTCCGTGGTTGTGCCCATGTTCAACGAGGAGGCTAACGCCGTAAGCACGTTGGAACGGCTCACCCGGGCTCTGGATTCCATCCCCAAGAGATGGGAGATAATCGTGGTGAACGATGGTTCCACCGACCAAACCAAACAAAGGGTTCAGGAGTATGCACAAATCAATCGCTGGATCAGGTTGGTTTCCTATCCCGTCAATCAGGGACGAGGAAAAGCGCTGAGGACTGGATTCCAATGCGCCCGTGGCGGGATAATCTGTACTACGGATGCGGATTTAAGCTATGACGAAAAGTATATATTGAAGATGGTGGAAGCCTTAGACAGCCACCCGGGCGTGGATCTGGTCGTGGGGTCGCCTTACGCCGAAGGAGGCGCCACGCAAGGAGTTCCGCTTTTTCGGCTGCTTCCCAGTAAGTGGGGGAATAGGATTCTGGCCTATGCCATGAAAGGCGGGCTTACCACGGTCACCGGAGTGCTGAGAGCCTATCGCAGAGAATGCATCAGCTCCTTGGAGCTGGAGTCCGACGGCAAGGAGATACACCTGGAGATTCTCTCCAAAGCTCTGGCCATGGGCTATAAGGTGTTGGAGGTGCCCGCGGTGCTGAAGACCAGGACCCAGGGAAAATCCAAGTTCAGATTCAGGGCTACCGCCGTTTCGCATCTGGTCTTCTCGTTTTTCGAGAAACCCATGATCCTCTTCGGCGCGGTGGGTCTTTTCATGCTTCTGTTGGGATTTTTCGCGGGAACCTACATTGTCTATCTCTGGCAGAAGGGAGCGCTCAATCCCAATCGTCCTCTCATGACCCTGATGGCGCTGTTGATAATAGCCGGGATACAAGTTCTTCTGTTCGGCTTTCTTGGAACCCAGTTGGTTCATCTTCGCAAGGAAATCTATAAGGTGCAGAGAGAAAACTCCCGGTTGGAGAGAGCCCTGGCCGGCCTTGGCCGCCGGGTACCCAGGAGCAAAGCCGGCGTTTGGCCCAAGCCCATCGCCAGGAAGCACAATCTTCCCACCGGAAAGCCAACGGTCAAGTCAAGGCCGACGGCCGGGACGCCGGAGCCCGCGAAATCGATCTGAAGCTGCTTTTGCCGAATATGCCTCCAAACAAGAGAATCTGCCTGATCACCAATCGTTATCCCGCATACGCCGACGACGTGGCGTCGCCCTTTGTGCGCGATTTTCATTTGGGCCTGAAGAGAAGAGGCGTGGAGGTGTCCGTATTCACGCCTTACTACGAAACCACGGGAGACGATTGGACGGAAGACATCACGCGCTTTGGCTGGGCGGGCGGGAAGAAAGTGGTGGGGGCGCTGAACCCGTTCAAGCCCACGGAGCTGCTGCAGATTCTTTCCTTTATGAGACAAGGGAAACACCAGTTTCTTCAACATCTTGAGAAAACCCGACCGGATGTCTGCCTGGCCTTGTGGGCATTGCCGTCGGGCTGGTTTGCCTTCCAGGCCAAAAGAAAGCTGGGCATTCCTTATTCGGTCTGGTGCCTGGGCTCGGATATCTACGTCTGGGCGCGAAGGCCCATGCTGAAAGGCCTGACCAGAAAAGTGCTCCAGGAGGCGGAATGTCTCTTTGCCGATGGGTTCGACCTGTGCGACAGAGTCCGCCGGCTGTCCGGAAGGGACTGCTCTTTCCTGCCCAGCGTGCGAAGACTTCCACCCGGTGGCGAGCTGAAAAGGGTGATGGATGCGTCGAAGTTTAACTTCCTGTATGTGGGTAGATGGGAGCGGAAGAAAGGTCTGGACGATCTGATCCGTGCGTTCGCATGGCTCAGACAGAAAACAGACTCGGCCGGTCTATACATAGTGGGATGGGGTGAGTTCGAAAATAGGATGCGAGAGTTGATCGCCGAGCTCAGGCTGACCGACTGTGTCCAAATCGTCGGTCGGGTGCCCACCCGGTCACTTGCCGACTATATCCGGCAGGCCGACTGTCTGGTCATTCCATCCAAAAGCGACAGTATACCGTTGGTCTTCTCCGAGGCGCTTCAGATGAGAACGCCTCTCATCGTCAGCGACGTGGGAGATATGGGAAGGTTGGTCAGGGAGTACCGGCTGGGAAAAGTCGTTCCCGCCGGGGACATAGAGAAGCTGGCACGGGCCATGACCGAATTCGTGAGAGAAGAAAGAAACTACGCCCGAAAAATCCCCGAAGCTTTGAACCTGCTGGACCCCGATCGGGCTGTTGCTGATTACCTCAAGACTATTCATGCGACGGAAGGTGATCGTGCAGCGACGATGAGCCTTTCCTCCTGACTGATGGTTCACTCTTGTATTCGGCACAAAAGTCGCCGGCAGGTCCACTGACCAATTTGACTTGCGCTCGTAAGGGGAATTGATTATCTATTAGCTCGAATCGAAAAACCGGGAGATGCTCGACTTGAAGATAAAGGGAAAAAGGGTTCTTGTCACCGGAGCTGGGGGCTTTGTGGGCAGTCATCTGGTGGAGGCGCTGGTGAAGCGGGGAGCCAGGGTGCGGGCTTTAGTGCACTACAACTCCCGAAACGACTGGGGAATGCTGGAGGATGCTCCGAGAAACATGGTCGCCAAAGTCGAAGTTGTTACGGGAGATTTGAAGGATGCGGATTGCGTCAGGGAAGCGGTCAAAAACCAACAGGTGGTGTTTCATCTGGGGGCTTTGATCGGGATTCCTTACTCCTACGTCAATCCCAGAGACGTAGTGGATACCAACGTCAACGGCACGCTGAACGTGCTGGCTGCGGCGCTCGACTGCGAAGTGGAGAAGTTGGTGCATACTTCCACCAGCGAGATCTACGGCACCGCCCAATACGTTCCCATGGACGAAAACCACCCAGTGAGCCCTCAATCCCCCTATGCTGCCAGCAAGTCGTCCGCAGACCTTTTGGCCTTAAGCTTCCACCGTTCGTTCGACCTGCCGGTGGGCGTCATCCGACCATTCAACGTGTATGGGCCCAGGCAATCGGCCCGGGCGGTGATTCCCTCGGTGATAACCCAGGCGCTGTCGAAAAGCGGCATCAACCTGGGCTCGGTGTTTCCCACCCGGGATTTGACCTATGTTCAGGATACGGTGAGAGGATTTATCGATTTCGCCGAGTGCGACAAAACCGTGGGCCAGGTGGTGAATCTGGGATCGGGCTGCGAGGTGTCCATTGAACAGGTGGTGGCCGTTGTTTCCGAGTGCCTGGGGAAGAGGATCAGAATTCAGCCGGACAAAAGCAGAATCCGACCGAGAAAGAGCGAGGTGGAAAGGCTGTTTTCGGATTCGAGCAAAGCCCGGCGGCTTTTCGGATGGCGACCCCGGGTCAAACTGGATCACGGTATAGAAAGAACCATAGCCTGGTACCGGAAGAACCTGGACAGATACAAGGTTCATCTATACAATATCTGAGCCAGGCCGGAGCCGGAAGCTCCCGCATGGTGGCGAGAGCCGCTCCGCCGGCGTGTAGAGCTTGTTGAGCTAACGAAATCTCGGTGTAGTCAAGTTGCGGGCCATACAAGCGTTGCTTTATTGAACCGCAACTATAGGGGCGGGAATTCATCCCGCCCCAAGAGCAATCTCGGAAGAAACCAGATCGTAGACTGATTCAACGGATTCCATTATGAACGTGATCATACTGGCGGGCGGCAAGGGAAGAAGGCTCTACCCCTACACCGTCAGCCTGCCCAAACCGCTGATGCCGGTGGGGGATTTTCCCATACTGGAGGTAATCCTAAGGCAGCTCAAAGCTCACCAGCTTCACGAGGTGACTCTCGCCGTGGGCCATCTGGGCAACCTGATTCAAGCTTACTGCGGCGATGGGAGCAAGTGGGGCCTGAAGATTCGTTACAGCTTCGAGGATGAGCCTCTGGGGACGGTCGGCCCGCTTACTCGTCTGGAGAATCTGAAACAAGCCTTTATGGTGATGAACGGAGATTTGCTCACAACTCTGGACTACCTGGATCTGGCCAAGTATCACAGGAAACAGAATGCTCTGGCCACAGTGGCAGCCCAAAAGAGATGGGTGGACATAGACTTCGGCGTGATCCAAAAGAGCAAAGATGACCAGGGCATGCTCAAGTACGTGGAGAAACCGCGGCTGTCCTATCTGGTGAGCATGGGGGTATACGTGTTCGAACCGCAGGTACTGGACTTCATACCGCCTGGCAAGAAGTTCGACTTCCCGGATTTGATGCACGTTCTATTGGAGAAGAAAAAGAAGGTGGCCATTTACCATTCCGAAGACTTCTGGCTGGATATCGGAAGGCCGGACGACTATCAAAAAGCCGTGGAGGAGTTCGAGAGAAATCCCAAGCGATTTCTGGCCACGGGATGAGGCGCATGCCCCGTATGGGCCGGAACCCCTGCGGCGGCGGAGCTGTCATGGCTTAACGGACACAAAAGATCTTAGTTGCGCACCGCATTCACAAATTACCGACATGAAGTGGAAAGTAACTCTATCCGATCTGAATTTCGACCAGGGCGAGCGCCGGGCGGTCGACCGGGTGATCCGCAGCAAATGGCTCACCATGGGCCGGACCGTTCAGAGGCTGGAGAGGAACTTCGCCCGATTCGTCGGAGCCAAACATGCCGTCGCCGTATCCAGCGGCACGGCGGCCCTGCATCTGGCCATGATCGCGCTGGATCTGAAGCCCAAAGACGAGGTTCTGGTTCCTTCCTTAAGCTTCGTGGCCTCCTCCAATGCTATCCTTTACGTGGGAGCCAAACCGGTGTTCGTGGACGTCAGCTCGCTCGACGATCTGAATCTCTCGCCGGACGACGTTGAGAAAAGAATTACCGGCAGGACCAAGGCCGTAGTAATGGTGCACTATGGCGGCTATCTGGCAGATGTGGGCCGCATCCGGAGCATCGCCCGGAGACACCGTCTATACGTGGTGGAGGATTCGGCCCATGCGGTCGGGGCGAGCATGAATTCGCAAATGGCGGGAACTTTCGGTCATGTCGGCTGCTTTTCATTTTTCTCCAACAAGAATATGGCCACCGGCGAGGGAGGCATGCTGGTGACGAACGATGATCGACTCGCCCGCAGGCTGAAACTGCTGCGATCGCACGGTATGACCAGCATGACCCTAAGCCGGCATCAGGGACACGCTTATTCTTATGACGTGGTGGATTTGGGGTACAACTACCGGATGACCGAAATCTCCGCTGCGCTGGGGATTCTTCAGCTCGGGAAACTGAAAAGCGGCAATCGAAAGAGAAAAGCCTTAACCGATCTCTACATATCGAACTTGGAAGGAACCGGAGGGCTATCCATTCCGTTCAGAGACTACCGCCGCGGCTCCGCCCATCATCTTTTTCCGATTATCCTCGACAGGGGAGCAAATAGAAAGAAGTTCATGCAGCTTCTCCGGGAAAGGGGAATTCAGACCAGCATCCATTATCCTCCCATTCACACGTTTTCCTTTTATCGCCGCAACTTTTGCGGGCGCAGAGCCCGGCTCCCCATGACTGATGAAGCCGGCCGACGCGAGGTGACGCTTCCTCTTCACCCCCTGCTCACCAAGCGGGACGTCGTATTTGTGTGCAATGCGGTGAAAGAAATCCTGCCGAAAGTCGTTAGATGAATCTGACCGTCTTGGAAAAACCGGGAGAGACCTGGGACCAGTTCGTCCTGAGGCATTCGAACCTGCTGTTTCATACTTCCTCCTGGTGGCAAGTCTTGACGGAGGGATACGGCTGCCCGACCAGGTATCTGATGCTGGAGAGGAACGGAGAATGGGTATGTGCGCTGCCCGGCATGATAGTGGGTAACCGATTCTTCCGGGTGTTTTTCTCGCTTATTCCTTTGGGCGGGTTTGTGGGAGATCGCACGCGAATTCCGGAGTTTCTGACTTTGCTGAACCAATGGGCCAAGAACCAGAAAATCCATCGCATTCAGATCGTGGACCCAACCATTAAGGAAAGACGAGAGCTGCCCGATTTCAACTGTGTAGAGTCGTTTAGGCATGTTTTGGAGTTGAAGGATAAATCCACAGACCGGATAATGGCCGATTATGACGAAAGCGTGAGAAGGAACCTGAGGAAAGCTGCAAAATCCGGCCTCTACGTCGAGGCTATCAAGCGACAGGAGGAGACAGAAGAGTTCTATCGGCTGTACCTGGAATCGATGCGGAGGAACAAGGCCTTGGCCAAGTATCCCCTTCGGCTGTTTTTCAAGATATACGATCTACTGGTTCCCCATCAGGCCGAGATACTCTTTGCGAAATGCAAGGGACGAGCGGTGGCCGGTATGGTGTTGGTTCACTCCCAGTACACCACGCACTACTTTCATGGTGGATCGGAAACCCGCTCTCTGCATCTAAGGCCCAACGACCTGTTGTTTCATCGGGCCATCGAGTCTGCCAAAGACCAGGGCAAGGAATTCTTCGATTTCTTCGGCTCCGATAAGGGGATGGTCTCCTTGATTCGGTTCAAGGATAAGTGGGGCACGCGCAGGGAGGAGTTGCTTAATTTCCACAGGGACCTGGGCACGTTGAGGCCTTTGGCATTCAGGCTAGGCTTGAAACTTGCCCAAACGCCGCTCGGTTCCGCCATCCACCGGGCCTTAAAGCCGGACGGCCTGTATGGGTCGGAGGAAAATAGGGGGAACAAGTGAAGGTCGAGTCCTCGGAAGAACGTTGCCTATCCCCGGCTGGCACGGTCGATCCTGCCACAACCGCAGTAGCGGACGCGGGACCAGGCCTGCCACGACCGTCGAGCTACAGTTGGCTGGGGAGGATCGCAGCCCTCCTGGTGATCTCCGCCTGCTTTTTCTTCTTGGGAAAGACACTGCTTGGCAACCTTGCGCAGATCAGCTCCCATCAGTGGCAGCTGAAGCCGGCGCCCCTTTTGGTCTCCTTTCTCTTCCTGGGGGCGAATCTGGCTGTCTCCGCTCTGGTGTGGAAGATGATCCTGGCGCTTTTTGGAGTTCAGCTGCCTTTCAGCCAGAGCTTCAAGATAACGTTCGTCTCCGCGCCCGGCAAATACGTCCCGGGGAAGATCTGGATATACTTGAGCCAGATTTATCTGTCCCAGAGGGCGGACATCCCCAAAGCGGTCGTGCTTTCAAGCATGCTTCTCCTGTTCGCCGGATACGTGCTTGCCGGAGCAATGGTCTTTGCGTTCTCGCTTCTCTTCTGGGAGGGCTTCCCTCCTTGGTTGGTTGTCGCTTTCCTCTTGGTGTCGCTGTGGTTTTTCTGGAGCCTCTTTTCCGGACGAATCCAGAATTTGATGTCGAAGTTGCTGGGGTTTATATCCGGAAGACTCAGCCAAGCTCCGACCGGCCAGAGATTCAGTTTCACCGGAGGAACCTTTGCGATCGCCCGCATACTTGTGATCCTGCTGGCGGACTGGGTGATTTTTGCGGCGGCGGCCTATTTTCTGGTGAACTCGTTCTATCAGATTGACGTTCAGCATACCATCATACTCTGCGGAATCTTTGCCGTTTCGGTGCTGGCCGGAATAGCCAGCTTCTTTGTGCCGGCGGGACTGGGAGTCAGGGAAGGCGTGCAGAGTTACCTGCTGAGCCTGTTTATCCCCGTCTCCGCGGCTGTCCTCATTTCCCTGGCTATGAGAGTATGGATGATCCTGGGGGAAACCGGTTGCTTTTTTGCAGCGTTGAGGATCAGAAAGCCGAGGCTGTGGTGACGACCAACGGTCGGAGACCCAAACTTCACCGCTTGGCATTCCGAACCTGAGAGCATGACCGATGAAAACCCAAGAGCTTAAGCATTTCCAGACCGACGGCGAAACCTGGGAGAGGCGAGCCGAGAAAGGAAGCCTGCCCGCAGTAATAGATCCCGCCGATCTGAGGGGAAGAAAGAATTTCTACATCGACCAACTCCAGAAGATGGTGATTCAAAGAGCGTTGGGCAAAGTCCGGAGCGGGTTCATCCTCGATTTCGGCTGCGGAAGCGGCCGATTCTCCGATCTTCTGGCTCGAGGCTGCGATTTTCTGGTGGGAGTGGAGATCACCCCGGAAATGCTGGATATGGCCCAACATGAGTGCCGATCTCCCAACGTTGGTTTTGTCCTCTTCGACGGATTGCACCTGCCTGTGAAGCACCGAAAGGTCGATTTGGTCGTCTCGGTGAATGTGTTGCAGTACGTCACTGATGACTCCGAGTTGGACCGGGCCCTCTCCGAGGTGCGAAGAAGTCTTAAACCAGGCGGCAGGTTTCTGTGCATCGAACAGGTGACCAGGAACAAAGACCGGTGGCAAAGAAGTCTGGAGACATATTTAGATTCGTTCAAACGGAATGATTTCGAAAAACTTGCCGATTATCCTATAAGGAAAG
>CAZPRG010000080.1:0-10604 GCA_964588675.1 uncultured Ignavibacteria bacterium
CAAGCTGCGCGATGATCAACTGGCCTTTCAACAAGCCATGATCAGAGAACAGGAAGCTCGCGACAAATCCACGAACCTGATCCTAGTTGTTCTGATTCCATTAGTTCTCAATTTCCTGTATACGATCTGGAAGGACATGAGGGGGTCGGGGGCCCAAAAAGTGGAAAACAAGTAATCCCTGGGACGTTGGGGCCCAGAGGGCGGCACGCAAGGTTTTTGGGTGCCTCCGCAAGTTCCGCACTATGTATTCTTCGCCTGGGTCCTCTGCGTGCGATCTGGCTTAGCGCGTTTGCGGCCGAGGATGATCAAAAGACACCCACCTATCACAAAAAGCCCACCCGCTATCTCCCGCGGCGCAGGTATCTGGCTCAGAGCTACAAGCGCCAGGATTCCCACAAAGACCGGCAGGCTTTGGCTAATCAATGCCACCTTGGATACCTCCAGGTGCTTCAATGCATACAGGTAAATGGGTCGTACCAGAACCGGCCCGGCGAATACCAGGATCAACAACGCCCACCAGACCGAGCGCGCGCCTTCGAACGAAGTGCCCACCACAGGCACCATGATCCAGAAGAACACAGACGTTGTCACCGTGCGCAGAAAGGCAATGGTCAGAGGGTCGACATAGCGCACGGCTATCTTGGCAAAGAACTCGGCCGTGCCAAAACAGACCGCGCTGAACAGAACCACCCAGAAGCCGGTTGAATACTCGGCGCGGAGAGTGAATCTCATCAAGACGATTCCACCCAGCACGAGGAAACCGCCCAATGCTTCTCCCCGCGTGAAACGCTCCCCCAATAGACCAATGCCCAGGGAAATGGTCACCAGAGTCTCGGATCGGTTCAGGAAAGAGGCCAACGTGGGATCCATCATCTTGATTCCGGCCCAATGCGCCCAGATGGCCACGCAGGCCAGAAGGCTGAAAGCCATGGTCCAGCCCCAGCCCTTTCGATCCATCTTCCCGATTCGCTTCCACCTCTTGCCCGGAATCATGGCCAGCCCCAGCACAACCGCACCCGCGGGAAAGATGATGGCGTTCAATGCCAGGGGAGAAATGGTATAGAGCACGAACTTTCCGGTGACGATGAGAACGGCTCCCGTCACGGCGGAAAGCCCTGCAAAAAGATAACCCAAAGAGGGGTTCGTTTCGCCGCTTTGATATGTGGGATTGCTCATTAATATAGAATTCGTGATGCGTCGGGCTTGATGATCAGACGGAATCAGACTGTAGGGGCGCTACTTCCCGATCAGAGCGTCTGCTCATGGCGGCCGTTGAGCTCACGCACGTCCGTGTCGCTGGCCACGGCAATGCTCTAATGGCGGCCACCAGGATTCGTTCCCGTTGACCTTACAAGGCACTACCGATTCTTCCTCACCTCGTCCAGCCGTGCCTTCACCTGAGGTGCCTGTGAGAAGAACTTGGTCAGCTTCTCGCATCCATAGTCGTCGCAGTGGGCACAGCTGACCACGACCTTATCCTTGGCGCACTTACGGATTTCGCAGACCTTGCAGTAGTTGAAGACATTTCCGGCGTCGACCAGACAGCCCTCGCAATTTATGTCCTCAGGTTTAAGATCGACCTTGAACTCTTTGGACCAGGTCTCCGCCACCTTCCTTCTCTCCGCGTCATCGTTCTTCTTCGTGGCGATGAACGCCGGGCACTCGGAACAAAGCAGCCCACAATAAGCCATCATCTGCTCCATGATTCTCTCCTTTCTACGACATTGAGGTTGTATACAGCACACCGCTGTCGGCTTTCTGACTTCCCCTCACCCTACCCTCTCCCCGACGGGGAGAGGAGAGTCTAATTCATTCGCTCGATCCGTGTCCTTTCGCTCCCCACAACGCCGGCGGCATTCCTATGCCTTTTCACATGCTATGATCTTCGACCTGCCGTCTTCCGTGTTCGACTTCTCCACCCGGCTGAAGTTGTTTCGGAACAGCCTCTCCTCGTCCCTTAGAATCTCCAGGGCTTTGCTCCGCCCCATGAAGAATATCCTGGCATAAAAGAGCATCCTCACAAACCTGTTCCTTGGGATATCATGCTCCATCATCAGAAAACGTTTTCCCTTCTTGAGTACTCTGTTTATTTCGTTCAGACACTTGTCCGAAGCGTCACCCTTCAGCTCGTAAAAAGCATGTGAACACGTGACGCCGGAGAATGCATCATCCTTGAACGGAAGACTGCTTACGTCCGCCTCCACCAGGAAAACATTGGTACCAGCGGCAAGCTTCGATCGCGCCGCGCTCAACATTCCCCGTGAGAAATCAAGACCGATCACCGTTCCTTCCCGGTCCACCTCTCCGCAAATGCTGGGCAGCATAGCTCCGGTCCCGGTACAAATGTCCAAGGCTGCATCCCCGCACTCCAACCCCACTTTGCCGGCAAGATGGTTCCTCAGCTTTCCGCCGGGATCGCCGGAGTGCATTCTGACGAAAGAGTCGTAGAACCGAGAGAATAGGTTGTAATAACTGATTCTGAACTTGCTTCTCATAGTCTGGCTCTCTTCAGGCGATCATCACGTCCGCAGTCCACGATCCGCCGCGAAAACCCGCATCCATCTTGTTTGCTGACAGTCCGGTGCTTTGTCCTAGGAAGACTCGCCCCCTCACCCTGGCCCTCTCCCCGATGGGGAGAGGGAACATGTTCTCAACTGCTTGCTTTATCCGTTTCATGCGTTGACAGCTCTTTTCTGTCCGCGGTCCACTGTCCGCAGTCCGCCGCCTCAATCGTCCACAGTCCACGGCTGGCCGTCCACCGCAAATGCGGACATCCGGTTTATCCGTTGAATCCGTTTCATCCGTTAACAGCTTGCTTCTGTCCGTGGTCAGTCGTCCGTAGCGACTTCTTCGATCCGCTTAATCCGTTTAATCCGTTGACAGTATCGTTACCGCTGTATGCCATATTCTTTCATCTTCAACCGAAGCGTGTTGCGGTGAATGCCAAGGATTTCGGCGGTCTTGTTCAGGTTCCATTCGACCTCTTGTAGAATCTTCAGGATGTGATCTCTCTCCACGTCCTTCATTGAGCGGAGAGTCACGGCAGAGTCACCCGCCGATCTGGTGGCCAGCCCGAAGTAAGGCAGATCGCTTTTGTCTATGACATTGCTGCGCGAGAGAACCACTCCTCTTTCGATCACGTTCTCCAGCTCCCGCACGTTGCCGGGCCAGTCGTAGGTTAGGATCAGATCCTTCACCTCGGGGGTAATCCCTTCGATGGTTCTCCCGCATTTGCGGTTTGCCTTGGCGAGAAAATGATCTACCAGAAGTAGAAGGTCTTCCTTCCTCTCCCGCAAGGGCGGAATGAAGATGGAGATTACGTTCAACCTGTAGTATAGGTCCTCCCGGAACGTTTTCTCTCTGATTTTCTCCTCCAAATCCTGGTTGGTGGCGGCGATTATGCGCACGTCCACTTTGAGGGTTTCCTTCCCACCCAGTCTCTCGAACTCCTGCGATTCGATCACCCGCAGGATTTTCACCTGCGTTTCCAACGGTATGTCGCCCACCTCGTCCAGAAAAAGCGTGCCGCCATCGGCCAACTCAAACCGCCCCTCTCTCCGCCGTATGGCCCCGGTGAAAGCGCCCTTCTCATGCCCGAAGAGTTCGGATTCCAAAAGACTCTCCGCCAGGGCGGCACAAGACACCGGTATGAAAGCCCGCTCGGATCGGTCGCTCAAGGCATGGATGCTCCTGGCTACCAGCTCCTTTCCCGTGCCGGTCTCGCCTCGAATAAGCACCGTGGACTTGGTCTTGGCGACGCGGGAAACCGTGCTCAGAACCCCCTGAATGGCCTTACTTTCCCCGACGATCTGAAGACTCTTGTACCTCTCCCCCAGTTCTTCCTTTAGATACCTGTTCTCGGCCAGAAGATGATGGCTCTCCAGAGCCCTCTTGATGTTTAACTTTAAGTCATCCAAGTTAATAGGCTTGCCTACATAGTTATACGCACCGAGCTTCATGGCCTCGACTGCGCTCTCCACCGACCCGTAGGCGGTCATCATGATAACCTGCATCTCCGGGCTTCTTTCCTTCAACTTCCCAAGAAGCTCGATTCCATCCATTTCCGGCATTTTGAGATCGATCAAGGCTATTTCAAAGTGCCTCTCTTGGCAGATGATCACCGCCTCCTGACCGGACGCCGCAGTGGCCACGTCGAAACCTTGTTTCTTGAGGAATCCGGCCAGTGGCTCTCGCTGCGACTCCTCGTCGTCTACTATCAGTATCCGGTATAGGGCCATGTTTCGCACCAGCTCTCTAAACGTGCGTTCGACCGGTTAGTTTCAGCTGATCGGAAGCTTAACAGTGAATACCGTGCCTATTCCCACTTCGCTTGTTACCTCGATCTTTCCCCTGTGATCGGATATGATCCGGTAGGCGATAGAAAGACCCAAGCCGGTTCCCTTCTCCTTTGTGGAGAAGTAGGGCTGAAAGATCCTGGAGAGCCTCTCCGGGGAAATCCCCTTTCCCGAATCTTCGATTTCTATTACCACCAACTTGTGATCGTCGGTCACATGGGCCCGTACGGCCAACGTTCCGCCCGAATCCGTAGCCTGGATGCCGTTCAGCATTATATTCAGAAGCGCTTTCTTCAACTCCTCCCGGTCGACTCGAATCTTCTCGAGCGGGTCGATTCTTCTGCTCACGTTTATGCCTCTTTGATCAGCCTCGATCTCGGCCAGATCGACCAGCTCATTCAGAAAGCCGTTCATGTCCACAGGCGCCAGGTTCAACTCGTGCGCTTTGGCCAGGCTGAGGAACTGATTTATGATGTCGTCCAGTCTCTTGATCTCGTTTAGGATCAGTTGAGTGAAGGATTTGTATTCCTCAAGGTCTTTCTTGGGGACGAACTCGGATCCCAGTCTCTGGGCCGTGATGGAGATGGCATTCAACGGATTCCTGATTTCGTGAGCCACACCCGCCGCCAGGTTTCCCATGGCCGAGAGCCTCTCCACCCTTTTGACCTCCTCCTCGTACTTCTTCAGTTCGGTCACGTCGTGAATCACAGCCACCGCACCTTTGAACTCCTTGTTTTCGTCGAACAAGCAGGAAGTCCCGATGATTAAGGTCTTCTCCTCCCCCGACAAGGTACGGTATCGAATCTCCACCTCCCGGCTGGTTCTTTTCTCCGCCAGGGCCGGCAAAAGCAGACAGGTATCCTGGGGGAAGACGACGCTGTAATCGCGGTTGACGGCGTGGTCCCGGCTTACCCCGAACAAATCCTCAGCCAGCCGGTTGAGCACCACCATCTTTCCCTCCTGGTTTACCACCACCACGGCGCTGTGCATGGATTCGAGCACGTTGCCGGTGAGCGTCTTGATGTCCCGATACGATCTTTGGAGAACGAAGTAGTTCTGATTCACAATCACCATGCCGATTATCAGAAGCCCCAGGAAGAAGAGTATGGCCGAATATAACATCATCTGCTTCTGGAAGGCCCAAGCCACTTGCCGGTATCCTTCCAGCGAAAGCCCCACTCTGAAAAGCCCGGAAGGAATTTCCTCGGATTCGAACGCTTTGACCACCTCCAACACGTCTTTGTCCTCGAAGCTGGTGATTCTGCTTTGGGCGGTTTCGTCCTCAAGAGCGCTCTGGAGGAAAGGATCCTCCTCGATTTTGAGCATGCGGCCCACTTGTCTCGAGGCCAGCACGATTCCCTCCGAGGACTGCAGCACGATGTAGTCCACCCCGCTCTGCTGGCCGATTTTCTGAATCAAGTAGCCGATGCCGATTTCCTTTTTGAAACTCTCCAGGTACGCGGCGGAAGCCACGACCACCACTGCTCCCTGGCCTTTGGATCTTCGCACTGCGGCCGCATAGCTCTTCTCCGCCAACAGGGTGGTGGCCTCGATTCCGAAAGTCGCCTCTTCCTCATCCCCCTGCAAGACCGGCGTCAGGGCGGGCAGCAGCGCGATGGCCGTGTCCTCGTAAATCTCCCTGTCCGAACGGTCGCTGCTGTATACCGGAGCGGCCTGCCGGTCCAAAACGTCGATCCGGGAGAGATCGGCCTGCCGAACCAAGCTCTCGAGCCGCGAGTCGTTGAGCAACCCGGATTGGTCCATTTGATCGATCAGATAGGCAATGTCTTTCAGCCTCTCCCCCACCAACTCCTCCACCAGGGCATTGGCTCGAACCGCATTCTGGCTGGACATGATCAGGGTTTCCAGCAGGGCTTCGCCTTCGCCGGCCATGACGTTCAACATGCCGGACTTGCTCTGCCTGATGCCAAAGAAGGCTATGGCGAAGAGAATCAATCCCAATAAAACGGTGATGATGACCACATAGCGCAGTCTGATATTAGCCAGGAATTTGGTGGCCGGGAAAAGGCCCATGTTCTCTCCCGAGTCCTCGATCTGGTTTCGTTCCAATCTATCAGGACACACAATACCTGTCAAGGGTTAAAGCTTTTTCACCGGAAGAACGGAAAGAATCAGGAAGGATTCGGAGCGATCTCGCCCGGCTTAGAATGCCCCCAGCATCATGAGAACCAGAAGAGCGCTCAAGGCCACCAGGATGGCCACGGTCAGCCAGGAGAGGAAGTTAAAGGCTATGCCGTTGGTATGCTTTCCCATGATTCCCGCGTCGTTGATCAAAATCAGCATGAAAATCAGAATGACCGGCAGGACTACTCCGTTGATGACCTGGGAGATGAACATTATGGGTATCAGGGGAAGGCCGGGCCAAAGCACCACGCCTGCCCCCAGGAAGATGAGCAGAGAATACAGACCATAGAACTGCGGGGCTTCCGAGAATCGCTTGTCTACCCCCTGTTCCCAACCCATCCCCTCACATACCACATAGGCGGTGGAGAGAGGCAGGATGGAGGCGGCAAAGAGGGATGCGTTCAGAAGGCCGAAGGCAAACAGGGTGGAGGCGTACTTTCCGGCCAGAGGGGCTAAGGCCATAGCCGCATCTTGTGCGGTCTCGATCCTGATCCCCGCCTTGAAGACCGTGGCGGCGCAGGCCACGATGATGAACAGAGCCACCAGGTTCACCATGAAGCTTCCGCTGATCACGTCGGCTCGGGAGTACTTGTAGTCCTCCAGTTTGATGTTCTTCTCCGCCACCGCCGCCTGCAGGTAAAACTGCATCCAGGGGGCGATGGTAGTCCCGATCAGGCCTATCAGCATGCCGAAGCTTCCGGCAGTAAACTCCAGTTTGGGGTCCAGCACGGTTTCCTTTACCGCCACCCAGTCGGGCCGGGCCAGAAAGCCCGATATTATGTAAGTGACATAGAAAAGGCAAGCCACCAGAAAGACCTTTTCCACCGACTTGTAGGTTCCCTTCACCACCAGCATCCAGACGAATATGGCTCCCAAGGGAACCGAAAGGTATTTGGACACGTGGAATATCTCCAGGCTGGCCGCTATTCCAGCGAACTCCGCTATGGTGTTCCCGAAATTGGTGAAGATCAGGGCCACCAGCAGGTAGAAGGTCAGCTTCACCCCGAATCGTTCTCGGATCAAGTCGGAAAGCCCCTTGCCCGTGACCACGCCCATGCGGGCGCTCATCTCCTGGATGATGATCAGAGCCAGGGTTATGGGTATCAGTGACCATATCAGGGAGTAGCCGAAATTCGCTCCGGCTATGGAATAGGTGGCAATCCCCCCGGCGTCGTTGTCCACATTGGAGGTGATGATTCCCGGACCTACCACCATCAGGAGAACGATCAGTCCTCGCCAGCGCGACCTGCCGAATATGCTTTTCAGTGCAATTGCCATAATCGATTGCGCCCAGGAGCAGTACTGTTTCCGGTTTGATTCCCCGTTTTTCAGTTGCTGATCGGCCGATCAGAAGCCTTGACCTGTCTACTCTCCAAACTCGGGGTAAGTGGCCTCTACTCCGTCCCGCAGGGTTATTATCCCCTCCAGCCGGTTTTGTCCATCCACCACCGGTATTGCCAGGAACTTGTACTTCTTGAACGTCTCCGCAACCTGGTCCAGCGAATCCTCCGCTTGCAGCTTGATGATGTCCTTTTTCATCAACGCGCCGACTTCGGTATCCGGAAGATTCAGGATTAGGTCGCGAAGGGTAATCACGCCCAGCAGGGTTTCATCCTTGTCGGTCACATAAATATAGGAGATATTGTCCAAGGGATCCTCCGACCGCTTGAAGGCCTCCATGACCTGAGCCACCCGGTCGGTTTGGAGACAAGCGATGTAGTCGGTTGTCATTATTCCGCCCGCCGTCTCCTCTTCGAATTTCAGGAGTTCTTCAATCTCCTCCCTTTTCTCCTCCTCCATGCCCTCGATCAAGTCCTGTTTCTTCTCGTCAGTTAAATCCTGCAGCAGGTCCACGGCCTCGTCCGGCTCCATTTCCTCCAGAATGTCGGCCGCCCGTTCCTCCGGCAGGTTCTCGATTATGGAAACCCTGGTCTCGTCGTCCACCTCCTCCAGCGCTTCCGCCTGGGTCTCCACGTCCAGCGACCTGAACACGTAAGACCGCTCATGCTGGTCCAGCTCCTCCAGGATATCGGCCATGTCCGAGGGGTGGATTTCGGAGAGCTTCCGCTGGGTCACGTTCAGCTTCAAAGCCTTCTTCTGAGGGTCCTGAGAAAGAGGTTGAATGTATTTCCAAGAGAGGAGCTTGTCCGGAATGCGGTAGGCGAAAAGCCAGTCGGTGAGGGCGTCCACGAATCCGATCCATCCCAGCCGGCGAAAAATGCCCCGTATCCCGAAATCCACGTGAACCACCCGCAGCTTTCCCTCGGAGAGCAAAAGATGCAGGTCGTTCACTCTCTCTACTCTTGCCCCGTGGGTGTCCAAAACCTGATCGTCGAGTATCTCATCCCGCAGCAGTATCTCACCCGGCCCCAAATCCAGGTCGATGCTCTGACCTTGCGACTCCTTCTTCAATCTGACCCGATCCTCGTCGATGCCCTCAATGGCAGCCCAGGGATAGGACGTCAGTTTCCCTCCGGCCTTCCGTCTGATGCGCATCGAGACCGCCGGGGGAAACGGCTCCCCTAACTTGATTCTGAGATCCACCACTTTGCCGATCTTCTTCCCCTCCCAGTCGACAACCCTTCGGTTCAGAATTTCCGAGAGGAAGAAAAACATCCGCGAATTTCTATGCTTGCGATTCTCTGTCATGGGAAATTAAGACTCCCCTGGAAAATCCCCGGAACCTTGCGGCCATTCCATGGGCTGCAATTCGGGCCTGCTTCGACCGATGCAAAGGCAGGAAAGCTTACCTTAGTCGATCAGCTTCTTGATTCCCAGCAGGATTATGATCACCGGCCAATAGCGGATGATGTCCTGTCCGACGTACCCCAGGTTGTGAAGCAAAATCAAAGCCCCGATGGCTATCAGCGCCAGTGCCCAGAAAATCTTGTTCCCCCTTCTGCGACTCTCGGGTTCGGCCAATTCCCACCTCCTTCGACGTCCCAAGTCGAATCCAAAATATCCCTGCGCTCGCACATTGTCAATCGAAAAAGATGCGCCTTCAGTTGATCGCGAGATGCCGTATTTTAGAAGATAAAGAGTTTGACTTGGCCGCCTTTCCCTTTATATTGGACACTTGTATATTCGAAAGGAACACGACTTTTCCGGAAGCAAGGAGGCGATTATGGCCACTGACCTGGCTGAGACCATTGACAGCATCAAGAACAGACTTGCCAAACTAAGGGAGTTTCTTTGATCTGGAGGGAAGGCACAAGAAGATCGAACAGCTGGAGAAGCTATCCTCTCAACCCGGTTTCTGGAACGACAATCAAAAAGCCCAGTCGGTGCTTAAGGAAATCAGTGAGTTGAGAAAGTGGTCGGATCGGTGGAACGATCTCTCCCGAAAAACCGAAGACGTTGTTCTTCTAAACAGCATGGCCCAAGAGGAGGAGGATTCCCAGGCGGACGCCGAGGTGATCGCGAGCCTGGGTCAACTCAAGAAGGAAGTTGACGATTTCGAGTTCCAGGCGGTGCTTTCCGGCGAGGACGATGCCAAAAACGCCATCCTGGCCATTCACTCCGGGGCGGGCGGAACCGAATCTCAGGACTGGGCTCAGATGCTGTTGCGGATGTACACCCGGTGGGCGGAGCGAAGAGGATACGCTTACGAGATCATCGACTTTCTGGCAGGCGAAGAAGCGGGCATCAAAAGCGCCGCTCTGGAGATAACCGGCGAATACGCTTACGGCTATCTCAAGAGCGAAAGCGGGGTCCACCGGTTGGTGCGCATCTCGCCTTTCGACGCCAACAAGAGAAGGCACACTTCCTTTGCTTCGGTCTTCGTCTATCCGGAGATCGAGGACAACATCACCGTGGAGATAAAGGACGACGACATCCGGATGGAGACCTTCCGGGCTTCGGGTGCCGGAGGGCAGCACGTGAACAAAGTGTCCTCGGCGGTCAGGATCACCCACCTGCCCACCGGGATAGTGGTGCAGTGCCAGTCCGAGCGCTCCCAGTTTCGAAACAAGGAGAACGCCCTGAAGGTCCTCAAATCCAGATTATATCAGCACTACAAGGAAAAAGAGGAAGCCAAGCAGGAGAAACTGGAGAGTCAGAAGAAGAAGATCGAATGGGGCAGCCAAATCAGATCGTACGTGTTTCATCCATACAACCTGGTGAAGGATCACCGCACCGGGGTGGAGACCTCGAACGTTCAGGCGG
>CAZPRG010000081.1:0-10413 GCA_964588675.1 uncultured Ignavibacteria bacterium
TGGTCATCACCGAGCCGGTGGCTTCCATCACCGCCTCCGACACGAAATTCTCGGAAGCGATAAGCTCCAAGCCCTCGGCCTGTCTTTTGGTTTCCCCCTGAATGATCCCGTATATTTCGGGATCGACTTCTTTGAGGTTTCTCATCTTGGCGCTCCTTTACTTGAGATATCGACTCCTGGACGAGAACGCTGAATACCGGAACTTTCGTCGATCAGAAACCATTGTCTCAGCATGCTGATTCAGCATTCTGTCATTCGCTCCGATCCGATGTTTCTCAGCCTCTGAACATTATTCTCCACCAATCGAAGTTTCTCGGTGTCGCCCAGTTTTCGAAATATGAGATGCGAGGCGGTGTAGTGAGTCAGCGCTGCCTCCAGGTTGCCTTTGTTCTCATAGAGAAGTCCGAGCGTGTTGAGATCGATGGCTTCACCGGAGATGTGTCCCAGCTTCTGATCCAGCCCGATAGCTTGGTGATAATGGGCGATGGCCTCGTCCCACCTGTTATGCGCGGCATTGACGATACCCAGGTTAATCAGTGAAGAGAGGTGGGCGTTATCATCGTTGGATTCCATGGAGATCAAGCTCGCCTTGTGAAAATGCTCTCTTGCCGAGGGCAGATCGTTTGCGGCATAGTGACAATTGCCGGTTGTCAGCAAAAGTGCAGCGTGTTGCCTGGGAGTCAGATTATCCACCAAGCAGCGTTCGAAGGCCTGGATGGCCGACCGGAACTTGCCTTTGTTCTTGAGAGCCAAACCCTTCTTGAATGTCAGTCCCAGTCTGCGGTCAGTCGCCTCTTTGAGTCCGCCGTGATACTCGGCCAGCATTCGATGGCTCCACATTCGCCCTTCGATGCCGTTCTGGCCCGCCCGAAATCTGCCCTTGCTTTTCTTCGCCCGCAGTATCCGGCTGACCAAGACCGCGACCATGACCACCACTGCCAAGATACTCACCAGCACCAAGAAGACGAAGAGCACGATAATCACAGTTCTCATAGCAGGCAGCCACCAAAAAAAGGCACCCGTTCGAGTTGGGCGCCGGTTCCAAAAGATGTCTGGCTAAGGCGGGCTGAACCTCGGCAGCCCCAAGCGCGCGGTTTTCGTATGACCAAGCGATCTCTCGCTGGTTAGGTTTCGTGATCCTTTATTTTCTGCACCCGACGGGCATGCCTTCCGCCCTCGAAATCGGTGGTCATCCATACGTCCAGGATTCTCTTGGCCTTGTCCGGGCCGACAGAGTTCGAGGCCAGAGCCAACACGTTGGCATCATTGTGTGCCCGGGCCAACATAGCCATCTCCTCATTCAGGCACAAAGCCGACCTGACGTCTTTGACTTTGTTGGCCGCTATATTCATGCCGTTTCCGGTCCAGCAGATCACCACGCCGAAATCGACTTCCCCTTTCGCCACGGATTCGGCTACTTTGAACCCGAAGTCGGGATAGTCCACCGAATCGGTGGAATCGGTGCCGAAGTCGGTCACCTGATGACCCAATCCAACAAGATACTCTTTGACCACCTGTTTTAGCTCCACGCCCCGATGATCACAACCAACAGACACCTTCATATCTAGAGCCTCTGTGTTTGTATGCTGAATCGAATCCTCCCCGACCATGCGGTCGGTCGGGAGCCGACGAATCCATGCGCTAACCGATCATAGCCCCCAATGCTATAGAACAGAGCTTGGCCTGAGCGGAATCCGAGCGGGAGAGAAGAACTATGGGAGCGCCCGCTCCGACCACTACACCGCCCACCTTAGCGTTGGCTAGGTAGATCAGCGATTTAACGAATATGTTGCCCGAGGCGATATCCGGCACCAAAAAGATGTCCACGTCTCCGGCGACGGGAGAGACGATTCCCTTCATGCGCGCCGCCTCTGCATCTATGGCTGCGTCGAAGGCGATGGGACCGTCGACTATTACGTCCTTGATGTCTCCCCGTTCCGCCATCTTGACTAATCCAGCGGCATCCACAGTTTCCTGCATATCCGGATTCACCAGCTCCACAGCAGTCAAACAGGCGGCCTTGGGCTTCTCCACTCCCAGCTTCATGGCCACCTCCACGGCATTCTTGAGAATGCTCGCCTTTTGTGTGATATCCGGCCTTATGTTCATTCCGCCGTCGGTCACCAGCATCAGCTTGGGATATGCCTCGACCTCAACCACTGCCACGTGGCTTAAGAAAGCGCCGGTGCGCAGACCGTTCTCTTTATCCAGCACCGCCTTGAGCAGCGTACCGGTTCCTACCTTGCCCTTCATCAGCAGCTCCGCCCTTCCCTGTTTGACCATCTCCACGGCCAAGCTGGCGGTGAGGTCCGGGTCGGTCGCGTTGACGATCTCCACCTGACCTGGCTCAAGGCCCGCTTTCCTGCACAAATCCTCGATCTTGGGCTGCTCCCCGATGAGCACGCCGGTGATTATTCCATCATCCGTGGCTTGCTTTACCGCCCGGATTATCTCCGACCCGTCTGCCGAGGCTATGGCCAGTTTCTTCCTCTTTCCCTTCTTGACCTCGGAGATCAGTTGATCGAAACTTGTGATTTTCTTCTTGGTCATCTTTCTCCCGTTTGGGGAATGGTTTAAGTATGGGCTCGAAGCTTGCTACATGTATGGCTCATAGGTTTTGTCACTCGATACTAGCGGACAGCTTACTATTTCACGTAGGTCAGCCAGTTGTGAGAGTCCTCCTTCTGTCCGCTGACGATCCCGAAGAACTTTTCTTGCAGTTTCGCGGTGATCGGGCCCCGTTTGCCTTCGCCTATTTTCACCTTGTCCACCGAGTTGATGGGAGTGATTTCGGCAGCGCTTCCGGTGAAGAACACCTCATCGGCGATATAAAGCGCCTCCCGGGGAATGTTCTGCTCGATCACCTTGATTCCCATGTCCAGTGCCAAAGCAATCACCGTGTTCCTGGTGATGCCGGGGAGAATGGAGGCGCTGAAGGGCGGAGTGATCAGAGTTCCGTCCCGAACGATGAAGACGTTCTCACCGCTTCCCTCGCTGACGAACCCGAACACGTCCAGGGCGATTCCCTCCACATAACCGTGTTCTTTAGCCTCCAGTTTGATCAACTGGGCGTTCATGTAATTGGCACCGCTTTTGGCCATGTCGGGCATGGTATTCGGTGCCATCCGGTTCCAGGAGGAGACGCACACCGGCACGCCGTTTTCCAGCGCTTCCGGTCCCAAATAGGCTCCCCATTTCCAAACGGCTATGCTCACGTCCACGGGACAGCCCGTGGGATCAACGCCCAGTTGCTCATATCCCCGATATGCCACTGGCCGGATGTAGCATTCCTCCAGTTTGTTTGTCTTTATCAAGTCGACGATGGCCCGGTTGATCTGATCCTCAGTGAAGGAAATCTTCATCCGGTATATCTTGGCGGAGTTAAACAGCCGTTTGGTATGTTCCTCCAGCCTGAAAACCGCAGGACCGTTCTTGGTCTTGTAGCATCGAGCTCCCTCGAACACGCTCGATCCATAGTGCACCACGTGGGAAAGCACGTGGATTTTGGCGTCGTCCCAATTGATCATCTCTCCGTTCATCCAAATCTTTTCGGCCTTCTGGAAGGGCATCTCTCCTCCTTGGTTACATCCGGGTTGATCCGTATTCAGTGGCACTATAAAGCCGGAACCTGGCTTAAGCTAGGTCCTGGTCAGTATCTCTATCGTTGACAGCCGGCTACTCCCAGGGCGATGGATGCAAGCTTGGTCTGGTGCGAATCCGCCCGGGAGGTCAGGACCACCGGCACTTTTGTTCCCAACACCACGGCGGCGCATTTGGCGCCGCCGAACTCCATCAGGGTTTTATATATCGCGTTTCCGGTCTCTATGCTTGGACACAGCAGGATGTCGACGTTTCCCGGCATCTCGCTCTTGACTCCTTTTATCCGTGCCGACTCGGCCGAGACCGCATTGTCCAACCCGAAAGGCCCGTCCACCACGGCCCCTGCGATTTGGCCTCGCCGGGACATCACAGACAGGCAGGCGGCATCCAGGGTGGCGGGCATTTTGTCCGGGTAAACCTTCTCCACTGCTGCGATACACGCCACGTTGGGCTTTTGGATACCCAGCGAGTGGGTCAAATCCACCGCGTTTTGTACGATCTGAACTTTGTCCGTCAGAGAGGGTGAAATGTTGATGGCCGCGTCGGTGATCATCAGAAGCTTGGGATACGAAGGAATCTCGAACACGGCCACATGGCTTAACAGTCGCCCCGTGCCCAGACCGTTCTCCTTGTTCAGGATGGCCTTCATGAAGCTGGCGGTTCCCACCAATCCTTTCATCACCAGGTCCGCCTCACCGAGGTTCACCAGCTCGCAGCATTTGAGAGAAGCAACGTATCCATCGGCCTCTTCTCGGATGTCCAGGTTGCCAACATCAATCGAGTTACTTTGGGCTAGATTCTCTATCTTCTCCCGCCTGCCCACCAGGATCACCTCGACCATTCTCTCCTTGCGGGCCTGTTCTAACGCCAAAAGCACCTCAAGGTCCTCTGCCTGGGCCACGGCCACTCTCTTGGGTCCGATTTTTCCGGCCAGAGCCAAGACATCATTCAGGGTCTTCATATACCCCGGACCTCCTTCGGCGCGGCCTAACCGGCAGAAAAATAACCGGTTGACGGCGCACGTCAAATCGGTATAATATAAAGGCACGCTGCGTCCAAAGCAAGAGAATTACCGCAGCAAGGTTTTTTGCGATTGGCTTTCATTCGGGCGAGGAAGGTGGAAAAAGCGATGCGGGCCTGTCCTTTCTGCAAGATGCCTCTTGACCCGGCCAGCACCTTCTGCCGGGTGTGCGGATATTCGTTGATCGATCTCCTCACAGCCCCCGCGCTCGTGCGAAAGCGGCTTTACCTGGGGATCTCTACTCTCAGCCTGCTTCTGGGTGTGACAGCCTGCGTTTTCACTTTCGTACCCTCGTTGTACATGAGGAGCTTGATTCCCATGATCGCCTCCCTGGGACTGGCCAGCTTCACGCTGGAGAAGGCCTGGGGCAAGTCCGACACACTGGCCATCAAAATCCTGGCCATATCGGCGCTGGCTTTCGCCCTTCTGGGCTATATCTCTTTCATGTTCATTCGCTCGAACGTTCCGGGCATAGGATACACCATGTAGCGTTCGGCAGTCAAATCCGACAACAGAACTTCAAGTTGGAACTATGAAATCCAAGAGAAGGCACCAACTCTCGCAACACACCAAAAACTCAGTTCCAAGCTGGCAGAGAACGGTTACCGCAATTATGCTGCTTTTGCTCTCGGCTCTTTGGGTGAGCGCGTTTTTCCCAGACAAGAGGTTGTGGGGAATCAATCACTGGGCGTACTTCCCTCTTTGGCTTCGAACCTTGGCCATCGGACTGGGTGCTCTAATCTTGATCCCCATAGTCAATAACAGACTTCGGTCTTTTCTCAGGCAGAAGCTCATTCCGGTATTCCGCTCGCTGATGCAGAATCGTAAGCTCATGGGATACCTGCTGGTAATGGCGGTTTCGCTTGTGTTGTTCTATCTGTTCAGGACCAGGATTCCGCTTCTGGGAGACGGCTTTCAGATAACCCGGGGCCTTGCTGCCGGCAATCTTTCGGTAAACTGGAGCCAGCCTTTGGCCATTTGGATCTATTTGACTTCCTTTCACCTGCTCTCGGGCCTATTCCATTTGGATGCGACGGCGGTGTATGCGCTTGTGAGCTACGCCAGCGGATTGATCTTTGTGGTGTTTGCTCTTCGCACCTCGATGTTTCTCTCCAAGGACTGGCCCACCCGTTTGTTTGTGTTCCTGGCCCTGATGCTCATGGGAGGCACACAGCTGTTCCTGGGGTATGCGGAACACTATCCCCTGCTCTACTCGGGCATCCTGGTTTATCTCTTCTACGGTCTGAGAAGTCTGCGCGGAGAAACGCCGGCCTTCGTTCCCCTGGGAATCTTCATTCTGCTTTTGCCACTGCATTTCTCGTCTCTCTTTCTTTTCCCTTCCGCACTGTTCCTGCTGCTTCTTGTCGGAAAAAAAGGAGAGGATGCTCGCGCGTTCAGAGGCAAGAGAATCTGGCTGATATCGATACTGATCGCGGCGATCGGAGCCGCCGTAGGATTTTACGTCCACAGGTACAGCTGGTACGTCTTCAGCTACCTTATGCCAGTCTTCCATGGAAGTTACACCGGTCCTGATTACACATTATTCTCCTGGTCGCATCTTCTGGACTTCTTGAACCAGCAGCTTTTAGTGTCACCTGTGGGAATGGCCCTGCTTTTTGTCTTCCTGGTATTCAAACCCAAGCCTCACGCCGGAAAGGATCGGCTGTTTCAGTTTCTCTTAGTCGCCGCCCTGGGACAGTTGCTTTTCAACTTCGCAATCAATCCCGGTCTGGGAGCCCCCAGAGACTGGGATCTGTTCGCAAGTGTGGGGTTAGGATACACTCTGCTGGCCTTGTATCTGCTCAGCCGGGCTGCGGTTCAGTCGAGGATCGGCTATCTCAAACTGGGGCTGATCACAGTAGCTCTGGTCTTCACGTTGCCCTGGGTGGCGATCAATGCCCGTCCTCAACTGTCCGTCTCTCGCTTCAGAAACCTTCTGGACCTCGATCCTCGGAAGAGCCGCAACGGTCACTTCATTCTGGCCAGCTATTTCGACGGCGTAGGCAAAACGCAAGAAGTGGATCGGGAGAACCTGGCGATAAAAGAGAAGTTCCCCGACGTGGGGTACGTGAATGAGGCACTCTCTTTCCTGCAACGGGGAGAATTGCAGCAGGCTTACTCCAAATTGAACGAGGCCGTCAGAATCGCTCCCGACTTCGGAGAGGCTTACTTCGCTCTGGGCAGGTACTACGTCAAGACCGGAGATATGAGTACCGCCGAGGCTATGTTCACAAAGGCCCTGAGACTGCAACCGGAGGACGGCAGCGTGTATGCCAGGCTGGGAGACCTTTACGCGCAAAGGGGCCAGCTTGAGAAGGCGAAGTCCTTCTACCTTCGATCCCTGAGACTGGGCCCGGCTGATCCGGAGGTTCTCAACAACCTAGCCATCCTCTATGCCCAAGTCCCCGACCTGGACAAGGCCGCCGGGTATTACCGCAAGGCTATCGCGGTAAAGGGGGACTTCGTCCAAGCCCACTATGGATTGGCGTTCGTCCGTTACCGGCAGGGAAAGCTGGAAGAGTCACTGGAGGAGATAGATCGTCTGTTGAAGATAGAGCCCGATTTCCCTCTGGCCTTTCAACTGCGTGCTTCGGTCTACGAAGCGCTGGGCAGGGAACAGGAGGCTGCTTCAGCGCGCCAGAGATACTTGGAGCTGCAGCCTAACGACCCTTAAGCCGGCCGGCCGTGTCTTCGGCTGCCACGAACAAAGGAGAAAGTATGAAACTGAGATTCTTGGGCGCTGCCAAGTCCGTCACCGGCTCGATGCACGTTCTGGAATCCAACGGAAATAGAATTTTGTTGGATTGCGGCCTTTTCCAGGGCAGACGGGAGGAATCCAACCAGCGGAATCGCAACCTTCCTTTCGATCCGGGCGAGATAGACCGGGTGGTCCTCTCGCACGCCCACATCGATCATTCCGGTAACCTGCCGCTCCTGGTGAAGCAGGGGTACCGCAACAGCATCTATTCCACTTTCGCCACGCGCGACCTGTGCCTGGCCATGCTGAACGACAGCGCGCACATCCAGGACAAAGACGCGGAATACTTAAATCGGAAGAACGAAAGGCTTGGGCTGCCACCCGTCCAACCCATATATGAACCCGACGACGTACAGCGTGCCCTTTCGCTGTTTCGGGGTATCAGCTACGACCGGGGATTTTACGTGGCCGCCGACATCAAGCTGACCTTCGTGGAGGCCGGGCATATCTTGGGCGCCGCGCTCTCCATTTTCGAGGTCCGGGAAAACGGCAGGATCAAGCGCCTGGGATATATCGTCGATCTGGGGAGGAAAGACTTGCCCATACTCAAAGATCCCTGCCTGGTTAAGGACTTGGACTTCATGATCATCGAGAGCACCTATGGCAACCGTTTTCACCAAGACATGGCCTTAGTCGAGGAAAAACTCGCCCGGGTGGTGAACCAGACCGTGGAAGCCGGTGGGAAAATCATCATCCCGTCTTTTTCTCTGGGCCGCACCCAGGAGGTAGTGTACTGCCTCAACCGGCTCCAAATCGACAAACGAATTCCCCAGATCAAGATATTTGTGGACAGCCCACTTTCGGTCAACGTAACCGAGATCTTTCGGCTTCATCCCGAATGCTTCGACAGGGAAACCAACCGGATGATCGCCCAGCACGAGAATCCTTTCGGATGGGGAAGCGTCGCCTATTTGCGGGATGTGGAGAGATCAAAGGAGTTGAACCGACTGGATGAGCCCTGCATCATAATCTCCGCCTCGGGCATGTGTGAAAGCGGGAGAATTCTGCACCATCTGAAGAACAACATCGAAAATCCGAGGAATACCATCATGGTGGTGGGATTCATGGCCAAAGACACCCTGGGTCGAAGAATCGTCGAGCGGCAGGAGAAGGTGAAGATATTCGGGGAGGAGCACGAGCTCAAAGCCAGGGTCGAGATCTTCAACGAGTTCTCTGCCCACGCGGACAGAAATGGACTACTGGAGTACGCCGCCAATACCAAAGACTCCTTGAAGGCCGTTTTCGTGGTGCATGGCGAGGAGGAGCAAGCCCAGGCTCTGGCTCAAGGCATCCGGGACCTGGGAGTCAAGGAAGTGCTGGTGCCCGATTTGGGCCAGCAGGTGGAACTCTAACCTTCCGTGAAATGGTCTTTCTTTCCCAGACGGCTCAACTTCAGCTTGACAAGGCTCTAAGATGCGGTCATAATGAGTGCAAGGGACATTGTAGAGTGCAGTGACCAAGGGGAATGACGACAGACATCCGGTTCGTTGCATCGCTTGCTTTCTCACACCAATCAGAAGGAGAGGAAGCATGGTTTCTGTCCGCCACCCAGGAAACCGTGCGGTTTTGGCGGTGATCCTGCTTTTGGCGCTGACAGTCTTGAGCATTCCCGATTGCAGCAAGCGCGAAAGCCCGCAGTTTTCGGGTGAGGCCAAGTGGTGCGGAATAGATCAGTGCTACTCTTTTGCAGACCGGTATTGGTCTGCGGAGAAATACCACGGCTGGTTGAAGGACACGCTGGGCATCGAGCAGGACAGGCAACTATATTGGAACGGGCGCGATTCGGTCACCCTTCCCTACCATTTACCTCAGACCAAGAGCGCCGAGTACTATGATCTGATAGGCAGATGCAACCAGTTTCGATGGGGATGGGTTGACTACGACCGCCGAACTGAATACAGCGCACACCGCGACGTGTACCTCGACTGCCTGAGGGGAATAGGGTATCCCACCGAGCATGCTCCCACCAGACCTTAGGCACCTTGGACCGGGGGTGGTTAGCAGGGAACCAGAAGGTTTCTCCTACTCTTGATAATGATCTCGTTCTGCGGTCTCATCTTCGCACCAAAAGCTTGTTTGGCCCCTGACCGACTGCCGATCGGCGATCTCGCCCTTGGTTGGTGAGCGCAGGCTTCAGCCGGTCTGGTCAACCTCCTCCACCCTTTCACATTTGCCGCAAACGGTCGACGGACCCCAGACGTCAAAACGACCGATGGCCTGGTTGCGGAATCAACGCGCAGACCGGCCCAAATCGGCCGAAGTTTACCTTGACAATCGTTCCTGCTTTTATTATAGAATGGCGGACAATGGCGGCGTAGCTCAGCTGGTTAGAGCAGAGGAATCATAATCCTCGTGTCCGGGGTTCGAGTCCCTGCGCCGCTATTTTTTCTTGTTGGCTTTAGAATCGGAATAGCACAACACCTTTCGAATCCCGGGGAGGCTGACCGTGTCTGAAGAGACTGGCTGCGTTTCGGTTCGTTCCCTGCGCCTGAGATCGGGTCCTAGTACCCAGCATTCTGTGATCGCCAGTCTTCCTCAGGGTGCGGAGCTTATCGTCCTGCAAGAGCGGAACGGCTGGCTCAAAGTGAAGGCGGGCGACACGATCGGCTTTGTGTCCGGAAGATGCGTTTGTGTTGCCGAAGCAGCATCGCCTCACGAGTTTCTTAGGGACTCGACGGACATTCAAAAGGTGGTGCTCGCGCCCGCTCAACGTCTGGAGATTGTCGGAAACCCCAGCCCACGGGAGAAGCTGATTGAACGAACATGGAACGGCTTCGGCGGTCTCTTGGAGATCCTGGGGCGAAAGCTGAACATCGAGCCTGCGGTGGCCATAGCGGTATTGTGCGTGGAGTCGTCAGGAAAAGGTTTTGGCTCCGACAGCAAGATGATAATCCGTTTCGAGAATCACCTATTTTGGAGGTACTGGGGCAAATCCAGTCCCATAGAGTTCCATAATCATTTTGCTTTCGACGAAAGGAGACCCTGGTGCGGGCACAGATTCCGAAACAGCACAAAAGAAAGGTGGAAATCCGTG
>CAZPRG010000082.1:0-10256 GCA_964588675.1 uncultured Ignavibacteria bacterium
TAGCGATGCCCGAACATCTTGGTCACCGAACAGAAGGTGCAGTCGAAAGGACATCCGCGAGAGGCCAACACCGGAAAGATGGCCGGATTCTTCCATCCCTGAATCAAACCAAGCTCCGGCGTGGGCAGGCTGTCCTGATCCAGAAGGCGCGGCCGGTCTTGGTTATGATACACCCGGGTCCCCACCTTGTATGAGAGGCCGGCGACGCGGGAGATGGAAGAAGCATCGTTTCCGTTTTCCAGCCACGACAGAAGCTCAAAGATGGTCTGTTCGCCTTCTCCCCTCACCACGTAGTCGGCATAATTGTCGAGAGCCTCTTCGGGCATGAACGTGACATGGGCGCCTCCCATCACCACCGGGATTTCCTTTCCCAAAACCCGGGCTTTCTCCTTTATCCTTCTGGCGATGTTGAATGCCTCGGGTGCGGTGCTGGTGATGGTGGATATCATCACCAGATCGGCAGACAGAAGCTCCGCCCAGTCGATGGGAGCGATATCGTGAACGAACAGCTTGACGTCGTATCCTTTGTCCCTGAGCATCGTTCCCAAAATGGGAAGGCCCAGCCGCGGGAGCTTGAACGCGCTGAAGACGTGAAAGCCGGCCGGGGCTGGCTCTATTCCGATGATCTTCTTGATTTTCATCGTGCTATCGCCACCTAATCCTTTCTGTAGATGAAGAAGTCCAAATCTGTTGGAAGTTACACCAACCTCTACGTCCTTGTCAAGCTTTTTGTTGAAAGCTTCATCCCGCCAACTAGAAAGTCAACCGCAGTTTGCCATAAAACCGGTTTGAGACCGCCACCAGTTTCGTTATATTCCAAGCTAAAGGAGACAAGTCCGGTCGAGTGTGCTTCGGCCGTTCGGGAACCCGAACAGAAGACATGACAACCGAGTTACTGCAGAATCTGAATCCCGCCCAGCAGGAGGCGGTTACCTATGGATCCGGACCGCTTCTGGTATTGGCCGGGGCGGGCAGCGGCAAGACGCGAGTGCTCACCTACCGCATCGCCCACCTAATCGGCGTCAAAGGCGTCAAGCCCTGGAACGTCCTGGCGGTCACTTTCACCAACAAAGCGGCCGGTGAGATGAAGGAGAGGGTGAGCAAGCTTCTGGGCCAAACCGGCACCGATGTCTGGGTGAGCACTTTTCATTCCTGGTGCGCCAGGATTCTCAGGCGGGAGGCGGATGCCTTGGGCTACACCAGAAACTTCAGCATCTATGACGACGAGGATCGAAGGTGGTGATAAAAAGATGCATGGAGGAATTGAATATTCCCGTCAAGAATCTCTCGCCCGACGCGGCCGGAAACCGCATCTCCGCGGCCAAGGACAAGCTGATCGCCTGGGAGGATTTCTCCAAGCAAACCCAGGACTTCTTTGAGGAGAACGTTGCCAGAATTTACCGGCTGTATCAAGCCAGGCTGCGGGAAGCGAACGCCCTGGACTTCGACGATCTGATTATGAAAACCGTGGAACTGTTTCAGAATCGTCGTCACGTCCTGCAGTCGTATCAGGACAGATTCCGGCACGTCCTGGTGGACGAGTATCAGGATACCAATCATGCCCAATACGTGCTGGTGAATCAGGTCGCATCCGGCAGCCGTAACCTCTGCGTGGTGGGAGATGAGGACCAGTCCATCTATGGTTGGCGGGGAGCGGACATCAACAACATACTGGATTTCGAGAAGGATTACCCGGACGCCAAGGTGATTAAGCTGGAGCAGAACTACCGGTCCACCAGGGTGATCCTGGATGCTGCGGGGGCGGTGGTCAAGAACAATTTCCGGCGCAAGGGCAAGACCCTCTATACCCACGTTCCGGGAGGGGAGAGGGTGGGATTGATGATACTGGAAAACGAGTATCACGAAGCCGAGGCGGTGGTCGGAGGAATCCAGCACTTGATCCGAAACGACGATTATTCCCTGTCGGATTTCGTGATCCTCTACCGCACCAACGCCCAGTCGCGGGTTCTGGAGCAGCGGCTGCGCGACAGCGGGATTCCATACGTGATCGTAGGCGGACTCAGATTCTACGAGCGCAAGGAGGTCAAGGATATTTTGGCCTACCTGAGAATCCTGGTAAACCCCCGGGACGATCTGAGCTTAAAGAGGATCATCAACTTTGCCGGGCGGGGCATCGGAGCCAAGACTATATCCAAGATAGAGGACTTCTCTTCCGGCCAGCGGCTGAGCCTGCTGGAGTCCTTGCGGCAGATCGATCGGATCGAGGCCGTGCCGACCAGGCTGAGGAAGGTGACAGCCGACCTGGTCGACATGCTGGACGGATTCGTCGCGCTCAAAGACCAGCTTCCCATCGACGAGTTGACCGAGACGGTAGCGGAGAAGGCCGGGTATTTGGACGAGCTCAGACGGCAGAAGACCATCGAGGCGGAAAACAGATTGGAGAACGTCAGGGAGTTGGTGAATGCCACTGCCGAGTTCGCGGAGCGGGCGGAGCATCCATCTCTGGAAGCATTCTTAGAAGAGGTATCCCTGATTACCGATATAGACACGTGGGACAGCAGCCGGGACGCGGTGACCCTGATGACTTTGCACGCAGTCAAGGGCCTGGAGTTTCGGGTGGTTTTCATAACCGGACTGGAGGAGGGGCTTTTCCCTCTGTCCCGGTGCTTGGAGGATCCGGACGAACTGGAAGAGGAAAGAAGGCTTTTTTACGTGGGCATGACCCGGGCCAAGGAAAGGCTGTTTCTGTCCTATGCATACCGGCGCAAGAGATTCGCCGATATGACCAATCTCAAGTCAAGGTTTGTAGACGAGATTCCGCAGGATCTTCTGATCATAGAAGACCACGTCCACCAGATGGGAAAATACCTGCCTGAGATGGATATCGAGAAGGCAGACACCTTTTTTCCCGACGGAGAGTCGGGCTACGAGTCCTTGCTGAAACCCGGCACGCGAGTTTTGCACCCTCACTGGGGAGAGGGCCAGATACTGCATCGCGAGGGATCGGGCGAGAATCTCAAACTCACCGTCTCTTTCGGGGGCGGCTTTCGCAAGAAACTTTTGGCCAAATACGCCGACCTGGAGATACTCGGCCTCTGAACAAAACCGGCACCAGCGATTCCGTCCGAGACCGAAGATGGGAACGCAGACTCGGTCTCATGTCCCGGGACACTCACCAAAAGAGCTCAGGCCTGCCTTCTGTTTCTCCGGCAGGCCTGAGCCATCTATATGAAACTTGAAGAAGGAGGAAACTCACCCCGTAGTAGTAGAAAAAAGCGTGCCAAGTGATCGGGATGGCAGATGAATACGGGCTGACTATGTAATTAGTTGCAGGACAGCAAAATACATCATGCATCGCAAGCCCGTCTTCCGCGCGTCTCTGTCCTGTGCCCGTTCGACCGCAGAAAACTGCGTGGCCCAAACAGCACCCAAACCCGTGAGTTCAGACATTTCCTTACGATTAACCGCGTTATGCCGACCGCAGGCCTCTGCGACGGATAGTATGAGTTTCTGCCGCAGCGTTCTCGCCGCCGTGATGTCCGACCGACCTGCCGGGGCACGAGTTCCAAGGACTGCCGTCTGCACCCGCCAGGGCTTATGCTCAAGCAGAACGACCCGCGTGATCTATCCAAAAGCAGTCCATCGGAGAAGCCAGAATCTTAGAATTTCCCTTGACATTTATTGTGCGCTGCACTATGTTGACAATAGCCAGACGAGGGACAACAGGTAAGACAAACCTAAAGCATGGGACCAAGCGTTGGGGAGACTCATGACGAAAACCAGGATCATCAAACGGTACAGGAACAGAAGGCTATACGATACCCTGGAGAAGAGAACCATCAAACTCGAAGATCTGGCGGAGTTGGTCAAGGAGAATACGGACTTCAAGGTGATCGACAATGCCGGCGGAAAAGACGTCACCATGTCCGTCCTGTCCAGATTACTGTCGGACAGGCTGTCCCAAGACAAGAAGAATCTGAAGCAGACCACGAAGTTGGTCCGTTTACTAATCTCAAGAGGAGGAGGTGTCACCGTGGACATATTCAAAAAGTCGGTGCTCTTCGGCCTGGGGGTGTTCGACCTGACCAAGGAGAAGGCGGAGAAGATCGTGGATGAGATGGTCAAAAGGGGGGAGATGAATCAATCCGACAAGGCCAAAGCGGTCAAAGAGATGCTTAAAGGCCACGATGAGAGGATGGAGAAGCTGAAGAAGAAGATCGATGAGAGCGTGGAGAAGGTGACCGCCAAGGTCAGAGGAAAAGAAAAGGAGGACATGGCCAAGCTTCAGAAGAAAATCGACGAGCTGACCAAGATCGTAGAGAAATTAGAGAAGAAGCTCTCGGAGAAGTAGGGCCTCAACTCCCGGGTGCCCATCCAACCCGCGGCGGGCTAAAGCCCGATCTTCTCTTTGATCCCCGGAAGGTTGATTCCCAGGAAGTAGTAGCCGGAGTCCCTTTTGAGGGCTAGATTTTTTCCCAATCCGATCTGAAAAAGATCGTCCGGAAAAGTGATGGCCAGACCCAAACCGATCTCGATTCTCTGGTCGGGATCGAAGTCCAGAAACGAGAGGTTGAATCCCAGACCCAGGTGATTCAGCAGCGTTCTCTCGGCTTGGACGTACTTCAGGGTATAGCTGATTCCCGCCCCCAGAGTCCCCGGATGATCCCCGTCCCTCTGAACGGAGAGCACCGGGAAGGAGATATCCCCTCCCACCCCGTGCCTTTCCACCGCCACGTATCTCTCGAAAGCCTCGGAACGGCCGGGACGAGCGTGAATGGTGATGTGCAATTTGTCGCCGGGTTCCACTGCCCATCTCCTGAGGCGCACGCGAGTCGGCCCTCCCGCCGAATCCCAGCTCTGCGGCATCTCGCGCGTCGGAATCTCGTACCTTCCCCCGTTTGCGCGGATGACTTCGACCCTGGCTCCGATTCTCGGCTGATCGGCCGTAACGGTATCCGCGAGCCGAATAAGGATGGTGCTTCGGTAATCGACGGAAGTGGTCTTGTAGACAGCCAATAGGCGATCGTCATAGGTGCGTTCGATGAGTGTAAAAGGCTCGGCTTTTCTCGCGCCAAAAGCGTGGGATGAAAACGTTAGGCACAAGATAAAAAAGGCGAATAGGATTCTTGCTTTCATGGTCTTCCCCGGGTTAAGTTGGCATGCTGTGACCAAATAAAGCGCGCCCGCTGGTTTTGTCAAGTTTTTTGTCCGGCCTAGACCATAATCTCCAACCTGGAATCTATGCGTGAAGGTGGGGAGTGTCCGTCTTTCAGTTACCGCGCTTCGTTCTCACGTCCTTAATCCCGCTCCCAGGTGAACGGGGGTGGTTCCCTCCCCGATAAGGGAGGGTCAGGGTGGGTTATTGTCTCTGAACGCAGCCGGGGAGAAATACCTTGACCGCCACCTGTGTCCGTATATATTCCACTGCGGAAGACAGAGTCTTCATGCCGGATCGATTGGCGAGTCCAACAATCTGCGCTCTTGGACGGGAGGAGAAATGTACTACGAGAACATAACTGATCTGGTGGGCAACACGCCTTTGGTCAAACTGCAGCGGGTGAGCAAGGGGATCAAAGCCACGATCCTGGCCAAGCTTGAATTCTTGAATCCAGGCGGCAGCGTGAAAGACCGAATGGCGTTTTACATGATCAAGGAGGAGGAGAAATCCGGCAGGTTGAAGCCCGGCGGCACCATCGTGGAGGCCACCTCCGGAAACACCGGCGTGGGGCTGGCCATGTATGCGGCGTCCAAAGGATACAAGACTATCTTTACCATTCCGGACAAAATGAGCGGAGAGAAGATAAACCTATTGAAGGCCTTCGGCGCGAAAGTCGTGGTCACGGCCACCGACGTTCCACCCGACTCGCCGGACAGCTATTACGAGATCGCCAGAAGAATACACAAGGAGACGCCCAACAGCGTCATCCTGGAGCAGTACTTCAACCAGAAGAATCCAGAAGCTCACTATATGACCACCGGGCCGGAGATATGGGAGCAGACCGAGGGCAAGCTGGACTATGTGTTGATCGGCATAGGCACCGGAGGAACCATGTCCGGCACGGCCAAGTATCTGAAGGAGAAGAATCCCAAGATCAAGGCCATAGGGATCGACCCGGTCGGCTCGGTTTTCCACGACTACTTCAAGAGGCATGAGCTGATCGAACCGCACGTCTATATGGTCGAGGGAATAGGGGAGGACATGCTTTGCCCCACCTTGCACTTCGACTTGATGGACGACGTTATCCAGGTCACGGACAAAGACTGTTTTCTCATGACCAGAAGGCTCTGCAGGGAGGAGGGCATCTTCGCCGGAGGCTCAAGCGGCGGTGCCGTCTGGGCAGCGCTGGAGCTGGCGAAGAGTCTGGACGAAGACAAAACCGTGGTGGTCATACTCCCCGACCACGGCTCGAGATACCTGAGTAAGATATATAACGATGAATGGATGAAGGAGAAGGGGTTTCTTCCTTGACTTAGCTTGCAGGTCGGGCTGTCGTCCGAGTGTCCGACAGCAAAAAGCCAGATGTCATGCTGACCCCGCCTTTGACGGGGGAAGCATCTCGACGTTTGAGATTCTTCGCCCCGTACGGGGACTCAGAATGACAGGTGAGACCAATATCGGCGGACAGCTGGCGGAAAGTGGGTCGGGCTGTCGTCAGGCTGCCCGGCAACTGACTGGCGGAAAAGCGAGTAAGAGGATTCACCTCTTGACATCGCTTTGAACCAATCTTAGATTGCACCGAAACTGTCGGGCGCAGAGACCCGGCATCACGAAAAAACCTATCACCCGGTAACCTAACGGAGAGTCAAATGTTCGATACCGGCAACACAGGCTTTATGCTTTTGGCGACCAGCCTGGTCATGCTCATGACGCCCGGCCTGGCGTTTTTTTACGGCGGATTGGTAGGACGCAAGAATACTCTGGCCATAATGATTCAGAGCTTCGTCTCTATGGGAGTAACCACCATACTCTGGTTTGTGGTCGGTTATTCTCTCTGCTTCAGCGGAGGTGAAGGCGGTATTATCGGAAACCTGGATATGGCGTTCCTGCGCGGCGTTGATCCCATGACCCCCTTTGGGGGCGGCCATATTCCATTGTTTGTGTTCATCGCTTACCAGATGATGTTTGCCATCATCACGCCGGCCCTCATAACCGGTGCATTCTCGAATCGTGTGCGGTTCGGAGCGTATTTGCTGTTTCTGAATGTCTGGCTGCTTCTGGTTTACTTCCCCTTCGTTCATATGATTTGGGGCGGCGGCTTGCTGGCTAAGTGGGGCGTGCTGGATTTCGCCGGAGGCATCCCGGTTCACAATATCGCCGGCATGGCAGCTTTGGCTTCCGTTGTTTATGTGGGAAGACGCCGTATTGCGGACAGCATTCCACACAGTATTCCCCTGGTGGCGCTGGGAACCGGATTGCTGTGGTTCGGCTGGTACGGGTTTAATGCCGGGAGCGAATTGCAGGTTAACTCGGTCACCTGTCTGGCGTTCCTGAACACCGACCTGGCCGCGTCGTTTGCAGCCATCACCTGGTTGGTTCTTGCCTGGATTCTGGAAAGGAAACCGAAGTTCGTCGGTCTTCTTACCGGTGCCGTCGCAGGCCTGGCTACCATTACACCTGCAGCAGGATTTGTATCTCCCTCAAGCGCCGTTCTAATCGGTATGATCGCCGGGGTTGTCTGCTATTCGGCGGTTAGTCTGAAGAACAGACTGAAATGGGATGACGCCCTTGACGTCTGGGGCGTACACGGCGTCGGAGGAATGCTGGGCATCATTATGCTGGGAATCTTGGCCACGACGGCGGTTAATCCGGCCGGCGCGAGTGGATTGATTCACGGGGGCGGCGGGTTCTTCTCTAAGCAGGTTGTCGCCGTGATCGGCTCTTCGATCTATGCTTTCGGTTTCACCTATCTGATGCTGGTTATCATCAATATGATTACCCCGGTCAGAACAAGTGAAGCAGAAGAAACGAACGGGCTCGACGTCACCCTGCATGGTGAAAGCGCCTACGAAAGGGAAATCTAGTACGGTTGACCAGGAGGGACGTGGGGTTCTCTCCTCCCTTGGTATGAACCATACGGTTCATACCTTGATGGGAGGAGACCAAGAGCCAGTAGGTCGGGCTGTCGTCCGGACGGACGCCCCCGGACGGGCCTGTATAGGCGTCTGGGCGCCAGATTGCCCGACAGCCGACTGCTGGAATTCCCTTGATTTCGGAAGGTCTTCGCGTTATATTATCAATCGTTAAGGCAGTGTAGATGCGATGATACGATCTGGGGCATAATCGTAAAGCTTGTGGCATTAACAGGCCAATGTGTTGCCTCTTGGGCGGAAATCACGTAACCGCACTGAGGCGGCGCCGCTGAAAAAGGAGCGAACAATGAAAGGTCATGGTTTCCTCGCATTCGTGCTTGTCCTGTTTCTTGTCGGATGCTCATGCCCATCATCGCCAATCGATCCGAAGCTGGATTCATCGATAAGTGGAAAAACTTTTTCTTCTTCGGGTGATCAGGAGTTCAGGCTGCAACTGGACGTGCACTTTGATGGTGGGTATCAGTGGGCTTATTCCATCAGTGACACAAACGTCGTGCGGATTGACAGCGTCCGCTATGCACCCAAAAGCCGCGACCGGAAGCTACTGGGCGGCGTCGCCATCGAAACGTTGTTTTTCCATACGCTACGGACCGGACAGAGCGTTATCACCCTGACCGAACGCCGGCCATGGGAGAAGAACATCGCCCCCATCGATTCGCTGAAGTTCACGGTGGCAGTGACTCGTTAGGGACAAGGCGGTGGGTCGGGAGCCATTAGGCTCCTGACAGTACCTTGTCGTCTATGTCTATCTGAAATCAAACGGACTGGCCGGCGGTGCGGGGTTCTCTCCTCGCTTTGTGGGAGGAGACCAAGAGGAGGGTGAAACCACAGTTGGTGGATCATGAGCCGGAGTCCCATAACTGGCAGCTGATGCCCAGCGTAAGGAAGTATATATATGAAAGATGAAATTTTGACATATCGAGAAATGTGTGATCAGGAGAAAATCCAGACCCTTCAACGTGGTATGAATTTTCGATTGTCTGCAAATTATTCTGTCATTCTCATGAGTCAAAGAAAAAACGCTCCGTATAGAGACAGAATCTTCGATGATGGATTTGCCATAGAATATGAGGGGCATGATGTTCCAAAAACTGAGGATGTGAAAAACCCAAAGGAATACGATCAGCCGAGATATACAAAAACAGGGAACTTAACACAAAATGGTAAATTCTTAGATGCAGTTGAGAAATACAAGAATGGAGAACGGGAAGCGGAAATTGTTCGAGTTTATGAGAAACTAATAGATGGTGTTTGGTCGGAAAAGGGGTTTTTTCGATTGGTGGACTGCAAGCGAAAAAAGGATGACAAGAACAGGTACGTCTTTAGATTTATTTTAGAAGGAACTGAAATTGATATGACAGATGAAAAGATTTACGAGGACAAATTAAAACCTCGCAGCAGAATTATACCGAGCGAAATAAAAACGGAAGTTTGGAAACGAGATAAAGGGCGTTGTGTAATTTGTGGAGCGAGTGACGAGTTACATTTTGATCATAATCTTCCATATTCAAAAGGTGGGACAAGTATAAGTGCAGAAAACGTAAGAATTCTATGTGCTCGTCATAATTTGCAGAAATCAAATAAAATTCAATAAAACCTCCAAACGATCGCATTAACCCGAAACACTGGGCGGGTGGCCCGCAGTTTGCTGTGGGATACTTGCGAGCAGTGAACGGTGCCGTGGAAAGAGATTGGCTGGCCCAGCCTGCTTTCCAGGCCGGGTATATCCTAACTCAAAAGCAGGCTGCTCAACTTCTCCTTTGACGTGACTACGATGTGTTTTGACTCTGTTATGAGTATGCCTTGCTTCCCCAATTTGCTCATGACCCTGATTGCGGTCTCCACTGTTGTTCCCACTATGTCGGCTATATCCTGACGGGTCAATCTCAAGTTTATCCTTATTCCTTGCGCGGTCTGTGTGCCGTGTTTCTCGCAGAGACCCAGAAGCAGCGCGGCGATTCTTTTATCCACGTTGCTGGCCACCAGGCTCATCATCATCTCATGGGCTTTCATCAACTTCTCACCCAGATACATGATGAACTGAACGGCCAATGTCTTGTAAGCCGACAGCAATCGCAGGAAGTCCCTCTTTGACAATCCATAGGCGATCACCTCTTCCGCAGCCAGTGCGGATGCCGGGTTAATCTGACTGTATACGGCGCTCCCGCCGCAGATTTCACCGGATGAGATGATGTCCAGAACGA
>CAZPRG010000083.1:0-10186 GCA_964588675.1 uncultured Ignavibacteria bacterium
CGATCAGAACAAAAAGAAGGTGGTGATCGATTTGGCCAAAGTGGACTGGATGAACAGCACCGGACTGGGCATTTTGATTTCCGGTTTGACCACCCTCAAGAACAACGGCGGTGAGCTGAAACTGGCTAACGTGACGGAGAAGATCCAAAGCCTCCTGACCATTACCAAACTTATCACCGTTTTCGAGAGCTACGATTCCGTGGATCAGGCTGCAGCCAGCTTCCGGAACTAGGGAAGAATCTACGCCGCGCCGACACGGATACGCGCACCCTTGGAGACTCGCGTAGAATTCACAAGAAGGTAGGTTGGCAAACCTACCTTTTTTTTGTTTCCCGCCGCTTTGAGCCGATCGATTCCGACGGTGGGATTCTCACGACCGGGAGAATTCGTAAATGAGCAGAAAAAACAAAGGATCGTCCGAAGCCGCGGGAGTCGGAAGATCGGCTGGGGCCTATGACCGCCTGGAGATTCCCAGCAGCCTGGATTATCTTCCTCGGGTGGACGCCTTCGTAGAGGGCAGATTGAAGAAGCTGGGGATCGATAAGAGCCAGATATACGACATCGCCATCTCGGTAAGCGAGGTCGTGACCAACGCCGTGATGCACGGAAACAAACACGATCAAAGCAAGAAGGTGAGAATAGGCCTGAGGGCAGATTCCTCCCGGGTGGAGGTGACCGTGGAAGACGAAGGCCCGGGCTTTGAGCGCGGGAAGGTATGTTCCCCCATCGACGAGGAGAATCTGTTGAAGGCCGCCGGCAGGGGCCTGCACATCGTGGAATCCTTGATGGATGAGGTAACCATCCTGTGCGGGACGGGGGGGGGAACCCTGGTGAGAATCGTCAAATCCGTTGCTTAGGATGCCGGTGGCGGTTTCCGGTCGATCCCGATGAAACTTCCGATCGATTATCGTCTCTAACAGGGCATGCAGCACGGTTAGGTCCTTTCAGGGAGCGTTCAGGTGAGTTTTCAGGTTGTGGCAGCTTGCATATATCTGGCTTGCGGGGTGATACTGCTGTTTTTGGGCGGTGTCATCCTTCGTGAGGATTCGAGAAGCCAGGTCAACCGTACCACCGCGTTCATGCTGTTCTTCGCGGGGCTGGCCCCGCTTCTGGCTTCCTTGGGGACCTTCATCGGCTCCGCCGGTCAGACCGACGCTCTGGCCCATTCGCCCTTCACCCGGAACATATTCTATGTGTGGGAGTTCTTTTTTCCTTTTCTTCTGCTCTTCTCGCTGCTTTTTCCCGAAAAGCACCGCTATCTGAAAAGATATCCCAAGCTGCAGTACGTGATCTTCATCCCTCACGCATTTCACATGTTGCTGGTCTTGGTATTCTACCAGCCGGAGCAGTTGATCAGGTCCCTGGACGTGGAACGGATGGGCTCGCTGGCCCGCTTTTTTCTGGACCCCGTGTCATTGGCCTTAAGATACGTGGCGGTTCTCTTCGGCATCCTGTACAAAATTCACGTGCAGTCCTTCTCTCTGATAAACCTGGCGTTTTTGATGCTGGCCGTATGGTTCCTTTACCAGGGCTACCGGAAGATCACCGTTCCCACCCTCAAGAAGCAGGTGGGCGTCCTGATATGGGGCATCCGATCCGCCGTGGGGCTGTATGCATTTGCCTTCATCGTGCCGGCTCTGACGCCGCTGGAACTCTCCGAGACGGTTCGGCACTTTCTGACCATCGTGGCGTTGGTGGTGGGCAGCGGGTCCATCGCCTGGGCCATCGTCAAGCATCACTTCCTGGACGTCAAGCTCATCGTCCGGCAGAGTCTGGTCTACTTTCTGACAACGGCCTTTATCGTGGGCCTCTATTTTCTAATCGTCAGGCAGTTCGGCCTGTTCATCCAGGATCTGATCGGAAGACAGACCCCGGCCATCGACGTGGGTTTCGTGATTCTGGCCATAATCCTGTTTCAACCTATCATGGGGCAGCTGGACGACCTGATAAAGAAGTTCTTCATCCGCGACCGGTCGGATTATCGGGGCATGATGGAGACCTTCAGCCGCAAGCTGGTGACCATATTCGACTTTGAAGCCCTGAATGAGACGGTGGTGGACACGCTCAAGAAGGAGATGTTGGTGGAGAGCGTATGCCTCTGCATTTCGGAGGAGAAAAAGGATCGCTGTCTTCTGTACTTGGACCCTGACCTCTCCACCCCCTTGGACCATTGCGCTGCGGAAGATCCCCTGCTTTTGGCGTTGCGGGAAAAAACCCGGCCCAGCCCCTTTGCCGACTTCCGAATGGTGGAGGATATCAGCCCTCTGTTCCGCGTTTTACAGCGTCTGAATATCTTTCTGGTCGTGCCGCTGGTCAGCCAGAGGGAGTTGGTGGGATGCATCGGGCTTTCCAGAAAGACCACCCGGTTCAGATACAGCTACGAGGACATCACCCTATTGGACGTGCTGGCCAATCAGATGGTGGTGGCCATGGACAACGCCCGGCTGTACCAGGAGTCTTTGGAGAAGCAGAGGCTGGAGGAGCAATTGAGCCTGGCCCGCCAGATTCAGATGGGGCTCCTGCCCAAGATCTGCCCCCGGGCCGAATCGTTTGAATTCTCCGCCTTCATACAACCGGCACAGCAAGTGGGCGGGGACTATTACGATTTTCTCCTGACCGATTCCGGCGCCATCGGGGTGGCCCTGGCGGACGCCTCCGGCAAGGGCATACCGGCGGCCCTTTTGGTGTCGCTGGTGCATGCCACCTTGCGGGCGGAGGTGAGAAACAGTCTCTCGCCCAATGCCGTCATGTCGAGCATCAACCAGTTGATCGCCTCATCCACCACCTCGGAGAGGTTCGCCACCATGTTCTATGGAGAACTTCTTCCCACCGAGAAGAAGCTGCGCTACTGCAACGCCGGGCATAACTATCCTCTGGTGCTGCGTGAGGACGGCGGGGTGGAGTTCCTGGACAAGGGCGGCTTGATACTGGGCGTCTTCCCCGATGCCCTGTACGAAGCAGCCGAGGTAGAACTGAGGAGAAACGACACCGTCTTCCTCTATTCCGACGGCTTGACGGACAGCTTCAACGCTGATGAGGAGGAGTTCGGAGAGAAACGACTGCTGGATCTGTTGGTCGAAAACCGTTTCCTGGGGGTGGAGGAATTGAAGCAGAAAGTAATAAACGCAGCCGTCGACTTTGCCGGAGGTCGCCCTCAGTACGATGATTTCACCGTCGTCGTATTGAGGATTCATTAACCTGTCCCCCTTTATCCCCTCTCTCTGAGTATGGAGAGGGGGACGCAGGCGGTGTGGTGGACTGTCCGAAAGCATGAGATGAAGAAGAAAGACCGTCCGACCAAAATCGAAAGACCAAAGGTCAGGAGGACCTGGACCCGAAATCCGGCCACGCGGGTGAAGGAGAGCGGGAAGGCGTACCGGAGGGGGAAATCCGTGAAACGGTCGACGGATAGAACGGATGAAACGGATTCGACCGAAGGGATAGAAAAGGCGTACCGTTACTGCCCCCGGTGTGGTGCAGAGATGATCGACAAGAATGTAGATCACAAGACCAGAAGGGTCTGCCCGGTATGTGGGTATGTGTATTACCACAATCCCGTTCCCGCGGCTGGTGTAGTTATAGAAAAAGACGGAAGAGTACTTCTGGTGAAAAGAAAATTCGAGCCATACAGGGGGGATTGGTGCCTCCCCGCCGGATTCATGGAATACGACGAGTCTCCGGAGGAGTGTGCCATTAGGGAGACCAAGGAGGAGTTGAACGTGGACGTGGAGTTGGAGGGTCTCTTTGGTGTTTACTCCGGAAAAGACGATCCCCGAACGCATGCAGTTCTGGTGATGTACTGGGCCAGGATAATTGGTGGACAGTTGAAACCGGGCGACGACGCTGAGGAGTTAGAGTATTTCTCCAAAGACGAGGTTCCTCCCAATATAGCTTTCTTAGCCCACCGCCAGATCATCAAGGAGTTCTTCCAGGTCAAAGAGTCGAAGTAACCCAACCCCGAAACATAGCCGAGGCATTCAGCCTCGGCGCATTGTCTCAAATCAGTAGATCCGAACACTGATTTTGCTGCCGGCTTTCCTCTCCCCATTGGGGAGGCGATGACCCGTAGGGAGGACTAAGGTGAGGGGGATTCTTTGTGTAATCACCGGCGGACGGGCCAGTTGTTCGTCAGGTGCACAGGGCACCTGACCTACTCGCTGTCTTGGTAATGTACTGGGCGAAGATAACCGGTGGAGAATTGAAACCGGGAGATGACACAGAAGAGATAAGATGCTTTGCCAAAAACGAAGTCCCCCGCAATATCGCCTTCTTAGCCCACCGCCGGATTATCCAAGAGTTCTTCGAACTCAAAGAGCCGAAGTAACCTAACCCCACAACATAGCCGAGGCATTCAGCCTCGGCGGATTATGTCAAGTGAGTAGGTCAGAAGCCCCGGGCTCCTGACGCTGAATCTTCCATTCGTCAGTTGCCCGGACAGGCCCATATAGGCGTAGCGCATTCGCCCTACCTGCTGCTTGCTCTATCCAACTATATCACAGCGGAGCCATGTGCCGTATGGTGCATGGCAGAGCTGTGAGCCACCCGCGGCTGCCCAACTCCTACTGAAAGTCTGCCGACAGCGCATTGCTCTCGAACACCCGCTTCACCTCTTTCTTGAAGAACACCGCCACGTTGGGGTTGCGCACCAGGAAGATGTTCTCATCGTTGTACTGGTTCGCCGGCCCGGTGTAGTTGAAGCTCCCCCCTATCACGGTGTGATCATCCAGCACCATCAGCTTGTGGTGCAGCTTGCCGTTGTTGGGAAGCGTCTCGCGCCGGAGCTTGGCGCCTTCGTTCAGGAGCGTCTTGTGCGGTGACCACTTTTGAGCGGACTGGCCTCCGTCGAGCACCCCGACCACCTCGAAGTTGCCGCCCTGGAGCTTGGTGATGAGGGCATCGTCGATGGTCGTCGACTTTGCGAAGGTGAACATCATGAAGTACGCCGATGTCTGCGCCTTGAGGATCTCGTTGACGATCCTTAGCTCGGGGTTGTTGTCCGGGGAGAACATGATCTGCACCGGGCTCCCCTCAATGTCGAGCGTCAGCGGATCGGTTGAAGTGAGCTTCGGCGACCGCTCACCGAAAATCCCATCCCTGAGCTGGTCGAACTCGCTCTGGTACGCGGCCGCCACGCCGATGTCGTGGAAGATCACGACGTGGTTGAGGTTCCGGTGGGTGCCGGTCGTCGTGAAGTTGGTCGACCCGGTCAGAACAGCCTCACGGGCCTCACCCCGATCGCGGATGATGAACTTGTGGTGGAAGATCTTGGGGTTGAAGTCGATTTTGGCGTCCACGGCCCCGCGAAGGAGAGTCACGAAGTGCTTGCGGTTCATGTCGAGGCTGACCTCCTTGTCGGGTGGGTCGACGGGCTTGTCCTCCTTGAGGTAGTCGCCCTCGGTGACCAAGCGTACCCGCATGAACTTGTCCGTGCCGGGACGCTTTCGCCGCGCTGCTCTATCGATCGCGGCGGCGATCCGCGGGTTGTCGATCTCCTGGACCGCGATGTCCAGGGTGTGCTCGCTCTGGTCGATGAAGTCGATGATGACCGTCTCGAGGTCATCGGGAGCGTTGGCGGCTCCGGGTGGACCGAGAAACGCCTGCAAACGACCATTGAGGAAGTCCATGAGATTGCCTCCTTTTGCTTAAGTGTCTTTGTACCTAATCTAACATGAGTATTGAATACGGGACTCCCACCGAATAGGCATCGGCTCTCTTCAGATCTGCCCTCCGATGTGCTCTTGAATCTCTTCTGTGATCTGTCGATCAGTTGCCCGTCAGGTGCCGAGACGGGCCTGTATGGCCCGCAGGGCACTTGGTCTGCCTGGTGATACAGCAGTTTGCATTCCCGCGCCGTGAGTGATGAATCATCACCACGCCCAAAGTCCAAACTCCGAGCCGGTATGCTCTGCCTTGCCTCCAACATACAAACTTTCTTTTGACGTTCAATAGTATAACTTGGAATCCTCCGCCAGTCAAGGAAAATCCCAAAAGCATTTAGACAGGTAATGGCTTTCTGTCAGGTCTGCGGTCCGACACGTTAGATTCTTCGGGTGGCAGCTTAGAATGACAAACCAGAGAGCTCTCTGGCCCTCAGGTTACAACCGCGAGGACAAACCGACGAAAAGCCAGAACCTTCATTGTGGGAGATCATCTCCAGACAAAAGCGGCAATCAGTGCTATGATTACAACGCCGGCAGTTGCCACAAGAATTAGCAGCCTCCTGCGCCTCAAGTAGTTTGCTTGAGCTTGCAAGTCCATGTAATACCTGTCGCCCGACACTTGTTTGATGACGCCTCTCGAAATCAACTTGTTGAAGATCACTCTTGAACGGATATGAAGCTCTGCTTTCGTCCTGGCTCTATCGGGGCTTGTCGCATCAACCTCTCTGAAGGCATTCATGATGCGCTTTGTTACCACCATCACTGCCACTATTCCATCCATGTGTTGCTCCTCTCACTCTGAAGTACACTCCTGCAAGCGAGAAATTCAAGAAGAAAAAGGTCCGATACTGCCTTGCTTCATCCACTTCCGGCGCTACCAGTGGGTCAGGAGTCCCGTGCCCATACAGGCCCGTATGGGCACTGGGCACCTGCCCTACCTGCTGAAATGCTGGACGAGGGAGGGGGAAATCCCCTCCCTCGTGTTTTCCTCCGAAGTGCAACCGAGTGGGCACACGCTGCCTTTACTTCAACAGCGTCATCTTCCTGGTCAAAACCTCACTGCCCGCGACCACCCGGTAGAAGTATATTCCGCTGGCCAAAGCCTCTCCCCTGTCGTTGGTGCCGTCCCAGGTGAGGGTATGCGATCCCGCCGGCATGACCTCATCCACCAGGGTCCTCACTCTTTGCCCGGCGACGTTGAAAACCGCCACAGTAACGTGACTCTCCGCAGCCAGATTCAAGGTGAACTGGGTAACCGGGTTGAAGGGGTTGGGATAGTTTTGATCCAGCGAGAAACTCGTCGGCATGGCCGCATCCGCTGATAGCTTCATGTTCTGGTCGTCCAACGAAGCTAAGCTGCCCAAGCCTTCGGACCCAATGCAGAAGTTGTCGAAATCCGAATTGGACCGGTCGAACCCTACACCCACCAAGCCGGTGATGACGTTGCCGAAGTTGTAGGAAACCAAGGTATTCGGGCCGCTGGTAATGCTCACCGTGCCGCCGGCTCCAATGGTCACCCCCACGCTGTACCAGACGCCGCTGCTCATGCTGACATTGGCCGATGCCTTCAGGCTGTTCCTGCCGTTCACCCGATCGTAGATCCTGACCCGGTTGCCCACGTCGTCGAACTGAGCGAAGCGATAGTTATTGCCGTCCGTGTAGCCGAAGATGATGCGGGCGATGCGGCTGATCCGGCCGGTGTTCATCCGGATGATGCAGCTGATGGACGTCGCTCCGAACGAGCCAAAGGGAGAAGTGGTTCGCGCGTTACTGGTGTTGGAGTTCCCTTTCATGTAGCCGCCGGTTGCCGTCCAGGTGCCGAGCTTGTTGCCCCAGTCGCTGATGTTGCCGTCGCCGAAATCGTCGCACTGCTGCTGCGGCGCGGTCACGCTGATGTAATTGGTCTTGACCTCCTGGTCCGAGCCGCAGGAGTTGGTGACCGTCAGGGTGACGGTGTAGTTGCCTGCGCCGGTGTATACGTGAGAGGGGTTCTGAGCGCCGGAGGTTCCGCTATCGCCGAAATTCCAGCTCCATGAAGTGGGCGAGCCGGTGGACTGGTCGGTGAAGCTCACCGTCAAGGGAGCCGTCCCGCTGGTGGGCGATCCCACGAAGTTGGCTGTGGGTGCGACGCACGGGCTGACCGTGATGTAGTTGTTCTTGACTTCCGCGTCGGAGCCGCCCGGGCCCACCACGGTCAAGCTGACCGTGAAGGTTCCGGTCGAGGTATACTGGTGGGACGGGTTTTGTGCGGCGGAAGTGCCGCCATCACCGAAAGTCCAGCTCCAGCTGGTTATGCTGCCGGTGGACAGATCGGTGAAGTTGACCGTCAAGGGCTCGCTGCCGGAGGTGGGCGAACCGGAGAACTGGGCTACAGGCGGAGCCGGCGGACCGGTATTGACTGCATTGTAGGCGTTGATCCGTCCGGCGCCCATCTTGCCGATGTACTTCGAGGATAGGTAAGCATCGATGTTGTCGGCGCTGCTGTAAAGCTGATTGGTAACCTGAGCTGCTGTCCATGAGGGATTGTGCGACCAGATCAGAGCTGCCACCCCGGCTGCCATGGGCGTTGCCATGGACGTGCCGCTTAAGGACGCCCAGTAGTTGGTGTTAGGATCGGTGTGGTCATGGTAGGTGCTGTAGATGTTGTTGCCCGGAGCGCAGATGTCGACCCAAGTGCCGTACGTTGTAAAGCTTGCTCCGTTGTCGTTCTCATCTGTGGCCGCGACCGAAACACAGTCGCCCCGACCGTTGAGGTAGTCTGCCGTTTGATCGCCCGCGTTGCCGGCCGCCACAAAGATGATTCCGCCGGAATTCAGGAAATAGGTGACTGCTGTGGAGATGCCGCCGGAGTTGGACGAACCCCAGCTGCACGAGGCGATCTTGGCGCCGTTGTTGCCTGCATAGTAGAAGGCCTCGGCGGCGGCATCCATCAGCACCACGCCATACTCCTGCCCGTAGTAATTGTAGGAATATCCCATGCGTAGCGGCATGATTCGAACGCCGTTGCCGTACACGGCCTGACTTCCGCTGCCCCAGCCGCCGGCAACGCCGCACATGCCATAGCCGTCGTTGGTGATCATGCCGAAGATGCCGGAGGTATGAGTGCCGTGGCCGTTGAAGTCACGAGGGTCGTTGTCTTTGGTGCTGCAATCCTCGCCCGACCAGCAACTGGTCGTCGTCTGGATGAAATCGTAACCAATCCAGTCGTCCACGTAACCGTTGCCGTCGTCATCCACGCCGGCAGAGCCATTCAGCTCGGCATTGTTGATCCACATGTTGCCGCGCGAGGCTCCGGGATTCGAAGGCGATGCATTCACCCCACCCAGGTCCGGGTGATAATATCGGGTCCCGGAATCGAGAATGGCCAGAATGATGGAAGTGCTGCCGGTCTCGATGTCCCATGCTTCAGGAGCATCGATGTCGTGATCCGAGGCCTGATTGAGATGCCACTGATATGAGTAGTAAAAATCGCTGGGCGTGGCATACATGGCATGAATGCCTATGGGTTCGACCCTCTCGACCATGGGATGATTGCGATAGGCTTCCATCACATCATCCAGGGTCCCGACTTTGATCGTGACCTTGTAGTACCGGGCCAGTTCGGCGGATTTCCGTTCGGAACCCGGGAACTCCTTCTCGATGTTGGAAACGGCGAACTTCTCGGAGATCTTGTCGAACTCCGGCTCGCCGATGTGCACCACGTCCCTAACCGTGGTCTGCATATTCAACTCGCCCACGTCGGATTTCATCACTACAATCAATCTGTCGGGAACGTACCCCAAGAATGAGGGAATCCCCTGCGGTTGATCTACTTTCTTGATTCCATCGGCCCAGGCGGCGGCTGCAAGCAGAGTGAGTATCAAGAAAACGGTTAAACAGGTTTTCATAGCTCCTCTCATGAGACAATGTCAAAAACACACGATATTGGTCTGGAACAGGAACTCAGGGAATGGATTAGGTCCGTTCTGCCTCCTTTCGACTTGTGGGTGAACCACACCACACCCACGCCGGGGACATAAAACAGTCTCCTCCTTCCATCACCTCCTTATCCTCTCATTAGGGTTGGGGGGTCACACTGGCTGCACGTGTCCAGCATGTGGACACCCTGAACTTGAGATTTGGTCTTTCGTCAATTCCCTGACTGCTGATTATGTGGAAGCGTCGCAACAAATTTACTCTTGCCGCGTTCGTCTTGTCAAGTGCAATTTTCGCGGCTAGGCCGGCCGGCTCAGTGTTTCTCCTTATTGACCGGCTTACGCCCACAAAGAAACAGCCCGTCGTTGGGCACGAGAGGCTCTCCTTCATCCCTGCAGCGTCACCGGGATAACACCAATCGACTTTTTTGCCTGCCTGAGGTGGAATTCACGTTCGCGGGACGAAATTCGGGGCTTGCGCTTGTGGATCAGTCTACTGCTCGGAGGGAGACGCCTGGACCGCTCAATACAGCATAGAAATATGGCGGGGTGTGATCCCCGCCATATTCAAGTTTCGAGGGCAAGGGAGCCCTCGGAACAGCCAACGATATA
>CAZPRG010000084.1:0-10121 GCA_964588675.1 uncultured Ignavibacteria bacterium
TTCCACAGCCCTTGTTTCAGGTGGAGCCGATTCCTGCGGTTGAGCCACATCAGGTATTTCTGTAGCCTTCTTTTCAGTCTCACGTTTGTTTTCAGCAGGCTCTTTAGGGTATCCTTGACATAGGCAGTATTCCGGCTGAGCTTGTTCTGCCTGGGCAGACAGGCCGCACAATTCAGTCCCCTGTCCGGCCCGGGGCAGAGACGGTAATCCGGCGGTATCAGGAAATCACCTCGCGGACAGATGAACCAATAGTTGTGCAGGGAGACCACGACAGGAACACCCATCTTCCGGGTCAACTCGATGATCGACCCGGAAAGACCGATCAAGCTATGCACGTGAACCAGCTCCGGATTCGTCTTCTTGACGAAATCCAGATAGAACCTCTCCACCTCAGGTTGCTTGCACTCGCGCAGAGGATAGCCTACGTTGGAATAGCGGTTGGGGCTGTTCACCAGATTGCCCAGGGTCACACGGTCTTCCTCTCTTTCCTGCAGATAGGGCTTCCTGCCGAAATTATGGTCGCCTCCGTAGAACATGGAGACTTGATGCCCTCTTCTGACCAACTCTTTGCATAGATCGGCCGCATAGCCGATGGGACCGCCGGATTGCCTGGGTGGCCATCCCCAGTTGACTTGCATGATCTTCACGATACACCTTTCCCCTGAAGAGTCTCCGCGATTTTCCGTGTTGGCCGGAGTGAGCAACGGGAGTAGATGTCTCTGTATCTTTTGGCGATATCGGCGACGCTGAAGTCGCTGGTTACCCGCTGCCTGCCGGATTCCCCGAGCCGAAGACGAAGAGACTTGTCGCTTAGCAGAATTCCTATCTGATGTGCTAGGAGCAAAGGATCTCTTTTCTCTGCGAGCAATCCATTACCCCGGTGAGTGACTATATCGGAGATGCCTCTGACATTATAGCCCACGACCGGCTTACCCATAGCCATGCTTTCCAGAGCCACCAAGGGCAGACCCTCATGCACCGACGGCATGACCAAGACGTCTAGCATGGAGATTATCTCAGCAATTGCAGTCTGGTCTCCGAGGAAGAAAACGCTCTTTGAAACTCCCAAGTGGTTTGCCTGATTCTGCAGATCGCCTCTCAGCTTTCCGTCTCCCACGATCAAGGTGATGCAATCGGGGAATTTATCCACCACATGTTTGACCGCCAGGATTAGATGGTCGATTCCCTTCTCCGGAGAGAGCCTGCCTATGGCGCCGATTACGGGACCCTGTGCGGGCAATCCAAATTGCCTCCTAAGTCTGATAACGTCCCCGTTTCCCGGACGGAAATGACTCAAGTCCAGACCCGTGGGGATGACTCTGATTTTTCCGGGAGGAACGCCGTGCCGGTTCGTCAATCCCTTCTTGACCGAGGCTGAGACCGCTATGAAGTGATGGATGAACCTGGCTAAGAACCGGTGGTAGTAAACCTCCGGTTTGTGTCTTCCCCGAATCTCGTCCAGAATTGAGCCATGTTCGGTCAGAAAAGAGCCTTTGCGCTTGGACAGGGCTAAGGCCAATCTCACCAGCGGCTGGGGAGAGTGAGAGTGCACAATATCGTACCTTCCTTGTCTTACCAACTTCACCAACCCGAGGGCGTTTACCAAGTCGAATCCGCTTTTCATGTTCAGGCAGTGGGTGGGGATTCTCAGCCGCCTGATTCTCTCGGCCACCGGTCCTTCCTGTTTGGCAAAACAGACTTCGATTTGCAGTTCCTCATAATTGGACAGCTCTTTCAGCAGAGAGCAGACGAAATTCTGCGCCCCGCCGACCGTGCCATCCCAGGTTATATGCAGCAATCTTAGCCTGGGTGTTCTTCTTTCTTCGTGGTTTGCTTCTTGCATTTTCAAATCGGGCAGTAGTCACGCATTGGAAAGGGATTTCAACTCTTCGTCGGATAAGATGGCTTTTTTCTCCACCAGTGCTATCAAGGTCCACAAAAAGATTCCGGCGTAGGATAAGCCCGAATCGGTTATTCCATAGACCAGAATGCTAACCAACACGGCCAGCAACATCAAGGCTTCGAGCTTGAGTTCACCGTCGCCCGACCGGCGCAGGCGCCTTCCCATTCTGAAAACGGCCAGGAAAAGAATCAGCAAAGATACGAGTCCTACCACTCCGGTTTCGGCCAGAGTTCTCAGATAGTCATTGTGCGCTGCGACTCCCACAACCCGGCCGTATCTCTCTCCTTTTTCGCCGAAGGCCGAGGCAGAGAGTGCGGTATAGGTCCCGAAGCCGTGCCCCAGAATGGGCTTTTGGCTGAAAAGAAAAAGAGAGAACTGGTTGAAAGAGAACCTTCCGTAAAACGACCCGTCCGGCTGGATTCTCCGGGTGACCATATGGCCCAGACTGGGAAGAAGCAGGACCAGAATCAAGAAAAGCAGGGCCAACCGAAAAAAGAATCTTCGGTATTTCGACCAGCCCAGAATCATCATGGATACCACGAAGGCTATCCAGGCGACTCGGGTAAAGGTGAAGATCAAAGAGAGAAACATCAACCCGAAGGTTCCCAGATAGAGAACCTTCTGATCGACCTTCCAGCTTCTGATATAGGAAAGAGCCACCAGCGGCATCAGAACCACCAAATAGCAGGCAAACCCATTGGGGTGGGCAAAGGTGCCATACACCCGGTTGAATCCGATGGCATCCGGCTCTCCGTTAAGAATCTGATACAAACCGAGAGCCAAGGGGATGAAGGCGGAGAAGATCAGGGCTTTCCTCAGCTTCTGCAACTCCTCTCGGGTTCTGAAAGAGCTCAGGATCAGGAGATAGAACATTATGGGCATGGCTAACCTGAACCACTCCCTCAGGGTGATCCACCTGTCGTCCGAGACAAAGAAGGTGAGCAAAGCTACACCCAAGAACAAGGCGATGGGGCGGCCAAGGAAGAGGCTCCTGCTCGTTCCTCGTCTGAGTCCCAAGCAGAGCAGGCCCAGTAGAGGTATGAAGACGTTTACCAGGCCACACAGGTTGACGCTGTAAGAGGTTCCGGGAAACAGGGTGGTGAAGCCCTGGGTCAAGGGAAGCAGGGGAGCAGCAAACACCAAAACCGTCATCCCCAGCCGGATGTCGGCTATGAAGATGGTGACCAGGGTGAGGAATATCCCCAAACCCAACGCCATATCCGGTTGAAATCTCACCAGGAGCCATCCGAATAGCAATGCGGATAGGACGAATCCGAAAAGGGAGACTCTCTCCTTCAGGTCGCCGGAGATAAGTCTTTGGACTAATTCCATAGGGCCACCTTCCGGCTTTCGTTGCCTTGCAGAACCCCGAGTCGGTGCAGCACGTCCCAACTCGCCTTCGCTTTCTTCCGAAAATCAACGCCCCCTATGATAATCTTGAGAAGCTCCAGGTCCTTAGTTTTTCTGTTAGTCTGGGCTCTCTTCCGGTCCTGAACGAAGAGGGGCAGCTTCCTGAAGAAAGAAAAGAAGCCCTTCAGGAAGAAGAACAGTCTGCCTTTCAACAAGAGGTATCCGATCCTCCTGGGATTGAAGTAATAGCTGATCAACAAAAACGGCATCAACACCAGAAGGGTGGACCATCTGAAGCATATGAACAGGGTGGCTATGGGAGTTCTGCCGTTGACGAAGTCGCTTTTGTGAGAACTCTTGACCGTTCCTTCTCCCTCATGCAGGAAAGAAGCGTTAAGCATGACTTTGAGTTTCACCCCTTGCAAATGCAGACGCCATCCCCATTCGGTATCCTCGTACAGGAACAGATTCTCATTCAGAGGCACCATCCGGAGAATGTCCTTGCTCACCAGACAGCAGGCAGTAGTGGGGTAGGAGGGACCCTGGCCAGGCACCGGGAATATTCTGCATAACAAGTGACTTATCCAAGGGTCGGTGCAACCAGCCTGCCGGTACTGACCCTTCGCGCTCAACTCCACCGGATTGATGACGCAATTCCGATCCTTTTCGATTTCCTCAACCAGCAGGGAGAGCGTGTTTTCAGGTAGGATTACGTCGTTGTTTAAGATCAGAATGAATTCTCCCCGGGCCTGCCGCACGGCCAGATTTATGGCGTGCGGGGGTCCGAAGTCTTGTTTCAACTCTATCACCTTGGCCGAGGGAAAGTGGTTTTTGACAAAAGGCACGCTCTGGTCCGTGCTCGCACAGTCGACCACCAGGACCTCCATGTTCCTGTGGCTCTGCCTGAGGACCGAATCCAGACAGGAGGGCAGAAACTTCCTTCCGTTCCAGTTGACTATTATGGCACTGACCTTCTTCTCTTCCGACAATTTTATGTCCTTTGTTCCTTATGCCGTTCGGGTCAGGATCAGGTCCCGCACCTTATAGAGATTGTAATCGTACAGCCCACCCAGAGCGAAGATAGAACCGAAGTAAGCGGCCACTGCCGCCGCCACGCGGAAATAGAGGCTCAGCTCTCTGGACAGGTAGAGCACCAACGTCATAAGCAGGGTAGCCGCCGCGACCTTGAGCGCCGGAACCAAGAACCCCCTGAAATCGAAGCCCATGAATCTTCGAACGCAGTATATCCCCGCCGACATGACAAAGAGCTCGGTGGACAGCACGGCAACGCTACTTCCCAGGTTGCCCCACCCGGGGATCAGAAGAAAATTGAGGATCAGGCTGAGCCCCAGCCCCAAGCCGGTTATCAGAGTATTGGCCTTCTGTTTCCCCTTGGAGATCAGCCCATAGCCCAAGACTATGCTGATGTACATGAAGAACATGCCCCAGATTAGAATCTGAAGACAGGGGATGGACCCGGCAAACCCGGTTCCGTAGATGAGGTCGATGACCGGAGCCGCCAGAATGGTGGTTCCCACCGAGAAGGGGAGAGCCAGGCCGAACATCAAGATGGCCGATTTTTCCAGAAATCTGTTGAACTCCAACCGGCCTACCTTGGAGATGCTGGCCATCATGGGAAACAGGGCCGGAACTATGATCGACGGGACCATCTTGCCCGCCTGGACCAGACGATTGGCTGCCCCATATATGCCCACCACTTGGTCGCCCTTGATCTTGGAGAGCAGCACGGTGTCCACATTGGCGTACAAGCCGGTGAAGACCAGCATCAAAGCGAAAGGAACGGATTGTTTGAGGATTTCTTTCCAGAAGCTCCAATCGATCTTCGCCTTCACCGGTATGAAGCTTTTCTTAATTACAAACCAGGAGAATAAGATGATCACCACTCCCACCAGAATCTGACTATATCCCACACCGTAAATGCCCAGGCCCAGAAAGACGGCCGAGAATCCCAAAGCGAAACACAGGAGGTTTTGGACTATGCCGATCATCGACTCGTACTCGAATTTCTGAAAAGCATGAAAGACCCACCTCATTCCGCCGGAAAGGGTATTGAAGAGTGCCGCCAATGCGATCAGGAGGACCAGCCTAACGTTATCCCGAGGGTAACCCATCAGGTTTATCAGAAGCATGGTGAAGGCGAAAGCCAAAAGCCCCAGCATCAACTTGAGGGTAATCAGATTGCCCAGATATTTCTCCGCCTGGCTTTTCTCCCTGGCCACGTCCCGTACTGCCAACAGATTCAGTCCCAGGTCGTTTATCACCGCGAACATGGCCACGAACGACAGGGCAAAGGTGAATTTTCCCAAATCGCCGGGACCCAGGTGTCTACCGATCAGAATGAAGAGGAGAAAATAGAAAAGCTTTCCCAGGATGGTGGATGCTCCCAGGGCCGTGGAGTTTTTCAGTACAACCCCGGCCCTACTCTTTTCCGTTTCTTCTGCCTGCAGGTTGCCGGGTTGTCGCTCTAAAGGACGCTGGTTCATTTCGAAGGTCGGATGTTTATCGGTTCTTAAGGTTTCTCTGCGCTTCAAGAAGCCATTTGCGCGTGGCTCGTGTTACACTTTCTGGCTAAGATCTGGATGTTCTCCAAGAACGGCTCCGGATCGAAACCCAGACCGGACAACAACCGGGCTTTCAGACGGGGCACTCCGCTCAGTTGGTCTAATCTGAGGCCCGACTGGTGATAGGTGGGCTGAATCTCTTCGAATCCCTGAGTCTCCAATTGACTCTTGACTCTGAGAAAATCCACCCCCCGGTGTGACTCGTCGGTCATATTGTGGAACTCCGCCTTGGCCTGAGTAGTCGTCAAGTCCGGTCTGATCCGGGCAAAGTTGACCGGAGAGGCCTGGTGATCCCTGGGCATCGCGCGGAGCCGCAGCCTGTTTCTCAGCGGCCGAATGCCCTCAAACACTCCATGCACCAGCCGGTAGATGCCCCAAGCAGCTTTTCTGTCGGTGGGCCGGGGTTTCTTGGTGGGATCCCAGTCCGAATACAGGTAGCCGCCGGCTTTCAAGATCCTTCCGATCTGCCCAAACGCCAGGCTGTAATCTAGTATGTGATGCAACACCGAGAATATGGAAACCACGTCGAAGATCGACTTTTTGAAAGGCAGAAACAAAACGTCGGCTTGCACTACCTCCAGTCCGCTGCGCCGTGCCACTTTAAGCATGTTAAGCGAAACGTCGACCCCCACGGCTTTTTGGAAATGCTTCTGGCCCAGCTTGAGGATGTTGCCGGTACCACAGCCTAGATCCAGAAACAGATTCCCTTCGGTCTCTTGAGCCAGGCTCTTGACGATCCGCTCCATCCTGCGTTGATTGAATTCGCTCTGGTGAACCGCCTGTTCCACCTCGTCCTCGTAGACCTCGGCCACGGCGTCGTAGTAGGTGATATTGGCATCCCTCACCTCTCTGTGTTTCGTCTCCGAGTTCACGTCTATCGCTTGACCCGACGAGCGTGGGTCGGGATCAAGAAGCATTATAGGTATGCCGTCCCTGACGGAGTAGCGGTTGCCGCAGCGCAGGCACAAAAGATCGGCCTCGATAATCTCATTGCACCGGTAAACACGGACCTGCATCTCCAGTGGTGCGGTGAGACATGCCGGACAGGACAGAACGTCGATTAAATCCTCTTTCATGTATGTATCCCTTTTCTATTCTGCCGGGTGAAGGTCCGACCCATCCTGGATAGTTTGATCAGTCTGTCGGCCAACCCAATTGCCCGGCTCACGCAGGCATCCATGTTCAGATATTCGAACTCGGAGAACCGGCCGCACAGCCAGATGCCCTGGTCTCCCGCGTAGCGCAGAACTACCCGGGCGTTCTTCTGGTAGTCTTTATCATAAACCACATATGCGTATTGGCTTCTTTTTACCCGGGCGAAGCAGACCGAACGCTTATCTATCAGCTTTCTTTGGTGAAGGGCGTCTGTCACCTCGCGAACGAGCTGTCGATCCGAAAGCTTCCAGGCCTGGCGATTGTATCCGGTGGTTATCTCCGCCACCAGCGAGGACTTTCCCGGAGGAACGTTGAAGCGGCTGAAAACGTGGGGGAAACCGACGCGGTTGAACCTGACCCGGGGATCGGGAAAGTAAAGGGCTGTATACTCGGAAAGGGGATTTCCCTTGAGTCCTAGCATAACGGTCAGAAGCGAATTGCACTTCAGGCGCTTGAGCGCAGATTTCACTTTAAGAGGAACTCCATTCATAGCACTAATCAAATCAAAGATGGGAATGGTGGAAATCAACACGTCGTAGCTCAGGCTGATCCTGCCGTCGGATACCTTCCACGTGCCGTCTGACTCAAGCACCTTGTTGACAGCATAATCTTTCAGCACCATGGGGACTTGCCTTTCCATGCTCTTGATCAGGGCCTGAATGCCGCCGCGTCGAGGATAGTAGAAATACAACTGGTGGGTGTATCCCTCGGTGGGAATGCCCAAAGCGGACTTAATCACGTCCTCGGCAGGTGGTCGGGGAACCCTTCCCTCGACCCAGTGAAGGCTCATTTTCTCCAAGGGATAGTTCCATATCTTCCGATTGTAAGGAATCAGATACTTCTCCGCGATCCCCCGGCCGAAGGTGCTGTATATCCATTGCCTGAAGTCTTTGGGTTTGGGGTAGCGATCGTTCAGGAAATGATAGAGACACTCGAAGTTATCCTCCGGCGAGAGGTCGGAGAGTCCGTTCTCGAAGGGGTATTTCACAAACCTTTCCCGGAAGTAGACTTTGTTATTTCTTCTCTTCCTGAAGTAATTATTCCCCAGGACCTGGAGCATGAAATTTACAGCCCTCTTGTCCTTGGAGTATATGATGTGAGCGCCTCCGCTATCGAAGGTGAAGCCGTCCTCCAACACACTCCTGAGCAACCCTCCGCACTCAGACTCTTTCTCCAAAACCTCCACCCGAAACCTGCTGGGCGCCTTCTGCCTCAGCCGGTAGGCGATGGTCAGCCCGGTCAGACCGCCTCCCAGTATCCCTACGCGCAGGGGTTCTTGCCTGCCACCTTTGAGGGAGACCGAAGTCCGAGTTCTGTCGGGCTTGAAGTTGCGGAGGTTCACGCCGAATGCTCCGGGTTTAGCTTGGCACGGAATGATGTGCCTTGGTTGCGGGAGGCGGAAAAGGAGGGCTGGTCACTCCCGGCCGCCCCGCCTTGCCATCGGAATGCTCCGAAGGACTGGCTTCAGATTCGAATTTGCGTCACATCCACTGTGTCGTGCTTTTCGGGAAAACAACTATAGGTAACAGCTTATGGGGACGTTGATTGCGTGGGGACTATGCAATCAATGATTTTATCGACATATCCGAGAAAACCTTAACTACTATTTGGACATTGCTTTACACCTTGAGCCCTATAAGACGAGTAAGCCACGAGGCAAGCTTCGACCTGCTGGCATATTCTCCGCGGCCGTCTTGCAGACTCGTGGCGCGAGTTCGGGGGAAACGTTGCGGCGGCGCGCAAATGCGGGCCTGTGGCTGCAGAAAAGCCGGACCCTTTCACTTGCCGGGTCCGGCCTTAAACTCAAACATCCGATGTGTACTTAGCTCTATACAGAGAGACTATACGTGGCGATCAGAATTCGAATCCCAGGGAGAAGCGATGCACGCTGGAAAGACGCGAGAACTCAGCCCAGGCATAACTAACGTCCAACCTGGTATCTTTGCCTGCCTTGACCTTCATCCCGCCTCCCAGAGTCAGGCCCTCCTCCTCATAGTTGAGCTTGTACCCCCCTCTCAGGGAGAAGGTCTCCCTCCAGATGTATTCTCCGCCGAAACTTGCCTGCTGGACGTTGTCGTTGGGATGCTTGGCTTCCACGGCCACTATGAGTCTGGACTCGGGCGCGTCGATCAAGTCATAAGCCATGCCAAACCTGAAAGTCAAAGGAAGGTCGTAGGGATCCACCTGCAGTTTGGCCTTTACGTTGTCGTAGTTGGGATTTCCCGGATCGGGGTTGTAGTAGGAGTCCAACTCCGGGCCCTCCAACTTCATCTCCGGCCCCAAATTGGATATGTTCATGGCGATCCTCAAGCTTCGGAATCCGGTAAGAAACAGCGTGCCGAAGTCAAGCGCCAGTCCCGAGGCGGTCTCTTCTGAGATTCTCTCCCAGACGTATTTGCCGCTTATTCCCGCCGAGAACCTGTCGGTGAACTTCCTGGCGTATCCCGCCGCCAAGGCGTAGGAGGAGGCGGTGAAGGTTTCTCCCGTTCCCTCCGGTTCCTGTACGGTGGTCACGTCCATGTCGCCCATGGTCAGGGCGGTGAGGCTGACGCCGAATGCGCTGTAGTCGTCGATGGCTTTCCCGAAGCTGGCGTGGTTGAGCTGAACGTCCGAAATCCAGTCCACGTTGGTCAGAACCAGGTTGGACGAGGATATCTCGGTCAGGGCTGCGGGATTCCAGTACATGGCATAGGCATCGTTGACGCAGGCCACCGAGGCCTCGCCCATGGCCACGTACCTGGCCCCCATGCCGATCTTAAGAAACTGGGCGCCGGCGGTCCCCACCCGGGAGAATTCGCCCGAGTGGGCCAGGCTGGGCAAACCCAGGATGAGCAAGACCACGAGCAGGCCAAGAAACTTCGATCTCATGTCTCTTCCCCCTTCTTAGGCCGGTTCCGGCCGGGTGAACTTGTCAAAGTGTGAGGCGTTTGTCTCCTTCATTAGGCTGAGGCTAAAGCCAGAGGTGAAGATCGCCATATTGGTCTTTTGACCTTGAGCTTGCCCAAAAACCATGAGGTTCAGGGCTTGCCTCTCCCTCCGGCTGCATCCACCGAATCACTTGATCACCGCGAACTTGCCCAGCTTCTGTCCGTACTTGGATTCCACGTGATAGAAGTAGACGCCGGGAACGA
>CAZPRG010000085.1:0-10096 GCA_964588675.1 uncultured Ignavibacteria bacterium
AACAGCAGCTTGGTATCCTCCAGATCCTGCTTCAAGCTGTCGATTTGCAGTTCCATTAGAGCCAGCGAGTCCTGCCAGGTTCTGACGTTCTCGTCGAACTCGGCCTGGGCGTCCTTAAAGTCCTTGAACTCGGCCCGAAGTCTCATCGAGTCCACGTAGCCGATCTTGCCTTCCTGCGAGGCGGCATCGCCTGCCCAAAAAAGAACCAGTCCTCCGGTAACTAGCAAGAACGCGATGGCAAGGGCGACTGCTTTTGCCTTCACTTTCCTCCTCCTGAATAGTCGTGCACGATCCGCTGCCGTTCTCCGAGCTTCGGATCACAGGACGGTGACCGATTCTAAAAAGTTGTGCCGAACTGGAAGTGAGGCTTCCACTGTCCCTTGTTCGGATAATCGAATCCGTAGCCGAAATCGAATCCCACCAGCCCCATTCCCGGAATGGCCAATCTAACCCCCACCCCCAAGGAACGGAAAAGATCGTTTTCGGACTTGTGTTCCAAGGCGAAAGGCTTCACCTGTCTGCCGCTTAGCCAGGTGTTGCCCGCGTCGGCGAAAGCCAGGACGTACATCTGTTGCTCCACCAAAGGAAACTGGAGCTCCATATTGTAAACCAGCATGCTCCTGCCCCTGGTGCGCGTCTTCGCCGGATTGTCCGACGGGAGAAACCCATCGGAGTATCCCCGGATTATTCCGTCGGAGTTGGTCCCGCCGGGAGCGAAGCGCTCCCCGTATAGCTCGGCTTTGTCCCTGTCCCTTCCGTCCAGCACTCCGCCTTTCACGTTGGCCCCCAGAACCAATTTCCCCACGAAGTTCCAGTAATAGCTGCCGGTGAAGGTGTGTTTAAAGTAGGAGAAGTCGCCTCCCAAAAACTCCTCACCCACATCCGTGCTCCACGAGAGCACCGAGCCCTTGGTGGCAAACTGGGGAAGGTCGCGGGAATCACGCACGATGGTCAGCGAGGTGGTGCCGCTCTTGCGGGGCCAATTCACCTGCGACAAAAGGTATATATATGACGTGCTGTCCGCCAGTCCCGCAGAGGAGAAATCGTAGTATTTGATCTGCTCCCATCTGTAGCGCCAGTATATTCGGAAGTAATTATCCGGCCAGCTCAGCCGTCGGCCCAGCCTCAGCCCGAACCCGGCGTTCTCCTCGGTGTAATCGTCGTACCAGTCACGGCTCACCTGATACACGTCGAATCCCACGGAGGTGGGCGTATCCCTGAACCAGGGTTCGGTGAAGGAGAGCTCGATGGTGTGGGTGGTCTTACCGAAATCCCAGTTCAGCTTGAGCTGCTGGCCGTTGCCGAAGAGGTTGGGAATGCCCAGGCCCACGTTTCCCACCAGCTTGTCGACGGCGCTGTAGCCCGCCCCGAAGGTGAACTGCCCGGTGGGCTTCTCCTCGACTTTGATGGCCAGATCGATGTCCCCGTTCTCCAGAACCTCGTAGTCCGGCTCCACGTTGGAGAAATAATCCAGATACATGACGTCCCGCAGGCTGCGCATCAAAAGGGATCTCCTGAACCTCTGACCGGGGAATATGGAAAGCTCCCGGCGGATCACCTTGTCCTTGGTTTTGGTGTTTCCCACGATGTTTACGTAGTTCACGTTGGCCGGCACCCCTTCGGAGATGCTGCAGGAGATGTTAACCACGCTGTCACGAGTGGTGGTCTGGTCATCCACCTGCACGTAAAGGTAGCCCTCCTCCTGGTAAAGGGAATACACCTCCGCCAGGGTCTCGTCGTACTTCTTCTGGGAATAGGTCTCGCCCGGTTTGAACTTGACGGCCCGGTCCAGCTTCTCTGATGAGAACAGCTGGTTGCCCTCCCAGCTTACTTGGCCGAACTGATACCTTTGGCCCTCGCTCAACCGGATGCGGATGAACAGGTTTTTCTCCTTGGGACCGTACCACATGGAGTCGGAGACTACCTGGGCGTCCAGGTAGCCTTCCTTCCGATAGAACTCGACTATTTTCTCTTTGTCCTCGTCGTACTGCTCCGGCTTGAATTCGCCGCCCCGCCACCACCGGTCTTCCTTGTTCTTCATCTGCTTGGCGATTTTGGAGGGCTTGAAAGCCTGGGCTCCTTCGATGTAAATCTTCTTGATCCGGACCTTCTGACCTTCGTCGATGTCCAGCTTCAGGATCACCTCGCCGGGAACGTCGGTCCCCACCAGTTCGGACTCCACCCGGGCCGAGATGTAGCCTTTCTGGCCATAGAAAACCTTGACCGCGTCCACGGCGGCTTTCACCTCCACCGGCGTGGTCACCTTTCCCGCCGAGATCTTTATCTTTTCCTTGAGATCGTCTTTCTTTATCTTCCTGTTGCCCGAGATCTGTACCTCTTTCACCCGGGGGAATTCTCTGACCGCTATGATCACATTCACGCCCTCGGGCGTCTCCTCCCCCAGGACCTGGACGTCGGAGAAGAGATTCATGGCGTAGATGCTGCGGATGGCTTCCTGAATCATGCCGGGCCTCAACTCCGCCCCCACGACCAGGCCGGACATATTGGCCACCAGAGACTGGTTCACGCTGCGGTTCCCGTCGACCTGGATCCCGGTTATGACGGCACCCGATGAGATGCCGTAGAGCATCAGGCCGAAAAGGATAAACGGCAGAATCGTCTTTTTGTACATAGCTCCTTGAGCCCCCGCTGTTTAAGACCCGGCGACCGAGTTTCGGATTTCGCTCGGCGCATCGGCGGCTATCGGGACGGAATGATCTTGTCGATTCTGATCTCGGTGAAATCCTGCCGGTGTCCCCTGGTTCTCCGATACTTGACTCGTTTCCTCTTCTTGAAAACCACGATCTTGGGCGATCTCCCCGGTCCGATCACTTCCGCCTCCACCTGGGCGCCTGATACATAGGGCTTTCCCACCTGGGGCGCTTCCCCGCCGATGAAAAGCACCTTGTCCAGCACCAGCTTCTCTTTGGGACCGGCATTCAGCTTGGGTGTTCTGACTCTGTCGCCCTCCTTCACGCTGAACTGAAATCCCCCGCTCTCCACGATGGCATACATAGGATATCTCCTTTTGTGTTATCTCACCCGGGCCGACCGTCTATCTTACCCAACTACTACGGAGGCCCCTTGATGGTTCAACCATCATATTATCTTATACCACCCGCCGGGTCAAGAAGAAACTATTTTTTTGACCTGAACATGTCGGTCACGTCCAGTTGTTGACTCAGGTCGAAGACCCGAAATTCATCCGTAGGCTGATCGTCGTCCTTCACCAGCTCTATGTCCAGCCTCAGTTCCTTGCCCAGCTTGCGAAGCCGGCTGGTTTTGGAATCCTCCAACACCCGGGCCACGTCCGGGTGGATGGTCAGCCGGTAATCCCTGCTTCCCAAGGCCACCTTGGCCCGCCTGAACCACCTTTCGATCTTGGCCGCCACCGCGTGCTTGGAAAGCAACCGGCCGATGCCTCCGCAGCAGGGACAGATTTCGCTTAGGGTGTGCAAAATGGAGGGTCTGATCCTCTCCCTGGTCATCTCCACCAATCCGAACTCGGATATGGGCAGTATGCTGTTCTTGGAGCGGTCGTGTCTGAAGGCGCCTTTGAATTCCTCGAATACCCTCCTCCGGTTTTCGGCGTGCTCCATATCGATGAAATCCACGATTATCAGCCCGCCGATGTCCCGCAGCCTGATCTGCCGGGCGATCTCCCCGGCGGCTTCCAGGTTGGTCTTGAGCACGGTGGCCTCCTGGCTGGTGCGGCCCACGAACCTTCCGGTGTTGACGTCGATGGTCACCATGGCCTCGGTCTGGTCGATGACGAAATAGGCGCCCTTCTTGACCCACACCTTGCGATCCAGCATCTTCTCAATCTCCGGCTCTATGCCGAAGGCGTCGAAAATGGGCACCTCCCCGTCGTACAGCCTGACCTTGGAGCGCAGTCCCCGGGCCACGCTCTTTAAGTAAGACAGGATTCTTTTATACTCCTTCTTGGAGTCGACCACCACGCCGTTCACGTCAGGAGTCAGAACGTCGCGCATCACGCTGTGAATCATGCTTATGTCTTTGTGAAGCAGAAAGGGAGCCTTCTTTTTCTCCGCCAACTTCAATATGTCCTTCCATAGCCGGCCCAGGTGCTTCATGTCCGCCCGCAGCTCCTTTTTGTCCTTGCCCATGGCCACGGTGCGAATTATGCAGCCGAATCCGTCGGGTTTGGTCTCGTAGGCCAATCTCTTCAGCCTTTTCTTCTCGCCCCAATCGTAGATCTTGCGAGACACTCCCACGTGATCCTCGCCCGGCACCAGGACCACGTATCTGCCGGGCAGGGAAAGCTCCGTCGTGACCCTGGATCCTTTGGTCCCGATGGGCTCCTTGGTCACCTGTACCATTATCTCCTGCCCCTCTTTTAGTATCTCCTGAATGCTGTGCGGCTGTTTCTTCGGCTTCTTGGGCTTTTTGTGCTCTTCCTCGTCGTCCGCAAATTCCGCCTCGTAGAGCAAATCCAGCTGGCTTTTGGAATCCCCTATGTCCGAGAAATGAAGGAAGGCGCTTTTATCCAGACCCAGGTCCAGAAACGCAGCCTGCATTCCCGGAAGCACGCTTCGGACAATGCCTTTGTAGATGTCCCCTACCATCCTTTCGGCCTCCGGTCGCTCCACCAGAAGCTCCACCAACTTGGAATCCTCCAGAATGGCCAAGCGGGTGTCGTACTCAGTTGCGTTGATGATCATGTCCTTTTGCATTACTTGCTCCGTTCAGCACGTATCCCACCGCCCGGTCCAGCCGGTTTAGATCGACCCGGGTGTTCATGCAGGGACCTTGCGGTCGCTCGTTCAGTATGCCGTACACGGGAATGGGATAAGCATCCTGAATTCCCGAACACAGATCCCGTTCGCAAGCCACGGCCACTATCACCGTAGGCCTTTTGTCCACCATCACCTTCCGGGCCAGGGTTCCGCCTGTGGCTATGGAGATGTCGACCTTCAGCCTTTCCTTCATCTGGATTATATCGCCTATCAGACAATCGCCGCATCGTCTGCAGTTTTCGTAATCGGCGATGATTTTGTGCGGGCAATCGAAGTTCTGCAGGCAGTGAGGCAGGAGAATGAGCAGCCGGTCCTTCCGTATCCTCCTCTTGCTCGCCCGGAAGAGGGAGTTGTTCACCTGTACGAAGGACTGCCGCACCTGGTCCTGGGAAAGCCCGAAGGCTCTTCCCAGCATGAGATTGATGGGAAAAAGCACCTTCAAGGTTATCTGCTTTTCTCCGTGAGGAAATAGGAAATCTCGCTCCAAAGCCGACGACAGCACGATCAGAAGCAGTCCTCCGGAAACCGTGACCAGAAACAGGACGCCCGCGATCTTGACGCTCAGGCCCAGGATGGGACTCATGGCGCTGACCCGCGGCGAGATCAAGTACCACAGAAGAAAGGCTATGATGATCAACACCGCCAGGCTCAAGATAGACAGCCACAAGAACGTCCACTTGCTTCTGACACCCGTGCCGTTTTCCGAATTAGTCATCTTACGATCTCCCCGCACGGACGATGATAATCGTCGGGCATGGCATATCCAGCCCGGTTCGGCCCAACAGCATCCGGTTCATCCAAGCTCCTCGCCGGGTCCCACTCGATAGCCTCTGACGAACTCCGCCACCGCAATCCTTCGCTTTCCTTCGGGTTGAACCTCCAGCAAGCTGAGTATGCCTCCTCCGGTACCGACCCAGACCTTCTCCCTTCCGTCGGGCACCACCGTCCGTCCCACGTTGCTTTCGGAGAATTGAGTATCGAGTGCTTCGACCTTAAACAGCTTCAGATTCCTTCCCCGGAAAGCGGTGAAAGCTCCGGGCGTGGGTGACAACCCCCGTACCTGGTTCTTGATCCGGATGGCGGTTTGCGACCAGTCGATGCGGCAGTGTTCGGGCGTGATCTTCGGCGCTGACGTGGTTTGGGTATCATCCTGCTTAAGGGGTCTGGCCTCTCCCTTCTCAATCGCCTCCACCGTCTCCAGCAGCAAATTCGCTCCCTGTTGGGCCATGCGATCGCGCAGCCGTCCGAAATCTTCATCCGGGTCTATGGGGATTTCCCTCTGCAGCAGCACATCTCCCGTGTCCACTTTCTTCCTTATGAAGAACGTGGTCAAGCCGGTCCTGGTCTCTCCGTTGATGATGGCCCAGTTGATGGGCGCAGCACCCCGGTATTTGGGCAGAAGCGAGGCATGGAGATTTACGGTGCCCGAGGGCGGCAGGGTAAAAACCGCTTCCGGCAGGATGCGGAAGGCCACCACCACCATCAAATCGGGCTTCAGATCCCCCAGACTCCGAACGAAATCCGCATCCTTCAGGTCGGCCGGAGTTAGAACCGGCAAGCCGTGCTCCTGGGCGAACTCTTTCACCGGCGTAGCGGACACTCTCTGGCCCCGGCCCTGGGGTTTGTCCGGGACCGTCACCACTCCGATTATCTGGTGCGGGCTGTATATCAATTTCTCCAGGCTGGGGATGGCGAATTCCGGGGTCCCCATGAATACGATTCGCATAAGCCTCTTTGAATGGGTCGGGAACGAGGGCTATCTGGCAGAGAGCTTCTTCAGCTTTCTGGACAAGAGTTTTCTTTTTATGGAGCTGAGGTGATCGATGAACAGAATGCCGTTGAGGTGATCGATCTCGTGCGCCAGCACCCGGCTGAGCAAGCCCTCCGCATCGATCACCAATTCCCTCTCGGCCAGGTCGATTCCCTTGACCTGTATCTTCAGCGGTCTGGCGACGTCGGCGAAGGTTCCCGGAAACGACAGACATCCCTCCTCCTGAACCTGCTCTCCGTGAAACGCCACCACCTGAGGATTGATCAACACCAGCGGCGAGTCGTCGGCCTGAAATAAAGAGCGGTCCACCACGAACAGCCTTACCGCCTGGCCAACCTGGTTGGCGGCCAGACCGATGCCGGAAACGCGCTTCAGCGCCTGCACCATCTCCCCGGCCAGCTTTTTGATTCCCTCATCCACGCGGGCGATCTCCTCGGCCCGGGTCCGAAGGACGGGATCGCCGTATATCCGGATGGGCAGCTCGGCCATCTTTTCCTCTTTATGATTCGCCTTCACCATGTCGGGCAATCCCCCTGCAACCTTACTCCTCCCCCACCCTGCCGGCGATGGAGCTTTTCAGAAACTCGACCTTCACGTTCTCCGCCACTTTCAGAACCACCTTGTTCTCCTTCTCGTCCATACCCACGATGGTGCCGAACATGCCGCTGTTGGTCACCACCTTGTCGCCTTTCCGCAGGTTGGAGATCAGCACCTTGTGTTCCTTCTGTCTTTTCGTCTGGGGTCTGATCAGAAGGAAATAGAACACCACCACGATCAGAATCAGAGGCAGGAACGCGGCCAAGCCCCCTTGTTGGCTCCCACCGCCGCTTGTGCCCATGGCAAAGACGGTTTCCCCAAGCATCATTCCCCCTGTCAGAATGCACAGGGACAGCACCATGGTTCCGAACAGCCCCAACCTTCGGGGCCTACCTGCTTTCGCCACAATCATCTTTAAGGCCCTCATCTCCCCTCTCTGGTTTAAGTGTTTTCCGCTTCGTTTTCCTCACTTATCCGATTAGTCTGATACCTACTTAAAAACTGGTCTTTCCACTCCCGGAATCGATCCTCCAATATAGCCTCTCTGGCCCATTTCATCGAGTCCATATAAAAATGAAGGCTGTGAACCGTGGCCAGCCGGAGCGCGCTGATTTCCCCGGTATTGAACAGATGCCTCAGGTAGGCGCGAGTGTAGTTCCTGCAGGTGGAACACCCGCATTCCGGGTCCACCGGAGAGAAATCCTCCGCATACTGCGAGTTCTTTATGATCAGCTTGCCGAAACGGGTGAACAGGCTCGCATTCCTGGCGTTCCTGGTCGGCAGCACGCAATCGAACATGTCCACGCCCAGGGAGACAGCCTCCAGCATGTCCTCCGGAGTTCCCACTCCCATAAGATACCTGGGCTTCTCCTGCGGAACGACACCCGTGCACAGTTCCACCATTTCCCAGGTGGCGCTCTTGGGCTCTCCTAACGACAGTCCACCTATGGCATACCCAGGAAAGTCAAGCTTCAACAAAGCTTCGGCCGACGTCTTCCTCAACTCCGGGTAGGTGCCACCCTGAATAATACCAAACAAAGCCGGCGGCTGTTTGGACTCATTGTCTCTCAATTCGTTATGAGCACTCAGGCATCGCTCGGCCCAGTTCAAAGTGAGCCGGTTGGCTCTGTTTGCCTGCTCCTCGGAGCACGGATACAACACCGGCTCATCCAGCGCCATTATGATATCTGCCCCCAACGCATGCTGGATTTCCACAACCCGTTCCGGAGTGAACATGTGATAAGATCCGTCCAGGTGGGATTGAAACCTCACCCCTTCCTCGGTGATCTTGGTAAGAGAATTCAGGCTGAACACCTGAAAACCCCCACTGTCGGTCAGAATGGGTCTATGCCAGCTCATGAACTTGTGCAGGCCGCCAGCTCGTTTGATCAACTCATGTCCCGGCCTCAAGTAGAGATGATATGTATTGCCTAAGATGATCTCGGCGCCAATCTCTTTTAAGTCTTCATTGGACAGGGTCTTGACGCTGGCCTGGGTTCCAACCGGCATAAAGATGGGCGTATTCACCTCTCCGTGCGGAGTCTTGACCACCCCCACCCTGGCGTTTGATTTTCTATCTTTCTTGACTACGGTGAATTGAAAATCTTCCAATTGAGTTTTCCTTGACTAGGAGCGAGATAACAAAGACCCTTTTGCGAATTCCCGCCTCTATGTCCGCAACCAATTCTTTCATCATAGCGCGGGGCATTCAGCCCCGCGTTCCTGTGGTCCTCTCCCCCGGGGAAGGATCAAGGTGAGGAACCAGCGCCCATCTGTCGGTATTTGTGTGGTTGCTCCATTCATGGGGCGAGGTTCGCTTTCTCCCTTAGGCACGTCCATATTGTCCCAAAACGTCTCCCACGGAACGGTACTCGTGCGCCTTGGGACAATAGCAGAAGAGCTTCATCTTCCCCACGTCCAAGTGACCCTTTTCATTCAAGTACTCCGAGTCGATGTGAGTGGCCACGATCTCGCCGATGAAAAGGTTGTGCGAACCTAACTCCAACTCCTGCCTGACAACGCACTCCAGGTTCACCGGACATTCCTCAATCAATGGAGCTTTGGTCTTTTCTCCGGGAACGGCAGTGAGCTTCATCTGGGCGAATTTATCCACATCCCTTCCTGAGTGTGTTCCACAGAAGTCGGTTGCCTGAAGCTGGTCGCCTTTGGGAACGTTCACCACAAATGCTCCCGACTTTCTGATGATGTCATACGAGAATCGATTTTTCCTTATAGCTATGCCCACCATAGGCGGCTCTGAGCAGACCACCCCCACCCAGGCGAGGGTGATGATGTTTGGCTTCTCGTTCTTGTATTGACAACTGACCATTACAGCCGGAAGCGGAAACAATATCGTCTGGGCGTCCAAAACCTTCTTTGTCATATCTTCTATCCTCAGAAAGTCGTTTGGGCTCTTGATCCAAGTTTCCGATCACCTCTTAATAGCGAATACGAACTCAAAAATCAAGCGTTAAATCCTTTGGTTCAGTTGGCCCGCTCCTCTGTATCCGCGCGCCTGGTCCGCGTAAAACGAAGCGGCTCCTCAATCAAGAAGAGCCGCTTCGGTTAGACCTTGATCTATCTTTGCAGCTACCGGAATCCTATTCGGCCCCCTGCTCGAACCGGCCGCCCACGTGCTTTGCCAGAAACTTCTCTGCGGCGGCATAAAACTTCAAACGATTTTCCGGTTTGGCGAATCCGTGTCCCTCGTCCGGGAACTCGATATACTCGTAGTCGATTCCCTTGTCTTTCAACGCCTGAACGATCTGCTCGGACTCCGCCTTGGGCACGCGAGGATCGTTGGCCCCCTGTGCTATCAGCATGGGGATTTTTATCTGATCGACCTTAAACAAGGGCGACCGGGATTTCAGGAAGTCCGCTTCGGTTTCCGGATTGCCGATGCGCTCGTATAGGAGTGAACGCATGGCGGACCAATAGGGAGGAATGGAATTGATCCAGGTTAAAAGGTCGCTCGGTCCGACCATGTCCACCGCACAGCAGAAAAGATCAGGCGTGAAAGTCGCTCCCACTA
>CAZPRG010000086.1:0-9884 GCA_964588675.1 uncultured Ignavibacteria bacterium
TCCTGGTGATCGCTTTTGCCTGCGCTCTGGCGCCGGTAACCGGTTTGGCCCGGACGGAGGCGGACGACGTGCAGTGTCTGGACGGTCTGGTCAAACATCTTTATCTGGACACCAAACACGTCTTTTTGTCTCCTCTGCGTTGGCAACGGAACGATCTTTTGCTCTTTGCCACGTTATCGGTGGGTACGGTCGGCCTGATGAGCGCCGATGAGGATTTCCGGCAGATAGTCCGGAGGAACCGCAACCATACCACCGACCGGACGGCCGATTGGACCAATAAATATACCAGGCGCGTGGCCAACTCTACCATCGCCGGGCTGTATGTCTCAGGTTTGATTCTCCGCGATCGAAAAGCAAGGGAGACTGCTCTTCTTTGTCTCGAATCCGTGGCTCTGGCCGAAGGAATAACCACAGGACTCAAGTATGCGGTGGGCAGGTCCCGGCCCTTCGCCGGGAAAGGCGCTTCCGATTTCAATCCCTTCAAGTCGCCTCCGCCTTCGTATTCTCTTTCGTTTCCATCCGGTCACGCCACCACCGCTTTCGCGCTTAGTTCGGTAGTGGCAGAGCAGTACCGTAGTTGGTTGGTGAGGCTGGTTGCATACGGCTTTGCGGTGGCCGTATCCTATGGCAGAATGGACATCGACGTACATTTTCTCTCCGACGTTTTCTGGGGAGGGATAATCGGTATCTCGGTGGGCAGGTGTCTGGTGAGATTCCACCAAAAAGACGATACGCCGCGCTGGACGCTTGCCCTGCCAGGCGGGTCCAGCGGTCCAGGATTGGGTTTCTCGATCCGGCTGATGTAGGCCGCAAGATGTCAAGGGATAGACAAGCTGCACCGGAGGCGGTTTGGACAGAATACCAAAACAGAGATACCAGCGGATCTTCTCCCAATGGGGCGGGCATCGCATCCTGATAGTGGGAGATGTGATGCTGGACGAATACCTGTGGGGCAACGTGTCGCGCATATCCCCCGAGGCGCCGGTTCCGGTTGTGGAGATAGCCAGCGAGTCGCTGAAGTTGGGCGGGGCCGCCAACGTGGCCTTAAACGTGAAGGCCTTGGGAGATGAACCGATATTAGTGGGAATCGCGGGGGAGGACGGAAACCGTGACAAGATGGTCTCCGCTCTGAATGATGCACAGATATCGCCCGAGGGAATCTTGGCGGACGGCTCCCGAATGACCACCATCAAGACCCGGGTCATCGCCAACCACCAACAGGTGGTACGCGCGGACCGAGAGAGCACCGAGGAGATCTCGGAACCCATGACCGGCCAGGTACTCCGCCTGGTGGAGGGAAAGATCAAGGACATCCAGGGGATGATCATCTCGGACTATGGAAAGGGAGTGATCACCTCCGCTCTTCTCTCCGGGCTGATCGGCCTGTGCCGGGCACATGGCGTCTTCGTGGCGGTAGATCCCAAGGACACCCACTTCATGAACTACCAACGGGTGTCGCTGATAACCCCCAACCACCATGAAGCGGGGTTCGTCTACGGGAAGAGGATCAGAAACGATACCATCCTGGAGGAAGTCGGCTGGGGGCTGTTGAAGAGACTCAATGTCACGGCCCTGCTCATCACCCGGGGCGAAAAGGGCATGTCCTTGTTCGAAGAGAACCGAACCTTGACCCACCTTCCCACCAGGGCCAAGAAGGTCTACGACGTCACGGGTGCCGGCGACACGGTGATCTCCGCATTCACTTGCGCCATCGCGGCGGGAGCCAATTATCGCGAGGCGGCTCTGATATCCAACCACGCGGCCGGCCTGGTGGTGGCGGAGGTGGGTACGGCTCAGGTGACCAAGGCGGAATTGATGAACGATCTGGAGGATTACATAAATTCCTCACACAATGACAAGTGACCCCATACCCTCAGTCGAAAAGATGGCCACATCTCCAAAAATCAAGAGCCTTGACCAGCTTGTGAGGATAAGGCGTCAACTCAAAAGAAAAGGCAAGACGGTGGTCTTCACCAACGGGTGTTTCGACGTTCTTCACCGGGGACATGTCTACTGCCTCAAAAAAGCCAAGTCTCTGGGCGACGTGTTGATGGTGGGCCTAAACAGCGATTCCTCGGTTCGAAAGCTGAAAGGCAAGAAAAGGCCCATTCTGCCGCAGAGCGATCGCGCGGAGATTTTAGCAGCGCTGGAGATGGTGGACTACATCGTGGTCTTTAGAGAGGATACGCCGCACAGGATGATCTCGGCGCTGGTGCCGGATGTATTGGTAAAAGGTGGGGATTACGGCAAAAACCAGATCGTCGGAAGTGACGTCGTGGAGTCCGGCGGCGGTCGGGTGGTCAGGGTGAAGACCTTTCCCGGAAAATCGACCAGAGACATTATCAAGAAAATAGCCTCGCGTTACGGGCGCGACGGGTAGTCTTTCGTTTCCGCCACCTCCTGCAAGCCGAGCTTGCCAAGCGTGACGACCATATCCCGGGTTTTCGACGATACAGTTGCCAACAGAGTGAATCGCGTGACTGTGTTTCCGGTCCGCCCTTTGGGCTGCCGGCGCGGACCGGCAGATTTTGCTTGACACTTGGGTGTCGGGATATTATCGTTTTGCGGATCAGGAAAATCGGGGGGTGTCCGGAGGGAGGACCTTGTCGGAATCAACGCCAGTTGAAGATGGTGAACTTCAGGAGACGGATCAAAGTACCACAAAGGATCCAGCCTCTGCCGGTGTCTCCGGAAAAGGCAGGAAAATCTTCTTCGAGACGAAGAGCTTAGCCGAAGTTTATGCCCAACAGGGACACGTCTCGACGGCCCTGGAGATTTACAGAAGGATACACCGGGGCCATCCCGAGGATCAGCAGGCCGCGGATCGGGTGGCCGAGCTGGAGATGCGGGCAGGTTTCAGAAAGGTTGCCAGACCCAAATCGGACGTGCCAAACCAGGGAGATTCCGCAACATGAAGAACCGAGTCAAGAGGCTGCAGAGTGTTCTGCCAAGAGAGAACCTGGATCTGCTCCTGGTCAACTTCCTTCCGCACGTGAGGTATCTTTCGGGCTACACCGGCAGCAACGGCCTGATCCTCTTGTCCCCCGACGTTTGTGTATTCCTAACCGACTTCCGTTACAAGGATCAGGCCAAACAGCAGGTCACGAACATGACCGTCAAGGTGGTGGAGAGGGAGCTTTTCTCGTCGCTGACCGACCTTCCGCAAGTCCAAGAGAAAAGGATAAAGCTGGGGTTTGAGGCTCAGTATCTAAACTACAAAACCTATCAGACACTAAAGTCCCGCCTGCCGGAGTGCCTGATGATTCCCACCGAGAAGCTGGTCGAGTCGTTGACCGTGACCAAGGACAGCGGCGAGGTGGCCAGGATCAGAAAGGCGGTGGAGATCACCGACTGCGTCTTCTCGGAGATTCTGGATTTCATCAAGCCGGGCACAACCGAGCTGGACCTGGCAGCGGAGATAGAATATCGGATGAAAAAGCGGGGTTCGTCCACACCGTACTACCAGACCATCGTGGCCTCGGGAAAAAGATCGGCTCTGCCGCACGGTATCGCTTCGAGCAAGAGGATTCGTAAGAACGAGTTTGTGACCCTGGATTTCGGTGCAGTGTACGACGGTTACACCGCGGATCTGACCAGAACCGTGATGGTGGGAAAGGCCAATCCCAGGCAGAAGCGAATCTACAGTACGGTGCTTAAAGCCCAGAAGCTGGCTATTGGCAGAGCTCGGGGCGGGGTGAAGGCCTGCGATCTGGACCGGACGGCGCGCCAGGTCATCAAGCGGGCTGGCTTCGGCAAGTACTTCGGCCACGGGCTGGGCCACGGAATCGGACTTCAGATACACGACAATCCGGCGGTCAATCCCACCAACCGGCAACTGCTGGAGCCGGGGATGGTGGTGACCATCGAACCCGGAATCTACATTCCCAACTGGGGCGGCGTAAGAATAGAAGACGACATTCTGATAACGCAGAAAGGATGCAGGGTCCTGAACCGGGCAGAGAAGAATCTTATTGAGTTGTGAGTAACCACCGGAGGCCGAGTAGGCCTACCGGAAAGCGTTTTGGTTCTCCCGAACTTACAGGAGACTGCCTGGTTTGCGCTTCACATGGTCAAACCCTCAAGTAGGAGGGGATGCTGATGTGGATATCGAAGATAAGAAAACTGGTGAAGTTGGTGGAAGAATCGAACATCGGCGAATTGGAGCTGTCGGGCTGGGGGCAGAAGGTGAGGATATCCAAAAAGCCGCGGGGAACCAGCGGCCCGACCTCGGAGAATCCAGGTACCAACGTCGTGTTGGAGCCGGGACCTGAACCGGCCAAGGTTGCGGTCGTCTCGTCCGCCGCTTCCACCAATACCACTGTCAGCGAATCGGTGAAGGTGGAGTTGCCGGACACGAATCACCACGTGCCCATAAAGTCTCCCATGGTGGGAACGTTTTACCGGGCGCCGGCTCCCGACGCCAAGCCCTACGTGGAGTTAAATCAGCAGGTCGCCGTAGGGCAGGTGGTTTGCATAATCGAAGCCATGAAATTGATGAACGAAATAGAATCCGAGGTGGCCGGCCGGGTGGCCAAGATATTGGTGGAGAACGGCAAACCGGTGGAGTTCGGACAGACCCTCTTTTTGATCGAACCGGCGTAAGGCAGCCGATTGATCCCGCCGTCGCGAAAGGCAAACGCCTTCAGGAAGGAGTGTCAGAGAGCGTATCGGACCCCTCCAAAACCAAAAGACAAGATTCAGCGGCAATAGTTAATAACCGGTTCTTTTGCGCCGAAGTTATGGTTAGAAAGCGGTCAACGCGCTGAGCGGACAAGCGGAAGGTTTCGCAGGTCCCAGACCATTTTAGGCTACAAGACACTATCGGGCAAAAGGAGGGTTACTCATGACGCTCAAGCAGATGTTGGAACAGATGCTTGCCACCAGAGCTTCGGATTTGCATCTCCGGATCGGCGTGAAGCCGACCCTACGGGTCGACGGGGCGCTTCGCAGCGTAAGCGAAGAATTGTTGACTCCTCAGGACATGGAAGAGATAATGAATCAGATCCTCAGCGAGGAACAGAAGAAGAGGTTCCTGCAGAGAAACGAGCTGGACTTAGCCTTGAGCGTTTCCAAGATGGGACGTTTCCGGATCAACTTCTACCGGCAGAGGGGCACGGTGGGAATCGCCATGCGGGCGGTGAACACGGTGATACCCTCCTTCGAAGAGTTGAACCTCCCCCCGGTGATGAAGAAACTGGCCAAAGATCGCAGAGGTCTGATCATAGTCACCGGAACCACGGGAAGCGGCAAGTCCACCACGCTGGCGGCCATGATCGACAACATCAACGCCACCCGCTCGGAGAACATCCTGACCATAGAAGACCCCATAGAGTACATCCACCGGAACCGGAAGAGCATGATCGCCCAGCGGGAGGTGGGAGGCGACACCGAGTCGTTCGTGACCGCCCTAAGACACGCCCTGAGGCAGGACCCTGACGTGATCCTGGTGGGCGAGATTCGCGACCTGGAGACCATGTCCATAGCCCTGACCGCATCCGATACCGGGCATCTGGTCTTAAGCACCCTGCATACGCTGAACGCTGTGGAGACGGTGAACCGTATCATATCTTTCTTTCCCCCGCACCAGCATCAACAGATAAGACTGCTTTTAGCCGCCACTTTGCGCGGTGTGGTCTGCCAGAGGCTTTTGCCCAGGTGCGACGGGCCGGGAAGAGTTCCGGCGGTGGAAGTCTTGGTCAATACGGGCCTGGTCAAGGAGTACATCGTGGACCCCATGAAGACGCCCTTGATAGTCGAGCTGATCGAAAGCGGTGCCATCCAATACGGGATGCAATCCTTCGATCAGTCCATCATGCACCTGTACAGGCGAGGCTTGATCTCTTATGAGGAGGCAATGATTCAGGCCAGCAATCCGGACGACTTCGAACTCAGGATCAAAGGCATCACCGGCGCCGCGGATCGGGGCTGGCAAGAGTTCGAGGCCGCCTCGCACGTGGGAGGTGAGTAGCCGCGAATTCGAGTTAGCTGGTCTTTTTAGCTGGACGGAACTGAAGAAGTCGGACTGTGAGAATCGGTAGGGCTACGCCCACAGGGAGATTCCTTGTTCAAAAAGGTACTCATCGCCAATCGCGGGGAGATCGCCCTGCGCATCATCCGGGCATGCAAGGAGCTGGGCATTGCCACGGTGGCGGTGTTCTCGGACGCAGACACGCAATCGCTTCACGTTCGCTTCGCAGACGAAGACGTCTGCATCGGTCCTGCCAAGTCCCAAGAAAGCTATCTGGACGCCAAGAGAATCATCAGCGCGGCTGAGGTGACCAATGCCGACGCCATCCATCCGGGATACGGGTTTTTGGCGGAGAACCCGGACTTCGCCGAGATATGCGAATCCTGCGACATCAAATTCATCGGCCCCACTTCCGAGACCATCCGGTTGATGGGAGATAAATCCCTGGCCAAGGATACCATGCGCAGGGCGGGCGTTCCGGTGATCCCGGGAAGCGAGGGGGAGGTGGAGTCGGAGCAGGATGCGCTGGATCTGTGTCACCGGATCGGCTTTCCGCTGATCGTAAAGGCCTCCTTCGGCGGGGGTGGCAAGGGGATGAGGATAGCCAGAGACGAAATCGAGCTGAAAAAGGGATTCCAGATGGCCAAGCTGGAGGCGCAGGCCGCCTTCGGAAATCCCCAAGTCTACATAGAGAAGCTGGTGGTGGATCCGCGCCACGTGGAGATTCAGATCCTGGGAGACGGCTTCGGAAACGTGATTCATCTGGGGGAGAGGGACTGCTCCCTGCAGAGAAGGCACCAGAAGCTCCTGGAGGAATCGCCGTCGCCGGCGGTGGACCAGGAGCTCAGGCAGAGGATGGGATCGGCCGCGGTCGCGGGCGCGAAGAGCGTCAACTACGAGAGCGCGGGCACGGTGGAGTTTTTGCTGGACGAGGAGAGGAACTTCTACTTCATGGAGATGAACACCCGCATTCAGGTGGAGCATCCGGTGACCGAGGAGGTCACGGACGTGGATCTGGTGAAGGAGCAGATACGGCTGGCCTACGGGGAAAAGCTGACGCTGTCCCAAGAGGACATCCACCTTCAGGGTCATGCCATCGAATGCCGAATCAACGCCGAGGATCCGGAAAAGGGCTTTCTTCCTGCGCCCGGAAAGATCGAAAGCTTCCACGTACCGGGAGGCCACGGCATAAGAGTGGACACCCATGCTTACGCCAAATACGTAATCCCGCCGTATTACGATTCCCTGATAGCCAAGCTCATAGCTCACGGGAAAACCAGAGAAGAGGCCATCCTAAAAGCCCGGTGGGCTTTAGACGAGTTCATCATCGAGGGCATTCCCACCACCATCGGTTTTCACAAGAGCGTCCTGACCGACCAGAGATTCATAAGCGGGCAGTTCAACACCTCGCTGCTGGAGCAGATATCCAAGGAGAGATCGCAGAAAGTCGAGAAGACTTGAACCTGAGGTTTTTTGGAGACGAACGCGTATAAGGATCACAAAGGAGGAGACGTGGAAGCCGGTCTTGATATCAGAGACGATCTCAAATACACCGAAGAGCACGAGTGGGTCAGGGTGGAAGGCGACAGGGCCACGGTGGGAGTGACCGATTACGCCCAGCGACAGTTGGGAGATGTGGTTTTCATCGAGCTGCCCCAGTTGGGCGCGCAGCTGGAGCAGATGAAGGCCTTCGGGGTGATCGAAGCCGTGAAGGCCGTGTCCGACATATTCTCCCCGGTTTCCGGAGAGGTCGCGGAGGTCAATTCCCAGCTGGAGTCGCAGTCCAATCTGATCAATACCGATCCCTACGGGGAGGGCTGGATAATAAAGATCAAGATCAAAGACCCGGCGGAATTGGATGCCCTGCTCTCACCCGCAGACTACAGAAAGCTGGTGACAGCCTAGTCCGCTCACCGTCGCTGTCGATTCGAGCGATCCGTCCCGACGCGTCTTTTCCGCCGGAGAATCGGACGTGTTGCCGCCACACCTAAACCATGGGTGATCATGAGCTACGTGCCCAATACCGACTTGAACCGCAAGGAAATGCTGAACCGAATCGGGGTGGGCGGTTTGGATGAACTGCTGCAGGCCATTCCCCAGTCCATACGTCTCAAAGAGGATCTGAGACTTCCCCCGCCGCTGTCCGAGCCGGAGCTGACCGGACTTCTGCAGGAGCTGGCCAGGCGAAACACCGACTCCGGTCGGGCCATCTGCTTTCTGGGCGGAGGAGCGTACGACCATTTCGTTCCCGCCATCGTGGACCACATCATCTCCCGGTCGGAGTTCTACACGGCCTACACCCCTTACCAGGCGGAGGTGAGCCAGGGAACGCTGCAGTCCATATACGAGTTTCAGTCGTTGATCTGCGAGCTTACCGGCATGGACGTGGCCAACGCCTCCATGTACGACGGCGCCACGGCCGCAGCCGAAGCGGCCCTTCTGGCCCACGGGCATACCGGGAGGAGCCAGATCCTGGTGGCGGAATCGCTGAACCCGAATCATCGAAGGGTCATCGACACCTATTGCTGTTCCATAAAGATGAAAGTGGATGCCGTCCCATCATCGCAAGGCCTGACGGACCCGGATCGACTGCGGGAAAAAATGTCGGATAAGGTGGCATGTGTCATCGTCCAGACGCCCAACTTTCTGGGTCTTCTGGAGAACGTCAAGGAGATGGAGCCTGTAGTCCACTCCAGCGGGGCCCTGTTGATACTGGTTTGCGATCCCATCTCGCTGGGCATCCTGCGGACGCCCGGGGAGTACAACGCCGACATAGCTGTGGGCGAGGGTCAGGTTCTGGGAAACAGTTTGAACCTGGGAGGTCCCTATCTGGGCTATTTTGCGGCCGAGAAGTCTTTGATCAGGAAGATGCCGGGAAGGATAGTGGCCGCTACCACTGACACCAAGGGAAGAAAAGGCTTCGTGATGACGTTGCAGACCCGAGAGCAGCACATCAGAAGAGAGAAGGCCACCTCCAACATTTGCACCAACGAGGCGCTGTGCGCCCTGGCCGCCTGTGTCTATCTGTCCGGGATGGGCAAAACTGGAATCAGAAAAGTGGCGGAGCTGTGTCTGCAGAAAAGCCACTACGCGGCAGAGCAGATAGCAGGGATCGAAGGATTCTCCTTAAGTTACGTTTCTCCTTTCTTCAAGGAGTTCGTGGTAGACACTCCCGTCCCTCCAGCCATGATCATAACCGCGCTTCGGGAGAGAGGGATTTTCGCCGGACTGGATTTGAGTTCCTTCGATACGAAGCTGAAAAACCGTCTTTTGGTAAGCGTAACCGAGAAAAGAACCAAGGAGGAGATCGATCTTTTGGTGGACGGGTTGCGCAGTATGTGATAGAATGCCGGCCGATCCCGGCCCAAGCCATAGTCCGCTCCAGGCAGAAAGATGCAGCGAGCCTTTGGTGGATCGGCCGGGTTAGGCGTTGATCGGTGAGAAAAGAGAGAATGGAAGATCAGAAGACCAGGCCGCAAGTTCGGCTGGAGGAGGAAGATGCCTTTCTGTCCCCTATGTAAGGCGGAATACAGCGCCGGAACCAAGCGGTGTCCCGACTGCGAGGTGGACCTGGTGGAGGAGCTTCCGGAAGAGGCAGACCTCGAAGAAGCAGGCGAAGAGGAGCTGCCGGAAGGACTGATGCTCCTTTACAGCACCAGGAATAAAGTCTACGCTGAGTTCCTCAAGGAGACGCTGGAGAACAGCAACATCCCCTGCTATATGACCTCGTCCGGGAGTTTCCTCGAAGAGGGACTGGGATACGTCACCAAAGGAAAGGGCGGTTACAAAATCTACGTGCCCGAGGACAAATACGAAGAGGGCGTGGCCATAAGAGAGCAGACGGTAAGAGACCTATAGTCAGGATTCGGCACACCGGTAATCAAACCCGGGAGGTGAAAGGTGAAAAATCTTTTGC
>CAZPRG010000087.1:0-9816 GCA_964588675.1 uncultured Ignavibacteria bacterium
TGGGCCGTGGCCGGACGCGGGGACTCGTCGATGAAGCCCGACTCGCCGAAGATGTCTCCCTCTCTTCTCAGCGACCGGCTGGTTTCCTCTTCCCCCTCCTTGGCCGACCGGGTGATCTTTATGGCCCCTTCCTTGATGATATAAAGGGTGTCTCCGAGAGTTCCCTCCTTGAAGAGCACCTCATCCGCGGAAAACGTTCTCCCTCTGAAGAAGCCGGTTATCTTCTTCAAGCTGGAGGAATCGAGCGTGGAGAAGATCGGAGTTTTGCGCAGCAGCTTGATTATCTCGGCAGACATGATACCCCCTCGTGAGTATGGTCGAAAGATACTCGTCCCCTCTCTTATATCGTCATTCCACGGGCAAGCTGAAACGGTTTTTGTTGCGTGATTAATGGGGGTGCGCGAGTTGTCATTGTCGGGCAGGCTTGCGCCAGCCCGACCTACCTCTCTTGGTCACGGACAAGGTGTTCGCGACCAACACAGACTAACGAATGCCATTCTGAGGAGTGGCCGAAGAATCTGCGCGCACGGGCAGGGGTTTCAACCCCTGCCCGGACAGAAGTAGTTGCCCGATTCATCGAGCCAAGACTGGCCGGTCATCGAGCGGAGATTACTCATTGATTGAGCTGGTGCATCATATCGACATCTTGATCCCTACCATAGCCCCCAGGAACCAGCAGGAGGTGTCCATTCTTATGCTGCCGCTATGCTCGTCTGATTTGGGCAGCAGGTATCGATATCCCCCTTCAAGACGAAGGATCCCACCTTTCGGCTTGCTCTGCCACTCGATCCCGGTCATCAGAGTCATCACCCCACCGGTGTTTATGTACTCTGCGCCGTCAGAGAGCAGAAGCGAAGGCGATTTGGCTTTCAGCGTACCGATCTGAAAGCCCACTCCGCATCCCAAAAAAGGTGAGATGACAAGATGTCTCAGCAGATATACTCTCACTTTTGCGGAGAATTCGTGCAAGCGCACCTTGGTATAATAATCGCCGTCACCGCTTTTGTCCTGCCAGTAAACATACATGAAGCTGAGGCTGCGTTTCGCATTCCAGGCGGCATCGTATTTGTAGCGCGCCAGCTCTATTCCGAACTGGGGACTACTGCCGGTTATCTCGTGATACTCACGTTTCTTCAAATCCCGATTCGTCTGGCGAAATGGAGAGAAGCAATAGTTCACGTTGCAGCCGATAGACAATCTCATATATGACGTTCCAGCTTCCGGCAGAGCATCGGCCGGCGAAATCAGAACCAGCAGCAAGCAAGAGACAAAACAGCTGCAAAGAATCACACAGGCTCTTTTCATCCAGGACGGCACTTTGATATCTCCGGGCCTTTTACCCATCTTTGCTTTTGTTGCATAACACTGGGGTTATTTTTCATACAAAAGATACTCTAAGAGTGGGTGATGTCAACACCAAATCGGTAGGTCGGGCTGCCGTTAGGCTGCCCGACAGACAGCACCCACATGTCATGCTGGGCTGTAGCCGAAGAATCTGCTCGCACGGGCAGGGGTTGGGCGTATTGGAATTCGGCCAGAACCTAGCTTAAGCTAGGTTCTCGAACCAAAAAGATCCCCCATGACCAGACGGTTCTATATGGGAATGGGGTGATTACATCGCCCAGCGACGATCCGCCTTCGTGCTGTCATTCTGAGGCGTCAGCCGAAGAATCTCAAAACCGGAGACCCTTCACTTCGCCCTGCACCAAACGGTGCAGAGCTCCGCTCAGGGTGACAATCCCCTGTTATTCTGAATCCTGCCGGAGGCGGGGTACGATATTTCGGGTCGACTTGATGAATAGAAAAGGCGGAGAGTCAAACCTCTCCGCCAGAAGTGCCAAGCAATGAAATCTGGCAGTCGATGTTCAGAGAAGCCCTCGACTAACTCCCCTCCCCCTTCTCCTCCGCCGGCTTATCTTCAGACTTGGGAGCCTCGGTTTCCTTTTGTTTCTCTTTGTCCTCTTTCTCCTTCTCCTCCATCTCCCTTCTTTCCTCTTCCTCCTCGGTCTCGGTCTTTCTTTCCAGGAGATTCTCGTCGTCCTTCTTCTTGCGCAGGACGATGTAGATCAGAGTCTGGCCGGTGCTGATTATGGAGAGTCCATAGGAGAGAACCATGAAGATGATCAGGATCAGCGAAATGCCGATCAGAAACGAGGCGATCTGGCCGGACCAATTCAACCGAATGCCGGAACCGGCCATGGGAAGCAAAAAGCCGAAGTGGACGCCCGCAAAGACGTTGGAGAAGTAATCCAGGATGTGCGGGGGAATGGTGACGTAAGAGTATCCGTTGTCGAAGATGTCGGCCAGCTTGCCGTTCATGAAAACACCGCAGGAGAGGTTTATCAACTGGACCGCCCGGTAGCAGAAGTAGCCGAAAACGAAGATTCCCAGCTTGGACATGGCACCCACCAGCCCGCTGTAAACGAAAAAGCGCCAGGCCTGGCTCCACACCGTGGAGAAAACCTGAACGATGGTTTCGAAGGTATCCTCCTTAAGGGCGGCCACCACTGCCGGAGCCAAAAACAGCGAGATGAAAAACATGAAGATCACGTAAGTCAAGGTCAGGGCCACGGCGAACAAGGGAACCAGGAAGAAGACTCCGATTCCCAGCTCGCCCACGTACGGTATCTTTCCCAGAAGACCCACGATTATGCCGCAGATGATGATCACGGCGATGAACACCAAAAGCGAAAGCGGGGTGAAAAACGACGGCCCCCAGTGTTTCTTGAGGAACCGGAAAGCCTCTTTGGAGGAGTAGAAATCGTCGCCTTTGAGCTGCTCGTAGGTCACCTTCCCCACCATGGTGCTGGCCAGAAGCCACCAGATAACGACCCAGGCTACACCCAGGCCCCACAACAGCCAGCCGTACCACTCCTGAAACGGCAGATCGGTCAGGGGAAACAGGCCGTGGTATCTCCAGGCTTCGCCCAGATTGAATCCGTTGCAGATGAAGGCCAGATAGGTGAAAAACAAATAGCCCAGATATCCCACCAGAAGCCCCACAAACTGAAGCAGTATCTTCTTGGGATTCAGTGCCAGGCGCGGCGCCCGAAACACGTCCCTTACGTCGAAATAGAACTTGGTCATAGACAACCTCCTCTTTGTCTTTTGTGGACGCGAGAGTTATTCCAGGTCAGTAATTTATACTCCGGCCCCAGGCTTTTGTCAAGCGAAATCTCCCGCGCCCATCAACCTGGCTCGCGAAACGTCCGCAAGATGACCGCCGAAACGCCCGATAAGGTAATCGGGCCTGCTGTGTTTCGTAAGAGCCAGAACCTAACTTAAGTTAGGTTCTGGTTGGAACCATACTCTTCAGGAGGGGTATGACTTCTTGACGACCGGGACGCAACCCTTGTCCAAACGTCAGGTTGGATTCCGGTCGAAAGGAGCGAAAACCTGACTTATAGGCGTCTACGCCAGCACAATCATGTCGGGGCTGGAAGCCCCGACTATGGGCTTTGCAGGAGCCGGGACCTGACTTAACCCAGGTCCTGGTTGGAGCAAGAACAAGCTCGATTCGGTATAACCTCAAAATGGATTGACTTGTCCCACAGGGACAGTTATATTTGCCACGAACCAACAGCGAAAGAGAGGCTTATGAAGGCTCTGATTACAGGGATCACCGGCCAGGACGGTTCGTATCTGGCGGAGCTGCTTTTGGAGAAGGGTTACCAGGTGTTCGGGATGGTGCGGCGCGCATCCACGGAGAACTTCGATCGTATCAACCACATCCGCGACAAGATACACCTAAGGCAAGCCGACCTTTTGGATCAGCTCTCCATTATCCGGTTGATCGAGGAGTCCCGGCCGGATGAGCTATACAATCTGGCGGCCCAGTCGTTTGTGCCCACCTCCTGGCATCAGCCCATGCTCACCGGAGAATTCAACGCTCTGGGGGTCACCAAGCTGCTGGAGGCCATCCGGCTGGTCGACAGGAAGATCAAGTTTTACCAGGCCTCCTCCTCCGAGATGTTCGGCAAGGTGCAACAGGTGCCCCAGACGGAGAAGACGCCGTTTTATCCCCGGAGCCCCTACGGTGTGGCCAAGGTGTATGCCCACTGGATCACGGTCAACTATCGGGAAAGCTATGACATCTTCGGAGTCAGCGGGATTCTGTTCAACCACGAATCGCCCCGACGGGGGCTGGAATTCGTCTCCCGGAAGATCACCCACGGCGCGGTCCGCATCAAGCTGGGTCTTTCCAAGAAGCTCTACCTGGGCAACCTGGACGCCAAGCGGGACTGGGGATATGCCGGAGACTACGTGCGGGCCATGTGGCTGATGCTCCAGCAAAAAGACCCGGAGGATTTCGTCATCGCCACCGGCCGGAACCACTCGGTGCGGGATCTGGCCGATATTGCCTTCTCCCACCTGGGCCTCAAATACCAGGATTACGTCGAGGTCGATCCCCAGTTCGTGCGGCCGGCGGAGGTGGACGTTCTTCTGGGCGATTCCTCCAACGCCAAGAAGAAACTGGGCTGGCAGCCGGAGGTTTCTTTCGAACAACTGGTGGAGATGATGGTCGAAGCGGACATGGAGAGGCTCAAGTCCAAAAACCACAAGCAACGTTAATTGGCGGGAAGGGAAGCTCGAATCGTTCCCTCATTTAGATTCCGTCTTCACCATCGGGAGGAAACCATAATTCTTTCTCTCCGTCGGGCAGAGAGTCTACAAAGTGTAGTTGCCCGATTCATCGGGCCTTATTTCCTCTCCCCTTCGGGGAGAGGGATACAGGTCGAAGATCCCGCCATAGGCGGGGGTGAGGGGGATTGCCGTAAGACATCATGGAAACAAACTCCTTCAAGGCTTCCCGCTACCCTTGAAATGAAATCCCTTTGAACCGAAACATCTATGAAAATTCTAATCACCGGCATAGCCGGATTCGCGGGTTCCCATCTGGCAGAGCTTCTGGTAAGGCGGGGGGATGAGGTATTCGGCACCTGCCTGGCGTGTGAGACCAGGGAAAACCTGCGAAGCATCAGCCGCCGCTTGCATCTATCCAACTGCGACGTCACCGATTTCCGCCGATTCGCCCGGCTGGTGAAGAAAATAGGACCCAACCAAATCTACCATCTGGCTGCTTTGACCTCGGTGGGCTGGTCTTTCTCGCATCCTTTGGAAACCATTAACACCAACCTGTGGGGAACCCTTAATCTCCTGGAAATCGCCAGAAGCTCCAAGAAGCAGATCAAGATACTGGTGGTGGGATCGAGCGACGTTTACGGCAGGGTTTTGCCCAAAGATGTGCCCATAAGCGAGGAGAGGCCGCTTCGTCCGGTCAGCCCCTATGGCGCCAGCAAGGCGGCCTGCGATCTTCTGGCCTATCAGTACTTCGAGTCCTACGAAGTCCAGGTCATCCGGGCCAGAGCCTTCAATCACACAGGTCCCCGGCAGAATACCGGATTCGTTGTGCCGGACTTTGCCTCCCAGATCGCCCAAATAGAGCTGGGAAGGCTGCCCCAGGTGCTCAAAGTGGGCGATTTGTCCGCCCGGAGGGACATCTCCGACGTGAGAGACGTGGTGGGGGCTTACGCGGCCCTGATGGCCAGGGGAAAGCCGGGCCAGGCGTACAATATCTGTTCCGGAAAGGCGTATAAGATAGAACGTCTGCTCGGGATACTGCTGTCTTCGTCCCGAAAGAAGATAAAGGTGCAGCTGGATAAGAGAAAGAACCGGCCGGCGGAGATTCCCTTGCTTTTGGGAGACAACTCCAGGCTAAGAAAAGCCACCGGCTGGAAGCCGAAGATTCCTTTGGAGAAGACTCTGAAGGACACGCTGAATTTCTGGAGACAGAAGTTTGGCGTTCTCAGTTGATCTGATCGGCGGCGCGATGGCGGGCGAACCGGCAGGCGCTGACAGCGGGCAGAATCAAGCTGAACAATTCTCTAAACAGGAGGAACGACTTGTATAAGAGCCTGGAAAAGAAAATTAAGAATCGCAAGGCGGTGGTGGGAGTCATCGGAATGGGATACGTGGGGCTTCCTCTGGCGGTCGAGCTGGGAAGGGAGCGCTTCAGAGTCATCGGAATCGACATATCCATCAGGAAAGTGGAGCAGGTGAACTCCGGCATATCGGACATAGACGACGTGGCCAACGCCGATCTTGGACCGCTGGTGAAGAAGGGAAAAATCAGAGCCACCAATGACTTCTCGCAATTGAAGCAGACGGACGTGGTGACCATCTGCGTTCCCACCCCTTTAAGCAAGACCAAAGACCCGGACGTGTCATATATCCTGGCGGCCGTGGGCGAGGTGCAGAAATACCTGCATCCCGGACAGCTGGTGATCCTGGAAAGCACCACCTATCCGGGAACCACCGAGGAGTTGATACTGCCCATGCTGGAGGAAACCGGACTGGTGGCGGGCAAAGATTTCTTCCTGGCTTTCTCGCCGGAGAGGGTGGACCCGGGCAACAAAAGATACGGCACCAAGAACACTCCCCGGGTGGTGGGAGGTATCACCCCCAAGTGCACCAAGATCGCCCAGCTTTTCTACGAGCAGACCATCAGTCAGGCGGTGGCGGTCTCGTCCACCAAAGGCGCGGAGATGGTCAAGCTCTTGGAGAATACCTTCCGCTCGGTGAACATCGGGCTGGTGAACGAGGTGGCGGTGATGTGCGACCGGCTGAAGATAGACGTGTGGGAGATTATCGACGCGGCCAACACCAAGCCCTTCGGCTTCATGCCCTTCTATCCCGGGCCGGGCTTGGGGGGACACTGCATACCCATCGACCCGCACTATCTTTCGTGGAAGCTCAAGTCGCTCAACTACTATGCCCGGTTCATCGAGTTGGCCGGAGACATAAACTCCCGCATGCCCGAGTACGTGGTGGAGCGCATCAGCCGGGCCTTAAACGAGAAGAAAAAAAGCCTCAAAGGGGCCAAGATTCTGGTCCTGGGAGTATCCTACAAAAGGGACATCAAGGACCTCCGAGAATCGCCGGCTCTGGACGTGATCCGGCTTCTGCAGAGCGCCGGAGCCAGGGTGGAATACAACGATCCTTTGGTGCCCTGCATACACATGGATGGATGGGATTGGAAGCCGGTTAAGCTGAGCAAGCGCTTGCTCCAAAACTCCGACTGCGTGGTCATTCTGGCGGATCACTCCGCCTACAACTACGGCTTCATAGTCCGCAATGCCAAGCTGGTCATGGACACCCGCAACGCCACCAAGAACGTTAAAACCGAGCGGGCCAAGATCGTGAAGCTGTGAGACGTGCGGGTTTTATCTTGGGGAGTATCGTAGCTCATTAGCTGCCGATTTCATGGCCGTCGATGATTTTTGTGTGGCAGAAACGCCTCGTTTCTGCCATATTTGTTGTTGACCTGCATGAAGAGGAGGATGGAGCAGTCCGATGAGGAAAGTTATCATAGCAGCCTGGAGCGGCTTGTTTGTACTTCTGGCATTAAGTCCTTTGGCCCGGGCCACTCTGCTGGAGAACGTCCCGCTGGACAGCTGGGTATATCAGGCGGTGGATGAACTCCAGTGTCAGGGATTCTTCCGCTCTCTCCACACCGACGTCAGGCCTTACACCCGGGGGGACATCGCCGCTCTGATCCTGGAGATAAACCAGGGTAAAGGCGGCGAAAACGCAGAACTGACCGCCTCGCAGTTGTGGCTGCTTGACAAACTCAATCAGGAGTTCCGGTATGAGCTTGAGGAATTGCTCCGGTTAAGAAACCAAGGGGCCGAGCAGGTGGACGTTTTTCGGTATGGAACCAGCCCGATGGGGCATCTCACCGTGGCGGAGGGCGACAGTTCTTACGGCCGTCTGCAGATCAGATTCGAAGCGGGTATCCAGTTCGGCGACAGGTTGGTGGTCAAAGACCGGGTGGTGGTGGATAACAAAGCCGACAGGGAGAGAAGCTATTGGGGCCGAAAGTGGAAGGATAACTTGACCGGCGTCTTGGACCAGGCCTATGCCAACGTGGATTTGAAGTATCTGCGTCTGCTTGTGGGTCGGGATCACTTAAGATGGGGACCGGGAGCGGATGATGTGCTTTTGCTCTCGGACCACATACCGCCTTTTGACATGCTTAAAGCCGAGGCCGATTTCGGTTCCTTCAAGTTCGTCTATTTCACCACAGTGCTGGACCGGATACAGGACCCTAACCATGTATTCGAGGCTAAAAGGTACCTTTCCGGTCATCGTCTGAATATGAAACTGAGATTCGGCGTGCAGATGGGTTTATCCGAGGTGGTGCTATATGGGGGAGAGAATCGCAGCCCGGAGCCGTACTACCTGAATCCCCTGCTCCCTTTCTATGGAGAGCAGTATAACAACGACAAGGATGACAACATACTCTGGAGCTTCGATGTCACCCTCTCGACCTTCAAGAACAAGGAGATCTACTTCGAGCTTCTGGTGGACGATTTTCAGTACGATTTCGAGTCGGAGCCCCAACAGACGGGTTTTCAAGTGGGCCTGAACTGGGCCGAGCCCGTGGGCTGGGAACGAAGCTATGCCCAACTGGAGTACACCAAAGTCAACGACTTCGTGTACGGACAGATCCAACCCTGGAACGTTTACACCTTTCACGGTTGGGGCATGGGGAGCGTGCTGGGACCGGATGCCGACCGTTGGTTCCTGCGGCTGCTTTATCATGTCACCAGAGACGTGGACCTGACTTTTTCGGGTGAGAGGACCAGAAAAGGGGAGGGCCAAATCCAGGCTTTCGTTACTCCCACCGTGCCCTACCCGGATAAGTTTCCTTCGGGTGTGGTCCAGCGCACGCATCGGTACCAGGTGGGATTTGCCTATCAACCCAGCGCCCGTTTGAAGCTGGACCTGTCGGCAGGCCTAAGCCGGATCAGCAACTTCGAAAACCAAGAAGGGAGAAAGGAGAAGACCTTTCTCCTCAAGGCCCAACTCGGCATAAACCTGTGGAAAGAAAGGAAGCTGTGAGGTGGACCGATTGACTCTAAAGTCGCCCGCCAAGATCAACCTTTTTCTGCAGGTCCTGAAGAAGAGGGATGACGGGTATCACGAGATTCGCACTCTGATGCAGGCCGTGGACTTGTGCGACGAGCTGACTCTGGAGAAGACTGCCAGCGGCATCAGCATAAGCTGCGATCATCCGGGCTGCCCCAGCGACGAGCGAAATCTGGCTTTCCAGGCTGCTGCCCTTTTGCTACGGCAGGCGGAGGTCGAGGGAGGCGTCAGAATCCATATTCGAAAGAGAATCCCCATTTCCGCCGGGTTGGGAGGGGGAAGCTCGGATGCCGCAGCCGCGCTCAAGGGGGTAAACCAAATGTTCGACCTGCAACTTTCTCCTGCCGAACTGCACCGGGCGGCGGCCCGCCTGGGATCGGACGTTCCTTTCTTCCTTTCCTCCGGCCAGGCATTGGCCGTCGGCCGGGGAGAGGACATCCGGCCCCTGAAGCTGTTTCGAGACTACTGGCTGGTCCTGGTCTGCCCCCGGCTGGAAGTGTCCACCGCCTGGGCGTATGGAAACGTAAGAATTAGCTTGACAAGGAAGGGGAAACGGGTTAATTATAGCCTTTTGGAGAGCAAACGAGGCTTTTTCGACGCTCTTCCGCTTTTCGAGAACGATCTGGAAGAGGTGGTTGCCGAAAAACGACCCATCGTCCGTCAGCTGAAGACTGTTTTGGAAGACTCCGGTTCGGTGCGATCATCCATGTCGGGAAGCGGACCTACGGTGTATGGTTTGTTCGACCAGAAACCACAAGCTCAGGAGGTAGCAAAGAAGCTTTCGCGAGGCGATTGGCAGGTTTTCCTGACGCAACCAATCCCTTCAGCATATGAGTCCTTGGGATGAACCGTTTCGGCTTCTGGTTGAAGGCAAGGAGCCTTGAG
>CAZPRG010000088.1:0-9801 GCA_964588675.1 uncultured Ignavibacteria bacterium
CCAGCCTCTCAGCAATGGCCTCAGTCTCGTATTGATTGACCTTGCAGCCTATGGTAAATAGAGCTGCTCTCATGCCGGTATCATTTATTTGTCCCCATTTGACCGTAATACTGATACGAGGAATAGTAGACATCAGAGTGGCGCGGCCAACCACACCATGCGCCGAACCGGGCACCTTCTCATGAACATCGAACCAGAAAAGGCTTGACTCCGAGCCATAGAGACTGTAGAATGGACATCAGTTCGACACAAAATCAAAGTTAGTCCAAGCAGGTATCGATCTTATGCTTCCTGATTTCCCCATAATCAAGGAGAAACTGAAAAAGCTCTCCAATGCCCAGTTCAAGGCAGCCATGCTAGCCTATCTCGGGCCCTTTTCCGACATTCCCAGAAGCATGGTTTTCGAGGGCGATGAGCTAATCATAGTGCGGGAGGATGGGTCTATCGAGTCCACACCATTAACAGAGATGAAAGTCGAAAGACAAATCGACCTCACACAGGTGGAAAGAATGACTCCAGACATAGTCCGGCAACACATCGACAGCGCTGCTAAGGAAATGGCTATTCAGCAATCCAAGGTTCTCCTTGAGGACCTGAACAAGAGCATTCGGAAAACTGGAAATCTCATAGATGTTGGGCGTAGGCCCTTCTCGATAGAGGTATTCTTCAAGGCCCTCGAGCGGATATGGATCGATTTCGACGGCAATGGCAACCCGATCATGCCGACGATCGTTGCGGGAGATAAGACTTCCGAGGCCGTTGCGAAGGTGCTTCGCGAGGCGGAGTCCGACCCCCAGTGCAGGGCGCGCCTCAAGGAGATAATAGAGATCAAGAGGATGCAGTGGCGTGATAGAGAGGCTAATAGAAAACTGGTTGGATAAGGCCAGCGAACGCTCTTACCAGGTGCCGTTCTGTCACATGCTGGCGAATTCGGGGCACACTGTCCTTCATCTGTCTCGGCATTGCGGATTGGAGATGGGGAAGGACATCCTTGCCATAGCACCAGACGGAACGCCATGCGCATATCAGCTGAAGAGTGCAAGGGACGGGAAGATAACCCTGAATCAGTGGCGAAAGGAAGTATCTGGGCAAGCATTCGATTTAGTTGTCGGCGACATAATCCACCCGTCAATAGACAGCTCAAAGCACCATCGCGCATATCTGGTAACTAATGGAGAACTCGAAGAAGAAGTGAGTCGTGCCATAGATGATATGAATCGCAGCTGGGTCAAAGCAAGACAGCCTCATTTCCAACTCAGGACTGTAGTTAGGGGCCAAATCCTCAAAATGGCAAAGGACTTGGAGACTAATCTCTGGCCGACCGAGCTTAGGGACGTGAACAGTCTCCTGCAACTGTTTCTTGAGGACGGTCGAGGAGTCCTCCCAAAAGAGAGGCTGGCTTCTATCTTCGAAGCTACAATGGCTCTCTCTTCGCAGCAGAATGCCAGACGTCCTTCGGATGCCAAGTCCAGCCGAGTCCTTGCCAGTGGTGCGCTTCTATGCGCCATAGCGATCTCAGCTTTCTCCAGGCAAGATAATTGGGTAGCGGAAATCGAAGCGTGGGTTCTGTATATGTCTTACCTGCTGGCTCTGGTGGAGAGATGGCAAGTTCCATTCGAGGCTTGGAGAAACGATCTTGAGATCGTAACCGAGTCAATTTATAACGGTCTGAGCAACCTGTGCGATGAACTGAGAGAACGGAAGCATTTCGTGGAAGGATACGCTTTGACCGACGTGTTTCTGCTTCGGGTACGCCTCACCTGGCTTGTTGCTCTTATGAGCATTTACGCCCTGTGGCGCCGACTACGAGGTGAGGTTGAAGATAACGTCGACGATTTCATTCGCGGTTTCTGTTTGCAGAACAGCAGCAAACTCTACCTCTGGGGGGAAGCTGCGATACCACAGTTCTTGTCCTATCATTGGTATCTTCGCACCGTCGATCCAACACCGGCTCCGGATGCTCTTCTCAGAGACCTTATCCACGGAATCTGCAAGCGCAACCACCCGAGGGGCAGCAAACCCTTAGCAAGTCCTTATTACGAGGCCGCCGGAGTTCTCCCTTACCTCATAGGAATAAGCGACGAGACACTTGACGATTCCTTTCAAGGTAGTTCATGCGCTTTGGAAGGACTCGTTCACTTATTTGTTCGCCGCAACTGGAAACAGGAGATGAAGTTCTTGTGGCCAGATGTCACTCGCTTGAAGTTCGAGGTCTTCGAGCCTCGCGAAAAGTGGCACTTTTACAGATGGAGAAACAAAAGGGGTACCCACAAAACGGTTTTGCAGAAACCGACACAACAGTGGAGTGATCTTAAGACCCTGGCATTGGAGTCAGATGGAGGATGTATTCCAGAGTCTATCAAGAAGCATCCGATTCTGGTCCTTCTTTTTCTGTGTGTGTATCCCCACAGACTGAACGCGGAAACCGTCAGATGGCTCGATACCAGACTCAAGGGAATCTGAGCCATTTTTCTGATGCTTCGGGAATAGCAATTTCCGAAGCGAGATAGCATCGGTGTTTCCCAATGCCGATGCACCAGAAGAACTTGTCCCCCTGATATCGAAGATCCGCAGGAAGGGGGATACAGGGGGTTGGACTTTGATTTTCTCTATTCCAGTTGCTTTCAAGCAACTGATAAGACACATTCTACATCAATCCGGCTTTAGCCACATCATCTTTTTTATGCGGCTAAAGCCAATCAGGTTATGATTTCTTCTGTCAGTTCACTAAAGTGAACTGCAAATGATTCGTTTGTTCTTTTGGGTTTGGTATAGCCTTGGCGTCTGTGATCTGATAGATCTCAATGCAATTGTTTGCCCGCCATACTCGGAAAGTATGTTCTTTCTCACCCTCTCCCCCGCCGCTGGTGGTTCGACTTCGCTCACCACCCTGAGCCCGCCGAAGGGCGGGATCTTCGACTTAGTCCTTTCCCGTCCAGGGAGAGGAGCCCAACCCTTCCCTGCCTTTATACCCAGACGTCCGGACGGGCCCGTCTGGGGGCACGTCCGTGCAGCCCATACAGGATCTTGGGTTTGTAGCCGCACCCTTCAGGGTGCGAGAGGGAACGCAGGCTGAAAGCCTGCGGCTACAAAGACGAAACATTAGGAGGCCGGAGTCTGGCGGGTCGCGTCAATGTGCGAAGGGGGTGTATCCGTTCGATCGCTGCAACACTCCCTTTTCCATTGACACTCTGAACTGGTCCACTTATTATTCAATTGCCCTTCTTCGGTTGCCGATCAAATCTATGATAGAGGGAATAAGGCTTTGGATATAGAAAACAGAATCTCCTCCCGGCTGAAAGAGCTGGGGGAGTACGTTTTTCACGGGGTGCAGGAGGCCAAAAAGAAAGCCCTGGCCTCGGGGAAGGATATTATCGACCTGGCAGGCGGCAATCCAGATCTGCCGCCGCATCCCAAGATCATAGCGGCGCTGAAACAAGCGGCGGATGTTCCTGAACTTCACCGGCACCCGATATATGAGGGATTGCCCGAGCTTAAAAAGGCTGCCGCCTCATGGATGAAAAGAAGATTCGGAGTCGAGGTCGATCCGGAATCCGAGGTTTTGATCCTGTTGGGCTCCAAGGAGGGAATCGCCCATGTAAGCTGGGCATTCATCAATCCGGGAGACGTGGCACTGGTTCCCGATCCGGCCTATCCGGTGTTCAGAAGAGGAACCATCCTGGCCGGCGGAAAGCCGGTGCTGATGCCTCTCCTGATGGAAAACCGCTGGCTGCCGGATTTCCAAACGATAAGCAAGGAGGAGTTACCAAAAGCCAAGCTGCTCTTTCTGAACTATCCGAATAATCCGACAGGAGCCTTGGCCGATAGAGAGTTTTTGCAAGAAGCGGTCGATTTCGCGAAAGAGAGCGAGCTGGTCGTTTGCCAGGACATGGCCTACTCGGAGATAACGTTCAACGGGAAGAAATCAGAGAGCATACTGACCCAAGAGGGAGCAAAAGAGAATTGCCTGGAATTCTTCTCGTTCTCCAAAACTTACGGCATGACCGGATGGAGGTTGGGATTTGTAGTCGGAAACGCGAAACTGATAGATGCCTTAAGGCGGGTGGAGATAAACGTCAACTCCGGCGCTTTTCACGTGCTGCAGAAGGCCGCCGTGGTTGCGCTGGCGCTTGAGGACAGTGAGATTGATCCGGTCCGAAAGACGTATCAGGAGAGGCGAGACATTTTGGTAAAGGGCCTGAGAGACCTGGAATGGGAGGTGAAGAATCCCAAAGGAAGCATTTTCGTCTGGGCCAAGATTCCCTATGATGTGGACTCCAACAGAATGGCGAATCTGCTGATCGAACAGACAGGGATAATCACTGCACCGGGCTCTGGCCTGGGTCCGTCCGGCGAAGGATATCTGAGATTCTCTCTGATCGAAGACAAAGACAGACTGGAAGAAGCTGTCCACAGAATGAAATCGTTGAAGTTGTAGTTGCCCGATTCCCGTAAGGGACCGTCTGGTTATCGGGCGAATTGTCTGTAGCCGCGCCCTTCAGGGTGCGAGAACGATCGCAGGACGAAGGCTACGACTGCAAAGAGCAAGAGGACGCGCAGGCTATGCGCCATAGGCGCATCCCGCCAAAGGCGGGGAAGCCTGCGGCTACAAAGACCAAACACCAAGGGAGGGCTTGACATGAAAACTCGCACGGTTATTACGGGTTGGACCATTATTCTTCTTGGCTTGGCATTGCTCCTCTCCTGCGGAGGAAAGGTCACCACGCGGCCAAAACCCCAGGAAAACCGGTTCACCGTAAACGGGGTGGTGGTCAAGGACTTGGATCAACACATAGATTTCGCTTATTTCAACGTCCTCAGGGACTCCAGTCCATTCGACGGGGCAGTAGTGAAAGTCGGCGCATACACCCTGACCAGTCAAGGCAGCGGCGACTACTACAAAGAAGGCACCCCTCTTTTCACCTTCGGGCAGAATATATCCGTAACCGTCACCTCTTCTGCGGACAACTTCAATCTGAGCACATCGGTGGTGATGCCGGGGTCGTTTGCGATAACCTCCACAAACCATCCGACGGTCACGGCTTTTCAATCGGACGACGTTGTCGCCTATTTTACCCTATCCGAGAAAGCTACCGGTTACTTCAAGAGCACGGTGAGGCCCGACGGAAGCAACGGTAGTACCGCTGTGATTCCGGCGCTTGATTACGGCCAGACGTCCATAGACCGGGACGCGTTCTATGAAGGACAAAACTTCGTCACCGGCACCTACCAGGTCTTCCTGGTTGCCTTTGGCGCCAGCTTCGTGTCCTATCCGGACATGCAGTTCTTCCTTCCGGATGGTCTTCCCGTGGGCAATCTCTCCGGGGCGAACGGGACCATCGGTGCGGGGGTTCTAGCGGCTTCGGCCACAATTCAGGCTCTTCCCGGGGAGTAAGCCGCGAAGGGCCGCAAACGCCCTGCTCTGTCCCAATCCTGCATCAGGGATGCCCGTATAGGGCACATCTTTCTCTGGCCGAGAAGCGTATAAACAAGTGAGCGAACGTGCCAAGGCAAAGGAGAAACAGCATGCCCTACTGCCCCAAATGCGGGTTTGAGTACCAGCCGGGTGTCGAAAAATGCCCGGACTGCGACGTTCCCTTGGCGGATAAGCTGCCGGAAGAGGAATCCCCGGAAAACGTAGAATACGTCCCCATCAGATCTCTTCCCTCCCGTCTTTACGCGGAAATGGTACAGGAGGCTTTGAAGAAGGAAGGAATTCCGTCCTTCGTAAAAAGCGACGACATCGCCATCACCTTTCCCAGTTACGGCACCACCTCCGCCGTGCCGGTGACTTTGTGGGTGCCCCAAGACAAAGTGGACCGGTCCCAGGAAATAGCGGACCAGATGCTGGATCATATTTAAGCCTGCCCGGATTACCTGCTCCCTCAAATCTCTGCGCTGCCAATCTCTCGCGTGTTTTGATAATCGCGGAAACCTTTTGCCTCCCTACACGGTATTAGGTGACCAGGAGGAGGTGCATTATGCCTTATTGTCCCGATTGCCGGGATGAATACCAGCGGGGAATCTCGGAATGCCCATACTGCGGCGCCAGCTTGGTGGATGTGTTGGAAGGGCGCAAGACTCCCGGCTCCAAGAAGGCAGGCCACAAGAAGACAGATTTCGTCCGGCTGAGAGATTTCCCGTCCTGCGCTTATGCTTACATGCTGCAAGGTGCCCTGGAGAACGAAGGGATACCTTCGTTGCTGAAGGACCAAAAGGACGAGACGATTTCGGCTCCGTTTGACGGTTCATCCCGCTATGTGTCCGAGGGAAGCGTGACCGTTTGGGTTCCGAGAAAGCATCGTGGAGTCTCCAAAGAAATAGCCGATCAAATGTTTGAGGATGTCTGATTCTTGTCAATCCCAAAAGGAGGAGCGCGTTGCCTTTTTGTCCCTCTTGTCGCTATGAATACAAACCGGGCGTTTGGAAATGCCCGGACTGCGGCGCTCAACTGGTAGACAAACTGCCGGAGGAAGCTCCGAAGCCCGAACAGGAAGAGTGGTCCAACCCGGATTTCGTGCCCTTAAGAAATCTCCCTTCGCGGCTGTATGCGGAGATGCTGCGGGAGGCGCTCGAGGCCATGGGCATCATCTCCATGATTAAGGGAGACGAAGGCATTGCCTTTCGAACCATGACCAGCCATATCCCGGTTTCCAACGTGACCGTCTGGGTCCCCCGCAAGGACGTGGAAAAAGCCCAACAGGTAGCGGATCAAATGCTGGATCACATATGATCCCCGACTGACACCTTTTGTCATCTCTGCAAGTCGAATCACCGCAGAAGCAAAGACCCTTCCCGATCCGGATTTCGATCCCGAATTCGAACAATATCAATCGCTTTCGGACGGAAGAGAAGGCTAATCCCCAGGCACTAAGCTGTCGATAACATTTAGGTGACGATGTCTCGGGGGGTCGTATGTCGGAGTTTGACTCTTTAGCAGAAACTCATGACCTGGATGCACTTGAGCTGGAGGAGGTCAAAAGACTGGTCCAGCTTCTCAACAACACCTTAAAGAGCCTTCTGCTCTATCCCGCCAACAATCCTCTTCCCAAGGAATTCAAAAGGAAACTTTATCTGGGGCTGACCGAGTTCTTAGACGAACACGACGAACTGAAGGTGGACATCGAGGCCGCCCGGTTGCTCTACGAGGGTGTCGTGGTGTACGAGGAAGGGGCCAAGGAGGAGGGTTTGGTGCACCTGCTGCATCAGGACGGCGTGAGGGAGCTGGCCTTCGTCAAGGGACTGGAGGCGTTCGAGATCGACGATTTCCTGGAAGTGATGGAGCTGTGCCTTAAGTCCCGCGACCTGGAGGAGGACTTGGTCACCATGCTCTGGGAGAAGGACCTAAACAACATCAAATACCTGGTAGTGGACGACCTTCTGGATGTGGACGTTCCTGCGGCCGAGGACGTCCCGGACAACTGGGATTTCGACAAGCTGTATGGCTCCGAGGTGGGCTTCTTCGATCGGGAACCGGAGACCCGGGGGCAGGACACTGAGGATCAACTCAGCCGGTACCAGCAGAAGTACACCCGGGAACTTCTGCGCAAACTTAAGGAGTTCTCGCCGGACGAGGTGGAGAGCATCCAACAACTTCTGGACACGGACAACCAGACCCGATCGTTGGATGAGTTCCTGGACGTGCTGACCGAGGTGCTGATGGCCGAGCAGGACCCGGTGGAGTTCGACGGCATGATGGAGGCCATGGCCAGGGTTCTGGATGCCCTGGTGACCGTGACCGATTTCTCCTCTGCCGCCAACATCATCCGCAGGCTTGAATCCCTGGGCAGTGGCGTGGGAGAAGCCCCCGATCAGACCGATCCCCTCCGCCAGGGCAAGGCGGAGATCATCGCCCGGGTGATAGACCAGGCCGGTGCACAAGAGAGGATCCGCCGGATTTCTCAAATCCTGAACGAGAAAGACGGACTTGATCTGAACCTGGTACAAAAGTACCTGCTGGGCCTCAACCGGAATTCGGTCACTCCCATGATTCACATGCTGAGAGATGTCAAGGAATTCGAGGTTCGGCGTATGGTGTGCGAAGTGCTGGCCAAGAAGGCAAAAAGCAACCCGGAGCTTCTTCGGGAGGGATTGTCCGATCGACTGTGGTATGTGGTCAGAAACGTGGTTGCCGTGATCGGCCTGATCGGATCGGAGGAGGGAGTGCGGTTGTTAAGGCCGGTAGCCAGGCACCGGGACCTGCGAGTGAGAAAGGAGATTGTCAGCTCCCTGCTTAAGATACCCGGTCAGCAGGCAGGCGAGCTGATGGTCGGGTTTCTGACCGACGAGGACAAGAGAGTGCGTCTTTTGGCCTCCCGGGGGCTGGCCAGACGAAGAGAAGAAAAGGCCATCCCGGCGTTGTTGGAAATTCTCAAGGACGACGGCTTCAGGGAGAGCTCGCCCGACGAGAAGAAGAGTTTGCTGGAATCCTTCGCCGTAATCGCCCAGGAGCAGGCCGTGCCCCTCCTGGTTAGGATGATCACCAGACGAAGCCTGCTGAAGAGGGACAGGCACAACGAGACCCGAGTCTTTGCCATTGCAGCCCTGGGTCTGATCCACGCTCCCCGTGCGGAGGAATCCCTTCGTCAACTGAGCAAGAAGCGGAACAAGGTGATCCGCCAGGCGTGCGAAGCGGCGTTGCGCCGCAAGGAAATCCGGCAGGCCAAAGCGGACCGCAGCGAACCGGCGACAAAGGAGATGCCTTGACCACCGAACAGAAGGTCAAGACCCCAAAGAAGGTTGCCAGTCCGGCACAGAAGCGCTATCTTCTGGAGCAGGGGAGAAACTTGGTCTACCAGTTGTACGTCTCCATCCGCACCGCCCAGATCTACGATAGGTCCAACTCGGTATACCAGCGGCAGGCAGAAGGCCTGTTCAAGCTGATCGGATCCCTGCTGGAGAAGGAGCAGGAGCTGTATCTGAAATCGAAGGAGGGATATCTGTTCTTAAACGACGTCCGGCTCAAGTTCTCTTTCGACGGATACGTCTCCAGCAAGTTCCTGATGGATCTTCTTTCCAAGCTGCAGTTCGAGGCTCTGACCATCGGTTTGGGGCTGGCTACCCAGGAACTGGAAGATTTCATCTTCATCCTGGCCCACGCCGATCCGGAGGCCAAGGAACCTTTCGAAGATCTCCAAAAAGCCCTGGCCTCCTCCAGCATCCGGAATCTGAAGGTGGACCGATTCGCCTCGGAATGGGACGTGGGAGACGAGTCGCTGCCCGAGAATCAGAAAAAGCTGGCCAAAAAGAGGTTCTTCAAAACCCTATCGGTGGCCCAGGAGAGCATGGAATCCGCCAAGAGCGGGCGCAGCATCAATACCGTCAAGAGCAAACGTGCCATCCAATTTCTGATCGACCAGCTCATCCAGAACGAATCCAATCTGATGAGCATAACCTCCATCAAGAACTTCGACGAATACACCTTCGCCCACTCGGTCAACGTGTGCATACTCTCGGTTTCGCTGGGAGCCAGATTGGGCCTCCCCAAAAAGAAACTCAGCGAGTTGGGATTTGCCGCGCTGTTCCATGACGTGGGCAAGGTGAGGCTGCCCCTGGAGATATTGAACAAGCCGGCGGAGCTGGACGAAGCCGAGTGGGAGGAGGTCAGAAAACACCCGGTGTACGGGGTGAAGACCCTGCTCTCCAAGCGCAGCCTGGACAGATTCTCGGCCCGGGCCATGGTGGTCTCCTTCGAGCATCACCTGAAACTGGACTTGTCGGGCTATCCCAAGCGGAGAACCAAAAAGGATCCCAGCCTGCTCACCCGAATAGTGACCATCGCCGACGTCTACGACTCCATGA
>CAZPRG010000089.1:0-9773 GCA_964588675.1 uncultured Ignavibacteria bacterium
TGCCCGGCAGTTTACTTTTCTTGAGCAGTCCCTTCTCCCAGATGGTGAGAAACAGGTGCGCGATGTCGGGATCGAACAGCGTGCCGGCGCAGTCTTTGATCTCCTGCAAGGCCATGCGGATGGTCTTGGCCTTTCTGTAGGGCCGGTCGCTGGTCATGGCGTCGAAAGTGTCCACCACCGCCATCAAACGTCCCTGGATGGGAATCTGATGATTGCGCAATCCGTAGGGGTATCCTTTTCCGTCGAATCTCTCGTGATGGTACAATACGAAGGGTACGGCCGGAGCCAAAAACGAGATCCCCTCGAGTATCCTGGCCCCGCAGGCGGGGTGCTCCTTCATGATCTCAAACTCGGCCTGAGTCAGGGTCTGACCCTTGTTGAGTACGGCGTCCGGCACGCCTATTTTGCCAATGTCGTGCAAGATCCCACCCATCTTCACCTCCCACAGCTGCTCCTCGTTCCATCCCATTTCCCGGCAGAGGTACTGGGCCATGTAGCACACCCGATCCGTGTGGCCGCGGGTGTAAATGTCCCGGGCTTCCACGGCGTTGGCCAAAGCGGTCAGAGTTTGCAGATAGGAATCCTTCAACTCCTCATACAGTTTGGAGTTCTCCAGGGCCGAAGCGGCCTTGGAGGCGATGATGGAAAGAGAGTGAAGCTGTCCGGTGCTGAAGGGGGACACCCTCCCTAGCAGCCTTATGAGTATCAGTATCCCCATCACCTTTCCCTTGGCCATCAAGGGATGGGCCACGGCCGATCCGATGGCCTCCCGCAAGCGGGAAGGAAGATGTTGTGCCCCTACATCGTTTCCGTCGAAAACCCGGGGGCGGCCGTTTTTGATGACCCATTTGCAGATTTCGTCCTGACCGGTGAGCAGGCCGCTGGCCAGCATCTCGTGAGGAACCCCCAGCGAGGCTTTGGGAGTCAAGACGCCATTCTTCCCGTCCGAAAGAAGGACCGTGGCCATGTCGGCGTCCAGTTCTTTGATGGCCGTCTCCAGTATCAAGTTGAGAAGGAAATCCAGCCGGATGGTGGAGCCCATGGCTTCGCTGATCTTATAAAGCGAAACGGTCTCCTTCAGATTGATGTTCTCCCGGTAGAGCCTTTGTTTCTCCAGACCCCGTTTGACCACCGCCTTCAAGGTGTCCATGGAGAAGGGTTTGACCAGATAATCGTAGGCCCCGGACCTGAGCACGGTCACCGCATTCTCTATGGTGGGATGTCCGGTCATGAGGACCACTATCCCGTCCGGGTGAGATCTTATGGTTTGCTGCAGCACGTCCACGCCCGACTTTTTGCCCATGATCAGATCCGTCAACACCAGGTCCACCTGGTTGGTTCGAATGAAGTCCAGAGCCTTCTCCGGGTCGCATAACGTGTGGATGCGGTAGCTTTGGTCCGAGAGCATCTCCCTTATGACCTCACAGATGTATTCCTCGTCGTCCACCACCAGGAGGTGAGAGATGACCTGCCGGGAGGACTTGGTTTCCTCTGCCCGAACCGGTGGTGTCGGATCAACCTGCAAGGGGGATGTTTTCCCCCGCCTGGTTTCCCCGTTCCGGGTTGAATCGGAAGCCGAGTGGATAGTGGAACAACAGCCGTTTTTGATCTTGCTGCTCACATGCCCCCTGTGGCTTCGAAGTGTTTCTGCGAGAAGAAGCGATGGCCAGTCCGAAGGCTCGGCTGGCTGTTCATACGAGCTTTATCGGCCCAAAGGGCCGGGACATTCAATCTGCCGACTGTGCTTCTTTTGCGCAGCCCGGCTTGAGAGCCCAAAGCCGCTCTGAGGGAGCATCCGTGTCTGCTCGGACGCGCCGGAAATGCCCGGACGAAAATGGGTGCTTTTCCGGCTCCCGGAGATGGAAACGCATGGAAGGGCGTGGCTCTGCCGAGAGCCTCTGAGTCGACGCCAATAGGCACGGCTCGGCCCGTCTCCGGGACCAGGCGCCTGCGCGGCTAATGCCGCTCGCCGGTTCTGCCGTGGGTGAAAGGAAGCAATCGATCAGAATTCGAGATTCAGATTGGGATAGAACAACTCCAGCAATCCAACGCGGGCCCCCAGGTCCTGCGCAAACAGGGATAGAAAATCGGGCAGCGACAGACCAATGCCCAAGAGCAGATGCCTGGCGGGTTGGTCCTGGCGGTGAGTGACCCCGTACCCCAAACCGAAGCATAGGGCCTTCTGCGGCAAAAACAGCCTGGTCCTGTAAGTGAGCCAGTAGATGAAGTTGTCGAACTGCTCGTAAGTCTGGGCGAAGACCGGCTGGTTGCCGAAAATGATGTCCCTTCTCCAGCTTATCTTGACGTCCAAGTCTCCAAGCCAGCGACAACGCTGCTTTAGGTAGGCCACCCCGATGCCGGCGTAGTCGAACGCCAAATCCGAAAGCCCCACGCCCTGCTTGGGATTGTACGCGTCGATGGGATACTCCACCATGGTCAGAACAAAAGCGGTCTGGGAGACGGCTATCAAGCGGCTGGTTTTGGAGGAGAATCCGGCCCAGCCATAGGACCAGAACAGAAACTGGGTCATCTTGTAGCCCCAGACGAAATGGCTGAGCTCGTCTATCTGAGCCAGGTGGTCGCCTTTCCAGTCGTTCTTGAAATGGAAGCTCCCTTGGGACTCTCCCCAAGCGCTGATTGCTTTTTTCACCCCGTAAAAAATGGCCCCTGCGTTGGCCGCGGCAAGAGGAGCGGCCCTTTTGTAGTTTATGCCTCGCTTGCTGGGCTGTGGGCCAGCAAGGTTCCGGGCTCTGGGGGTATTCGTCAAACCTGGTCCGAACCTCAGGAACGGCGACATCAGAAGTGACTTATCCGATGCCGCACCGAAAAAGGAGTTGAAGTGCCGAATGTGCTCTCCCTGGAAAGTGGGGGTGGAGTCGACGATGGCATAAGCAAAGTCTATATACCTGGGACCGGAAACTCGTTCGCCTCGGGCTGCGTCAGGAGGCAAGAAAATGCTTGTCAGGACCCCCAGAGACAGAATGACCACCCAAACGGTTTTCACACCTACATGATAACTCGGATCGAGAGTTTGTCAAGAATTTTAGGTGTGAAGCCCTGAGGGTGGCTCAAACCCGAGATGCGGTATACGCCGGCGCGGGATCGCTTCCCCAGCAGGTAAAAGGGAAAGACTTGCGCCCTTCCACACCGCCCTGGGTATGGACTCAAGAGGGAGTCGGATGTGTTTCTGGGGGAGAAGGACCGGAAGAGGGGCTTGAGTTTTGCGGGCTGCTTCGCACCGACGGTCTCGTCTACTCGGACCGCGCAAATAGTTAACTAAAAGAAGGGCCAGGACCTAAAAGAAACTCGATCCTGGCCCAAACATGGGAAATCAATTGTCACGCGCTTGCGCCTGAGGTCTCAGGCACAGCTTGCGTCAGAGCGTGTTGATCGGATGCCACTCTTGCACCGCTCGGGCTCCTGCCGGAGTTGCTGCCGCCGGCCTCTTGCTCTTTCTCCGCTCCTTTCTGTCGCCGTAGTAGTGATAGTAATAGTAGTAGTGATATGAGCCATAGGCGCTCTTGGCCTCTATCTTGTTCAGGACCGCACCCAGTATCCTGGCGTCCACGTTCTCCAGCAGGGTTTTGGCCCTAGCCAATCCCTGGTGCGAGGTCTGGCCGGCGGAAGCTACCAGGACCACCCCGTCCAGAAGCAAAGACAAGACCACGGCATCGGTGACGGCAATAACCGGGGGCGTGTCGAAAAGCACGGTTTGATACGTGCTCTTTAACTGAGCCACAAACTCCTTCATTTTCTCCGAGGCCAACAGCTCCGAGGGATTGGGAGGTACGATTCCGCAGGTGACCAGGTCCAAACCCTCCACCGAGGTGCTCCTGACCACGGCCTCCCAAGACGCCTTACCGGCCAAATGGTTGGTGATTCCCGGCTCCTTGGGCAGCCCGAACACGGAGTGCAGAACCGGGCGGCGGAAATCCGCATCCACCAGAACGGTTTTGCTGCCCACCTGAGAAAAGGTTATAGCCAAGTTGGCCACGGTGGTCGATTTTCCTTCTCCCGGTCCTGCGCTGGTTATCAGCATGGTTCGCGGCGGATTGTCCGGGCTGGAAAACTGGATATTGGTCCTTAGGGTTCTGTAGGCTTCGGATATGGGGGATTTGGGTGCGGAATGAGTCAACAGGTGCGATGCCACCCTAGCCCCCTCAGCGCCGACATCGACTCCTTTTCTCCTGGATTTTCGATGTTTATGTCCCTCCCGAATCCTGGGGATATGACCTAAAACCGGCAGCTTCAAGGCCTCCACGTCCTCGATGGTCTTCAGCGAAACGTCCAACGACTCCAGAAGCACGGCCAGGGAACATCCCAGAAGCAGTCCCAGCAATGCACCCAACATCGCGTTCAATTTCTTCTTGGGTCTGATAGGTGCTTCCGGCGCCACGGCATGGTCGATTATCCTGACGTTTCCGATCTGGCCCGCCTCCTTGATTCGGGCCTCCTCGTGTTTCTCCTTGAGCATCAGGTAGATGTTTTCACCCACCTTGGTAGACCTCTCCAGGCGCGCCAGCTCCAGGCTCTTCTCCGGCAGTTGGTTCATCCTCTCGGTATACCGATCCACGATCCTTTGGAGGCCGTCCGCTTTGGCGGAGAACGATTGTATCTCGATCTCCAGATTCAAAATGTCTCCCAGGAGATTCTGGGAGTAGGCCAAGGGGTCCTTCAAAGTGAGGTTGCGCGAGACCAAATCGGAGGTCTCGGCCACCAGCTTGTTCTTGGTCTCGTGAATCCGGTTGAGTATCTGCTGCATCTTGGGATGCTCCTCCTGGACCCCTTGGGCGACGTATTCGGCCCGCATGGCCTCCAACTCCGCCATCTCCTCTCTCAGCTTCTGTATCATGGGAGTGGATATCTGGGTGATCTCGTCCAAGAGCCGACCTTTTCTTTCATCCAACCGGGCCTTCATGTAAGCCAGCCGCTTTTGGTTGGATTCCAGCTCGATCTTGGCCTCGTTGAGCATCGATTCGAACTCCGCCAGCTGCTTGACCAGCTCCTTGGTCTCGTCCGGAAGGGCGGAGACCGCCTGGGTCTGCATGTACTGCTTCTGCGCTTCCTCCGCCATCAGAAGACTGTCTCTGACGATCTCCAACTGGTTCTGCAGGAAATTCCGCACTTCGGATATTTCGCCCCGGCTGACCTGAAGGCTCTTGTCGTGATACTCCTGGGCCACAGTGTTGGCCAGAAACGCCGCCATCTCCGGGTCGGGCGCGGTCATGCTCACTTCCAAAATGTCCGTGTCCCGGATGGGATTCACGCTCAAGTTTTCCTGCACCGCCCGGATCAGATGATCTTCCGAGGGGAAAGCCTGACGCCGGGAGGGGAAGGAGTTCTCGAACTCATTCCTTCGAGGGCCGTTCAGCACCTCCTGCACCACCGCCTGGGCCAGACTGCGGCTTTTGATTATCTCCACCTGGTTTCTGATCTTGCTCTCGGACCTCATCATGGCGGCGCCGGTGAAGATGTAGTCATCCATTCCTCCCTGCTTTTCCACCATGACGGTGGTGACGGCCTGGTAAATGGGAGCGGTCAAAAGAGAAAAGGCCACCGCCGATGCGGTGAAACACAGAAAGGTGAGGACGATCAACCACTTCCTTCTGGAGATTATCCGCAGGTAGTCATTCAGACTGGTTTGTTTTTCCTCCGAGTTGGGCACTTGGCTCTCCTTGCGCTTGAGGGTTGATTCGCTTTTTCAGTCCGTCATGAGCTTGACCACGCTGGCTACCACCGCAACGTTGTAGATCACGCCCAGGAACTTGCCGAAGGAGATGCCGGACTTGGGTACTATGACCGTATCTCCGGGCTTAAGCTCGGGCAGGTTCTGTAGGCTCCCCTTTTTCAGGCAACGGCTCACGTTAATCACCTGATGGTGTTTGTCGCCATTGAAGTTGCGGACCAAGGTCACCTTGGAAAGTTTGGCCCCATCGGCCGGACCACCCGCCGCCGACAGAACTCCGATCAGATCCGTCCCGTCGGGAACGTACTGGGAGCCGGGCTGTTTCACGGCGCCCCAGACATTGACCTTCATCATCATCTTGCTCTCGGTTCCTCTCTCCAGATAGTACTGTGAGGCGGACTTCATTTCCTCTCGTTGGGCCTGGTCTTCGGTCTGGGCCGGACAGATGGTCGCCGTCTCCAAAACCAACAGGCAGACGATCAGCCACAGCGAGAGAATTCTGCTTGGAGCCTTCATGCTGCACCTCCTGGCATCAGTTTTTCCGTAGCGATAACATCGTGGATTGCATGTTCCTGCCACCCCACTTCCTCCGCACACTTCCGGTCGGTCCGCCCGGAAGGATGGGCGTCCGCCCGCCTTGCTTCCATTAGATTCTCACCAGCCAGTATGCTCCCGGGATTGCGCACAAATAGTCTTTCCGCCTGATCCCGGCCCAGAATCCCAACGGTTCTGCGGTAAGCGTCAGCCAGCAGGCAGAAGGATCGGCCCTGCACGTCGTGCGCGTCGCTAGCCACCACGTGGGCCAGTCCCCGCTCCAGCAATCTCTCGGCCATCCTGCGGGGATGCCTGCCGAATCGGCCCAGTATGCTTCCGGCATTGATCTGCATTAAGGCTCCCTGCCGCACCAGGCCTTCCACCTGTTGCAGCTGATCTGTCTTGACCAGGCTCCTCTCCGGATGGGCGATCACCGGCGTGATGCCCTCCAGCCTCAAGTCGTAGATCAACCGGTCGGTTCCCAAAGGAAACCGGCCCAGGGGCAGCTCCATCAGCACGTACTTTCCGCTCCGGTCGAGGCTGAAGAAGTGGTGACGCCGCAGGGCCATGACGTCAGGACGCAGGTAGATTTCCGATCCCAGGGACATTTGAACCTTCAGGTCGGCCTCCTGCGCCTCTCTCCGAACGACCTCGAATGCCTGGCTTATGGCCGCATCCAACTCGGGCGTGACATGGTTGAGTATATGAGGAGTGGCACAAATGGCTTCCAGGCCGGCCTCTTGGGCCTGCCTCATCATCTGCAAGGAATTCCGAACGGTCTGGGGCCCATCGTCTACTCCCGGCAGTATGTGAGCATGAATGTCTATCATGAGGGATCAAAGCCGCCGCGTCCGGCAGAAGGACCAAGGTGCAAAAAGACTCAAAGTCCTTGTCCGCAGACCCGGTTTCCTGTAATATGGGTGGTTTGGTCTTCAGCCATCGGTCGCGCGGTCGCCGGATGCTCAACAGCCGGCGGTGCTGAGACTTTCACGGGCGCATCAAGTGGGTGAGATCCACCTGTGGATACGACCTGCGTTCAAATTCCCATTTTGCGTAACAACTTCCGACTTCAGTAACAGCTGTGGGGACGTTGAGAGAATTCGTGGGGACGTTCGCTTATTGATATCGGCAGGTTGGCGGGAAATTTAACCGCACCCGGCACGGTTTTTGGCTCAGAGGCCGATCCAGGCCCCGAGAGCTGCCCGAGATGTCACCTGTTGGAGGTGGGGGTGGACTTTCACCGAAGTCGTGCCGGGAGGAGGAGAGGAGCAGTTGACACCTGACTGGCTATCGTTCCTCTCAGACCAGGGGAGCGTAAGGAACGGCGTTTAGGTCCAGGCCTGATCTTCGGCCCCGGGAAAGGTGGAATTCGCCGGCGGCTGCTATCATGGCGGCGTTGTCCGTGCACAGAACGGGGGAGGGGAAAAAGACCCGGAGCTGGTGCTTTTCAGCCTCCTTTTGGATTTTGTCTCTCAGACGTTCGTTTCTGGCTACGCCTCCGGCCAATGCGATGACTTGGGTCTTTCTTTGGAGGCAGGCCCTGATTCCCTTGTCCACCAAGACGTCCACCACCGCCTCCTGAAAGCTGGCTGCGATGTCCGCTCTGTGCTTCTCCAGCCTCTCCTGAGGGAGCCGGGATGCATATATGGCCACCGCCGTCTTGAGACCGCTGAAGGAGAAATCGAAGCTGTCCTCCTCCAGGTAGGCGCGCGGGAATTTGAAGAAGTCAGGTCGCCCGTTCTTCGAGGTCTTGTCTATGGCCGGTCCCCCGGGGTATCCCAAGTCCAGGACTTTAGCCACCTTGTCGAAGGCCTCGCCCGCAGCGTCGTCCCGGGTCCGTCCCAGAACCTGGTAGTCGCCCTTGTCCGCTACGTACACCAGGTTGGAGTGTCCGCCCGAGATCACCAGACACACGTAAGGCGGCGAGAGATGGGGATGCTCCAGGAAGTTGGCGAAGATGTGTCCTTCTATGTGGTTGATGCCGATCAGCGGGATCTCCAGCGAGAAGGAAAGCGCCTTGGCCAACGATAGTCCGATCAACAACGAGCCCACCAGCCCGGGACCGTAGGTGACGGCAATCCCCTCTATTCCGGTCAGGGTGGTAGCGGCCTGATCCAGGGCCTCCTCCAACACCGGAATTATGGTGCGGACATGTTCCCGGGAGGCCAGCTCCGGCACCACGCCCCCGTACTTGTTGTGAACCATTTGGGAGCAGACCACGTTGGAGAGGATGCGGCTTCCGTCTGCCACCACGCCGGCAGCGGTCTCATCACACGACGTCTCTATGCCTAATACCAACATATCCTGTCGGGAAGTATGATCGGTTCAAGCGTCGTCTTCCCGATCCTGGCGGTGGCTTGGAATGCGTCGAGTCCGGAGCACGGAGATTCGAGGGCCCTCCGCCCGCAGCCCGACGAATCTCCGAGATCACTTGAGCAGAGCCTCGACCGAGTCCGGTTCCGCCCTCACCAACCTTATGCCGGCAGGCAAACCCACCTGGACCGGAAGCTTCACCGTATCGCGTCGGCTCACCTGCGAGCAATCGACGAAGACTCTTATGCTGTCGGGATCCAGTTGGTTGATCAGGCTCTGCGCGCCGGCAACGGTCAAGGCCACGCTGTCGGGTCTCAGCTCGACCTCCGCCTTGCGAGCCAGATTTACAGGAGAGACTGCCCGAGCCGGCGTTTGTCTTTCCTCGGTCTTTTCCACGTTAGCCGAGTAGTTGATCTTGTCCTGAGAGAGACTGAGATTGTATCCTTCCGGCAAAACCAGATCGAGCTGCCCCGAAACCGACTCTTTGGCGTCCTGTATCACCTGCTTTTGCGTCTGGATTTCCTGAAGGTTTCTGAGCCACATCCTGGGTCCGGAGATGACCACCTCCTTGGGACCGTAATGGAGGCCGCCCACCTGTTCGTAACCGTCGGCGGGAACAACCGTGAGGTCGGGCTTCACGGCCAGTTGTTTCTCCATGGAATAGTCCAACCTCACCGTGAGATTCTTGGGAGGAAGAACGGTGGTCACGGACAACTCCAGATCCCTCGGGATGGGAACGTCCTCGGGCTTAACGGTGTAGTCCGTCTCACCCCTTTTGAACTCCGCGGCATCGATATTCAGATTCTTCTTCTCCGCCAGGATGAGCTTGAGCAGCTCCTTTCCTTTGCCCTCGATGGTCACATCGACGTGATCGGGCGGTTTCTCAGCCAGGAGAAGCTGCTGGGGAAGGTTGGTTATCTCCAGGGGAATCCTCTCGGTGTACTGGTAGACTCGGTCGGTGGCCACGTTCAACCACAGAAGCAGAGCCATGACTACCGCCACCAGCTTGAACCAGAAATTCTGGAATATCTTCCGCCACATGAGAAGTTCCCGTCAAGAAACAGATGGACGAAGCGCCCAGGGTACTTGGGGCTGATCTCGGAGAAAACGTCGACAGAGACTTTTTACTTCTGTGAGAAACCGATGGGTCTCCCGAAGCTGATCTCGCCGTTGTCTATGCGAATCGAGAAACCGCATTCGGGATTGGAGCACACCCAGGCCTTGTAGGTGATGGCGGCAC
>CAZPRG010000090.1:0-9766 GCA_964588675.1 uncultured Ignavibacteria bacterium
TTCGACCCCATTGGAAGCACGCCACCGTCCGGGGAATGCAGCCGGAGACGGTCATTGTGCCCCGTCCGCACCACGAAGCCTGAATTTTCCCTTTGTCTCTTACTCTCCCGCAGGTTTGCCGAGTTCCTCCAGCCCGGTTTTTGAGATCGGCTCGTCGGGGTCGATTTTGAGGGCTGCCTGCCACTCTCTCTTGGCGTTTGGAAGGTCGCCCAGTTGGAAGAAGGCCTCACCCAGAAGCCCCCGAATGGTGGCTAAGTCTTGCCCGGTGCTGAGGAACTGCTGCAGAATATCCCGCGCATCCTGTGGTCTGCCCACACCCAGATAGGCCTTGGATAGGGCAACGGCAAAGTCCGGGTCGCCCTGGTACTGTCCTTTGATCCCCTCCAGGTACGATGCCGCTTGGCGGAAGTCTCCTGTCTCCAGGCAAACCAGGCCCAGGCTGAACTTGACCCAGGCACTGTTGGGATCGACTGCCAAAGCCCTTTCCAGATAGGATTTGGCCTCATCATATCGTCCCTGAAAATAGAGCAGTCGGCTCAAATAGGTATAGCATCCCAACTCGTTGGGGTCCCGGGCTATTCCCTGTCTGAGCACCTGCTCCGCCTCCCGGAGATAGCCGGCGTATTCCAGTATGCGGGCTATCCTCCACATTCCTCCGCCCCGGGCACCCAAAAGATGCGAATCGTTGGTGGCGATCATGGTGTAGCGATCCACACTTTTCTGCGGGTCGGCGTTGACCAAGACCCAGGGAACCACGTGCAGGAGGCCGACTGCCATCAGGACGATCCCGTAGTTGCCGAATCTCGACCAGCGCGCTCCAAGCTTGACGAAAAGAAGGATACCCGCCAGGGCGAAGAATACTCCCGGGAAGGACATCAGGTCCCAGTCTGCGCTGCCCCAGTGGCCGTCATAGGCGAAAGCGAGGATCAGAGCCGAGATGCTGGATATGAGAAGGAAGTTGACCACCGGGTCCCTCAGCATCTTGAATCTTAGGGCATAATAGGAGAAGAACAGATAGGTGGCCACACCCACCGGGGAGACGAGAAGAAGCTGGTTGGCGAATTCAGCGAGGTGGGCCGCCGAAAACAGGGTGAATCCGTTTCCCGGCGACGGCCGAAGGGGAAGCAGTCCGCTGAATCCGGTCCCCTCGAATTTCGCAATGAAGAACCGCCATACGGCCAGGCAGATGATCCCCAAGCATGCCGCCAACGACAAAACGCCGAAGACGCCCGGTCGCCTTCCTTGTCTGGCGCGGGCTTTTCGAAGGACAAGATATGCAAAGGAGGGAACGAAGACGATGGCCAGAATGTGAAGGCTGATGCTGAAGATCAAGGCCAGAAAAGGGGGGATGGCGCTGGTTTTGCCCTGAAGGTGGAGGATGGAAAGCAGCACGTACGAAGTCAGCCCTACCAGAAGAAGAGTGTAACTTTCCACGTAACCAAAGAACAGCTCGATCGATCCCAGGGTGAGAAGCGAACAGGCGATGAGAACCCTCTGAAACGTGTTTTTCCCCAGTCGATCGGCAATCAGCAGACTCAAGAAGACAAACGCACCGCCACATACAACGCTCAGAAGGGAATAAGATAGAGACGGATCCATTCCGGGCGAGATGTGCATCAACAGCCGGTAGAACTGGTAGTGAATAATCCGGTCCAGCGGTTCGGTGAGGGCCACTTGTCCGCCGGGAAGGATCTGGAGAATGAAATAGCCGTCTCCCAGCAGGAACAGCTTGGTCCTCAGCAGCCAGAACAAGGGAATGGATGCCAGGCCCACAGCAGCGGAAAGCCGGTATTTACCGATCTTTCTCAGAGAACTCTCCCAAACCTGGAGCAGGAACTTAAACGGCCGTAGCACAAGACTGCTCACCGGGGTGAAAAACAGGCTCAGGGCGGCGATGGTCAAGATCCACCCGAGGTGTCCGGAAAAGAAGTAGAGGTGATGAATCCCCCACAGGTGAGGAGTCTGCCAGAAGGTGGACACCAGATGAGCCAAGACCACCAGTGAAAGAAAAGGCAAGAATACGTACCTGAACGCCTTCTCCGGGGTCGCCGCTTCAGCTGAAGGCTCTTCTGCTTTGGCTTTCTTCATCTTCCGCATGCATTATGCCTTTGGTAAAATAGTATACGTTGCGCCGGGGCCGCTATGTTCAAGCCGGGACTGAGCGGCGGCTGCTTTCTTCATCCCTTCGACGGCTTCGCGATCGGACTGCCGAAATAGCCTGCTGGCCGCGCAGGAATGCCGTCGCCATTCCAGGGACGTAAGTCCGGTTTGGTCTCATCAATGCGGCCTACCTTTCGCCGATTCCTTGCATCGCCTTCAGCCCGGCTCTGGCGTTGCGGTCGTTGGGGTCCAGTTTGATCGCTCTCTCCCACAGTTCTCTGGCCTCGGATTTGTCCCCCAGCATGTAAAAGCTCAAGCCTAAAAGTCCCAGCATCTCCGCAGACTCCGGCTTCTGGGCAAGGAATCGCTGGGTGACCTCTCCTGCATCGGCCCATCGGTTGAGATTCATGTAAGTCTTGGTCATGATGACCACGAAGAGGCGGTCGTCGTCCAATTCGTCTTTCAGGCTTTCCAAATAGGGCAGCGCTTGGGCCAGCTCGTTTTTCTTAAGGTAGTTCTGAGCCAGGCTGAGCCGAAGCTCCTGGCTTTCAGGCTCCAACTCAAGTCCCTTTTTCAGACACGTTATGGCCTCGTCGTATCTCCCTTGAGCATAGAGGTTGTTGCCCAACAAGGAGTAGTACACCACGCTCTGAGGGTTCCTCTCCATCCCCAGCCGGTAGATATCCTCGGCCTTCGGGGTGAGGCCGGCCTTATCCAACACCCTTCCCACCGTCCACAAGCCTCCACTGGAAGCGCTGAGGATATGCTTGTCGTTTGTGGTGGTCAGAACGTAGCGATTTAGACTCATTTGTGCGTTCGCATTCAGCCATACCCAGGGAACGACATGAAAGAGGCTCACCGCGATAAGAATGATCCCATAATACTTGAACTTGGCCCAGACTTGTCCCCATCTGACGAAGAAGAGGACTCCGCACAAAGTAAAGAATATCCCCGGAAAGGCCCTCAAGTCCCAGTCGGCATTGCCCCACCGGCCGTTGTAGACAAAGACCAGAAACAGGCCGGTCAAACTGGAGATCATCAGAAAGTTCAAGAAGGGATCTTGCCGGAATCCCGGCTTGGTGAAGTAGAGAAGGGAAAACAGGAACAGTATTATCCCCACCGGAGAAAGAAGCAGAAGCTGGTTGAGGAACTCCAACAGGTGCGGCCAGCCGAACATGGTGAAACCGTAACCGGTCGAGGATATGATGGGAAGGAACTGGCCGAAACGGTTTCCCTCTCCGGGCATCAAAAACACCCTCCATACGGCCAGGAATATGATGGCGGTGCATCCTGCCAGGCACATAAGAGAAGAAGCATCGGGCAGCTTTCGTCCGCTACGACTCCATTTCCAGAAGACAAGGTAGAGGAAAGCCGGCAGCAGCACGATGCCGGAGACGTGAAGGCCGATGCTCACAGCCAGCGCCAAAAAGGGCAGCATCACGTTCACCTTGCCCCGAATGGCCAGAAGGGAAAACAGCAGAAACAGTGTCAGGCTGATTAGAAGGCCGGTGTAAGCCTCCACGTATCCAAAGAAAAGCTCGACCGAACCGAGGAAAAGAAGCATGGAGAAAATCAATGCCTTCTGAAAGCCGGTTTTCCCCAATCTGTGGGACAAGATCAGAAGCAGAAAGACGAATGTCCCTCCGCATATGACGCTGGGTATGGTGTAGGCCAGGGAAAGGGACGCGTCCGGAAAGAAGGACATCAAGAGCTTCTGGAATTGCTGATGAACTATTCCATCCAACGGCTCGGTGACCGTGATGATCTTCCCGGCCAGGGCCTCCAGTTTGAAATATCCGTCCCCCAGGAGAAAGAACTTGGTCCTGCCTGCCCAGAACAGGGGAATGGAAATCAAACCAGCCAGCGCAAGGAGAATATATCGGTTCACCTTGCCCAAAACCCCTGCCGGACGCCCGAAGGCCGACTCCGACAGAGCCAGGAGAGGGCGGTTGAAGCCGGGAATGAACAGACACAGGCAGAGAATGGTCAGGCCCCAAGCCACCCATGCGGGAAAAAAGTGCAGAAAGTGGATTCCCCACAACTGCGGGGTTTCCCAGTACACCGATACCAGGTGGAAGGACACGGAAAGACCCACCAGCGGAAGGAGCACGCGTCGGAACGTCATCTCCGACACCGGCTTCGTCGCTCTCAGCCTTGTCTTTCGGATCTGCTCCATCTTCTCCTCTAGAGGCGAAGGGGCGGGGTTTTCTCCAAGATATCTCTGCCGAGAGTCTGGTCAAGCCAAATTCCTTGACAAAGGTTGCACTGCGGCTTATTTTGCTGAGGGGTTGATCCATGTCAATAGGAGCATAGGTTGGACATTTCCGTCATTATACCTATTCGGGACGGCAAGCGCACCCTGCGCTTCTGCTTGGATTCCTTGAAAAAATCGGAGCTGCCCCCATCGGAAGTCATCGTAGTGGACGACTGCTCCCGGGAGGATTGCTCCGATTTGGTGCGATCCTATGGATTCAAGTTCCTCCGCGTGGACCGGCCGCAGGAGGCAGAGAACGCCAGAAACATGGGGGCTCGGCTGGCCAAGGGAGACATCCTGGTGTTCACCGACTGCGACATGGTGATCCAACCCGACGCCTTGGGAAGGATACAGAAGCGTCTTTCGAGCGATCACTACGGCGCGGTCTCAGGAGTGTGCACGCCGGAGAACGACCAGAGAAACTTGGCCGCCCGGTATAAGAATCTGTGGTTGTACTATAGCTACGCCAGCTCTCCCAAGGATTTCGATTTTTGGATCTCCTCGATCGGGGCGGTCAGAAAAGACGCCTTCTTGTCGGTGAAGGGATTCCGCACGTCGTACCAGAACAAGTACGGCGGCGGGGACCTGGAGTTCGGCCGGCGGCTGAAAGGGGCAGGGTGGAAGATACGTCTGGATACGAAAATACAGGGAAAGCACCTCAAACCATATAGCCTGTGGGGCCTTCTGAAGAACGACTACAGTCGGGGCAAGGGCTGGTTTTGGTTCGCTTTCAGGGAGCGGATTCTGGCTTACGTGATCAAGAAGCTCAGGATCGCCAACATCTATCCGGGATTTATACTCTCCGTGGTCATCTCCCTGGTCTTTATGCTCTGTCTGCTTTTGATCCCCTTCCATAGGGTCTTCGTGGTCTTCGCCGCCTTTCTGGCTCTGGCCTATTTGTCGGTCAACTACCCTCTGCTTAGGTTTTTCAGACGACGGGCCGGGACGTACTTTGCTCTGAAGGTCCTTCCTCTGGTTTTGGCCGATCACCTGGCTGCGGGTCTGGGCGTGATCCGGGCGGGCATAAGCTGCCTGTGGTCGCTGCTCTCGGGGCGCTCCATGGGACTGAGCCTGTCCTCTGAAGTCAAGAGGGAGCCGCTTGAAATCGACGGGCAAGCCGAGGCATAGCCGGGTATTAAGTTGCGCTCTCCCCCCTCCTGCCACTCGAAATTCCGGAAAAAACGAAAGCCAGCACCCCACTTGAGGCGGATGCCGGCTGATTGCAGGAAAAAAGGAGAGGCTAAGTTCTATTTTCTCTTTTTGGTCTCACACAAGTCCGCGGTCTTGGCCTTGATCATCTCCTTCAGGTTTTCGTTGGCCAACATCATGTCCAGCATGGTGGCCGCCTTGGTCGAATCCGCCGCCAAGGACTGCCTCAGCTGGCTCATGCTCTCCGGATCGTCCATTACCATTTGAACCAACTGCTGCTTGGTGGCAGGCGTGTTCCAGAGCTTGTCCATAATCAGCTGGGACATCTGAGGGTCGGCCATCAACTGCTCCATGGCCTTTTCCCGGCTGCATCCGGCGACCAGCATAACGGAAACCAGACCAGCCAGAATCAAAAAGCAAACGGCAACCTTCTTCACTTGTTTCACCTCCTCCGTGGAATGAGATTTGGATTCACTGCCCCCAATTTTATTCCTTTTGGGTGGGATTGTCAAGAGAATTCTGTCCCTGCGCGATCACGCCCGCTGGGACTTCTCTGTGAGGCGCGGAGTTCACCTGCCCACGGACAACTCATCCGGGTTTCGCTACTTGATGGGCACGGGGGTGAAGGAGAGGATGAAAATGAGCATGGCCAGCCAGCCGATCACCTTCCGCTTGGTGTCCAGGGGGAGCTGGTCGTTCATGGTGGGCGGATGCCCCACCTTGATCAACAGCACCAAAGCCACCCACACGAACCATCCCGGCCACCAAAACAGCCCCAGTGGAATTAAAGCCGCAGTAGCCGCCGTTGCCACCATGCGCTGTTTTCTTCCCAGAAGCGCATACATGATGTGCCCGCCGTCCAGCTGGCCGATGGGAAGGAGGTTTAACATGGTGACCAAAATCCCGGCCCAGCCGGCGAAGGCGGTGGGACTTAAGAAAACGCTGTGTCCTTGGGGCACCTCTTCGAGCACCAGCCAGGAGAGGATCTTAAATATCAAGGACTCTCCCAGCTGGAAACCCTGTCCGGAAATCTCTGCGATATTGGACTGAGACAGACCGACAACGATGACCACCACCGAAACCACGAACCCGGCGATGGGGCCGGCTGCTCCCACGTCCAGAAGATCGCGCCTGGTCTTAAACGGCGATTTGGACCTGATGACCGCTCCAAAGGTGCCGAACAGAGTGGGGCCGGGAATGAAATAGGGCAGGCTGACCTTGATTCCGGCGCGCCGGGACTCCAGATAGTGGCCGAACTCGTGAAACGTCAGAATCAGAAGCAAAGGCACGGCGAAGGATGCTCCCTTGAATATAAGATACGGGTGGGTCAAGGGATTCGCCCCGCTCATCAATGCGCCGGCGAACAGCGTGGTGACCACGGTCGCCATGAACAGCACTATGTTGGTCCAGGGGATATCCGATCTGCTTTTGTATCGCGATTCTGTCACATGAAGAATCACTGGGGAGGAGGGATCGGCCGGGTTGAGTTGATCGAACTCCACGAAGTAGCCTAAGGAGGAGAGCCTGCCGGAGATAACCTCTTTCCAATTGACCACAGCCGGGTAAGGGTAGACCTTGATGAACATGTCCTTGCGGCTGTGGTAGATGGCCTGAACCTGTAGCAGGTCCTGTATGGCCTGGGTTACGGCCCTGAGTCGATTCTCCCTTTCGATTCTCTTGGATTGGCGCATGGCTTTGGCTGTCTAACGTTCGAAACGGCCACCGGCCTTCTCCAAGGCGGCCGCCTTCAGTTCACTCAACCTCTCCTTGAGTATATCTCGGGAGACCGAGCGATCCAACTCCAGCAGGTAAATCTCGAAATAGTTGTCCGGTTCGTCCTTCCGCTTGCCGGCAAAGACGATGGATTTGCCGTCGGGCGAGAATGAAGGATATCTCTTTGTGCCCCCGTCATACGTAAGTCTGGTCTGATCCGATCGATCCACGCCGATGAGGTAGAGGTCCTCCCTTTCCGGACGACCAGATACGAAAACGATCCTTTTTCCGTCCGGCGAGAAAGATGGGAAAAAACAATCCATCTCTGGATCGGTGAGACGTTCCCACTCCCTGGTTCGAACATCGAAGACCAGGACCCCTCGTTGATCCCATCCGGCGTGCAGCACGATCTTGTTGCCGTCAGGCGAATAACCGGGACAATAGGGCAGGATTGGTCCTCGGGCATGCCGGAGCAATCCGATCTTCTCGTCCCAGGATTCCTTAGCAGAAAGATGTGTTATCTTGCCGGTTTTCAGATTAAGAGTGAAAATGCCGCTTCCGCCGGATCGGTCGCTCACGAAGATCACCTGACTGTCGTCCGGAGAAAAGCTGGGAAGACCATCGTAGTTGGCGTCCTGGGTGAGCTTTCTTTCCTCTCCGGTTGACAGTTCCTTAAGGAGAATATCCCGGTCGGAATTGAAGACGGTGTCGGACAGTCGGGGAGCCGAGTTCTCCTTCTCGTAAACCAGCCATTTCCCATCATGAGAGAAGCGGGGGAATCGCTCGGAGGGCTGGTCATTTCCCGGTGCAGAAAGACTCCTCTGGTTGCTTCCGTCCGCGTCCATGAGCATGATTCTGCTTTTCTTGACTTCTTTCTTCTGAAGACCGTAGTCCTCCAAGAAGTAGCTGGTATCCGAATGATAGACGATTTTCTTGCCGTCGGGAGAGAAACTGGGAGCGTCATCCGGGAAAAGATCGTTGGTCAATCTGCTCATTCTCGACCTGCCGCCGGTGAGAAAAGCCACACTGTCAAGAAGACTCTGGTCCTGAGTCTGCTCCACCACGAGTTGGAAGTCGGAGATGGCCGCTTTCAGGTCGTCCTTCTTCCACTTCTCCTTACCCCGTTGGTATTTGATCCTACACAGAAGCTGAACAGCCTCCTGGTTCCCCGGTTCGATCTGGAGGCTCCTTCCGCACTCCTTCTCGGCCAGATGATATATCTTGGAAGAATAGTAGGCCCTGGCCAGAAGATTATGCGGCCGAAAGTCTCCCTGGTCCTTCTCGACAGCTAAAAGCAGTGGATAGATGGCCGACTCCGGCTCATCGTGGTTCAGGTATTCCTGGGCCAGTCTCAGGCACTCCTCTTTGTCCGTTTCCGAAGAAATCCGAGAGGAAAATACCCCCGGACTGAACTTGATGACCAGGATGAGCACAGCGCAGGCTACAATCAGGATCGAGACGATGACTGCTCTCTTGGTTTTCATACGTCTAATATACGCAACAAGGCCGCTATAGCCAAACAATCCATCTTCAGGCGCCGGTGGGTGTGGTGTTCGAGTCTTCCGTCGTCTGTCTCAGACACTGATGCTGAGGAAATCAACTCCCTGACAGATGATGATCGGCCTTTTCCCGGCAATGGTACTGGCGACGGCGGCATCCAGCGCTTCGTGCTTTCCATTGATTCTCTTAGCTGAGCCTATTACCCCGTCCGGAAAACCTGTCTGGCCCACGGAGGCTTCGCTCGACCATGGGCTTGAATGGGTTTTGCCAGAACCTAGCTTAAGCCAGGTTCTGGTGTCTTTCGTTTCTCGTCTCGCACAATGGCTCAGCATAGAAGGAATCGGACTGGGTCTGCCGAAATGCGTTGTCAGATTGACATCCATAAGGCCATAATGGCTTAACAACTGTCGTTATGACATACTAACTGTCTTGCTTGAAATAAGAGGCATTTCGATAACTGGTTGATATCATGGAACTTATGACCTGCAGTAAAACTCGGCACGTCCATTGCGATGGTAAAAGCGCGAAAGAGTGAGACAGGACTCGGATGGAGTCCAAGAACAGATGAAAGGAGGGAGCAGTTATGGCCATCACCAGATGGAGGCCTTTCAGAGACGTGGTAAGCATCCAGGATGAAATGAACAGGCTGTTTGACGATTTCTTCGGTCGTCCGGTTCTGAAAACCGGTTGGACCGAAGGAGTGTGGAGTCCGACGGTGGATGTTTCCGAGGACAAGGATAATGTGATCATCAGAGCGGAGATGCCGGGAATGTCCAAGGAAGACGTCAAGATCTCGATCCAGGACAACGTGCTGACGCTCAAGGGCGAGAAGAAACAAGAGAAGGAGGAGAAGGACAAGAGTTACCATCGCATCGAGAGAAGCTACGGTTCCTTCTGCCGCTCCTTCCAGTTTCCCACTTCGGTGAAAAGCGACAAGGTCAAGGCCAGCTACAAGGACGGTGTGCTTTCGGTGACCCTGCCCAAGACCGAGGAGGTCAAGCCCAAGGAGATTCCGATCGGCATCGACTAAAAGAATCCTGGGGGAGGAGA
>CAZPRG010000091.1:0-9181 GCA_964588675.1 uncultured Ignavibacteria bacterium
GGCAGACCTCCTACACCGAGCTTTACGTAACCGACATCCTCTGGCCCAACTTCACTGCCAAGGACTTCTACGAAGCCATCTGGGATTATCAGAATCGGCAGAGAAGATTCGGCAAAATCTGAACTGCCACCCCAGTCAAAGTCTGCTCTTGCTCATTCCCCCACTGCCTCTCCCCTGCTTGAAACCAGCCCTATGATCCTCACTACCAAAATCATCACGCGAAATGCGCTGGCGAATGGGGAAGTAGATTTGCTGTTGCGGGAAACGGTTATTCCCCGTATATTGCTGGTGAACCAGCAGCAGTATGCGTGAAAGAATGGGGTTTATGCGCAATGTGGAAGTCACGGTGGCCCACCGCTTGCGGTGGGTAACACCCGGTGTGTGAACCGGCCACATAGGTAACACTATAGACCGAGGACATAGGTAACAGTTAACTTTACGGCACTGACCGAGGAGGTGAACGGTGCCGGAGGTGGCCCACCGCTTGCGGTGGGTGACGATCGGGGTATGAACCGAGCACAGGAAGCTGACACACTGCTCGCGGTAAGTGTCGAAGGGCTCTAGCGGCAGGCTGCGGATGGGAGGCCGCATTGACAAACCTTCGTCATTATGATCATCTCGGTACGGCTCGGTTTGTGACCTTTTCATGCTACCATCGGTTCCGTCTCCTCTCCGATGCATCTGTTATTCGGACATTCCTAACGGAACTAGGCAGTTTACGCAAACTAGGAGTCAAGATCTTGGGTTACGTGGTCATGCCGGAACATGTGCATCTCGTGCTGTTGCCTCCTGATGCGATGCAGGTAGGGTTAGAGGTAGGGCATCTGAAATCGAGGTCGGCGCGCCAAATGCTGGCGATTCTAGAGAAGTCTGCTGGTGGCAAGACTTATCAGCTGTGGACCGATCGCAATAGCAAGTCAAGACGGGTATTCTGGCAACGCCGGTGTTGTGACCATAACTGTCGGAGTCCGGAGAAGACACGAGAGAAAATAGAGTATTGTCACAAAAATCCCGTGACTCTGGGCTTGGTAGAAGAGCCAGGAGATTGGCCGTGGTCAAGTTATCGCTGGTATGCGGGACTTGACGGCGTGGAGTTGGAGATTGATGGTTTTAAGTTGTGAAACACTCTGCTCAGATTGATTTGATGCCCACCGCAAGCGGTGGGGCACCTGGCAAGCGGTGGGGCACCTGGCACCTGGTTCTATCGTGAAAATCTCAACAAAATCATTGACCTTCATCATAGCTCTGATTTGCATCTTTCAAGCTAATGTCTGCTCCTCAGCAGCCCGGACTCTTGGCGCCCATTCAGAAAGCCATGCCACCTTCTCACAACAGGATGCACGTCTGGGTTTTTTGTCCGAACAACAAACGGAGTATTCGGTAAAACCACAGCCCTTTGATTCTCTGAAACTGAAGAGTCCCAATTTAGCCTTAACTTACGCCGTGATACCTGGTTTCATTGTACACGGGGCAGGACATTTTTACGCAGGCAGAAGAACAACCGGAATTGTATTGCTCGCATGCGAAGTGGTTGGTTGCACCTTCTTTACGGTCGGAGCGCTGGATCAAGCTGTATCCCATTTAGAGGATGCGCATCCTTCTGATGGGGCCAGCGGCGAAGGTCTCATTGTGATAGGCACAATCCTTTTTGTCGGCTCCTGGACCTATGACATGATCGGTGCCCCTCTTGCGGTGCAGAAGTACAACCAGGCGTTACTGGACAAGGAAGCTGTGGGACTTAAATTCCGACTGCAGAAGAAGGAGCCGGGAGTCTACCTTGTGTGGCGTTTCTAAACCTCCAATCAGCCTGAGCCCTCTTCCTTTCCTCTCGTATAGCACTCATTTCCAAACATGGGTTGCGTATCATCATTTCCTTGCCCATTCCCATCTTTCTGATTATAATTGACCAACACAAACTCGGTTGATGACATGAAAAGCAATCTTCTTACCAGAGTTCTGATCGCCTTCATCTTTGGGCCTCTCATCCTATATGCCGCCCTGCTGGGCAAGCTGCCTTTTCTCATCTTGGTGGAAATCTTGGTCATTCTCGGCCTATGGGAGTTTCTTTACGTCACCAAGCTAAAAGAACTCCATGTGTCTCGGTGGATCCTGCTCCCCTTGGGTGCGCTCTTGCCTGTTAGCGCCTTTTTCCTCGGGGAGACGGTTCTGGTGGTCTTCCTTCTGATCGTGCTCTACCTGACGGCCTTCATCCTCATAGTCAAGGGACGAATACAAGGAGCCACCGCTGACTGGGCCACCTCGATCTTCGGGCTTTTTTATGTGGCTGGCCTGTTTAGCTTCCTGATACTTCTGAGGGAGCTGCCGAGCGAGTTGAAGCTGGATTATAAGCTCGGCGGCCTGTGGATCGTCTATCTACTTTTGTGTATCTGGTCCTGCGACACGTTTGCCTACTTCATCGGAGCGCCTCTGGGAAAACACAAGCTCTCCCCTATCGTCAGCCCCAAGAAGACGGTGGAGGGATTCTTCGGAGGAATAGCCGGTGCCGCAGCCGCGGCGTTTTTCTGCTACTACGTTTTCTTTCGGTCGGCCCAATTGGAGCATTTGTTGGTCGTTGCGGCATTCGTCGCCCTGATAGGCCAGGTGGGAGATCTGGCGGAGTCTTTGTTCAAGCGCGACGCCCAGATCAAGGACATATCCAACCTGATTCCGGGACACGGGGGAATTCTGGATCGATTCGACAGCCTTCTGTTTGTTGCTCCGGTGGTGTATTACTATCTGAAATTCGTGGTGTATCGTTGAGAACTGTCAACGGATTAAACGGAAGTAACGGATATAGCAGAAAGTTGAGATGATGTTCCCTCTCCCCATCGGGGAGAGGGTCAGGGTGAGGGGCGAGTCCTCTCGAGACAAGGCAATGCAGCAGACCGTGGACCACGGACCGAAGAGCATGCTAAAATACCTGGATTATCTCTTCTTGACTCGACCGGTCCTAATGCCGCCGGTATGGACCATTCTTTTGTTGGGACACCGAAGAAGCGCGGCCCTGAGCGGGGGGAGCCATCTGCCCGGACTGGTCGTCCTGCTGGTCACTTTTCTGGTAGGGGCCGTATACGTGCTCAATCAGATCTGTGACATCGAATCGGACAGGCTGAACAACAAACTCTTCTTTCTGGCCCAGGGTTTTATCTCCAAAAGAAGCGCTTTGGTCGAGATGGCTCTGTTGAACGTTGCAGCCATTATCCCGGCTTTCTTGATTTCGCTTCAACTTGGCCTGCTTTTTGTGCTGGGCGGTCTGTTTGGAGTTGTGTACTCCGCGCGGCCCTTCGCTCTGAAGAACAAACCCATTGGCGGCTTGGTCACGAATGCTCTGGCTCACGGAAGCCTGGCTTTTCTGATCGGATGGAGCGTGAACCGCGGGTTATCGGTTGAGTCTCTCATATTCTCCTTGCCCTATTTCTTGGCCGTCGCAGCGGTGTATCTGAATACAACCGTACCGGACTTGGAGGGCGACCGGGCAACCGGCAAGATCACATTTGCGGTCAGGTGGGGAAGGCAGAAAACGACTGTGCTCTCGTTTCTGCTTGTGATTTCGGCCGTCGTGTTTTCCCTTGTCACCGGTGACACACCTTTTCTGGTCGCCTCAGCCCTTTCCCTGCCGTTTTTCCTTTTTGCGGGTTTCAACCGGAAGGAACGAGCTGTAGTGTTGAGCACGAAAGCGTCGATATTGTTTCTTTCCATAGCCGCGGGGTTCTTTTATCCCTGGTATTTTGTGATTCTGATTCTCGGATTCGCAGCCACCCGGCTATATTACCGAGCGCGTTTCGCTATGAACTATCCCGCGCTGATTTAGTACACTCCGGACTCCGGATTCGCAAATGAAGGAATTGCTGGAGCAGTTTCTCAATTATCTCTCGCTGGAAGCAGGTCTCTCCGTCAATACCATCAATTCCTATAAAAGGGACCTGAAGGGGTATCTCCAGTTCCTGGGAGAGAAAAAGGTCGGCCCCGTTGACGCAGTCTCCGCCGGGAACGTGACCGCCTTTATCCAACGGCTGTCCGAAAGGGGCCTGGCGGCTACCAGCATCGCCAGAAAATTGACTTCGATTCGGAGATTCCACCGGTTTCTGGTCGGCGAGGGACTTGCCGTCTCGGATCCCACCGGCGCATTGGAGTCACCCAAGCTCTGGAGAAAACTCCCTTCGGTGCTGACCGTAGCGGAGATAGAAAGGCTTTTGGAGCAGCCCCAGGGTCAGGGTCCTCTGGCGCTTCGCGATAAGGCTATTCTTGAATTTCTCTATGCTACGGGCGTGAGAATATCGGAACTCATCAGTCTGAAGCGGAAGAACCTTTTGCCGGAAGTGGAGCTGGTCAGGGTAATCGGCAAGGGCGAAAAAGAGAGAATCGTGCCCGTCGGGCGGGCAGCCCTCCGGGCAGTACACACCTATCTGCAAGAGTCCCGTCCGCAACTGGCCAGGGAGCACTCCGAGGATGTACTTTTTCTGAACAGAAGCGGTCTTCCGTTCTCGCGCCAGGGATTATGGAAGATGCTGAGAAAGTATGTGCTCCAGGCCGGAATAACCAAAAGGGTTTCTCCCCACACCATCAGGCACTCGTTCGCCACGCATCTGTTGGAGGGCGGCGCCGATCTGCGCGCAGTTCAGGAGATGCTCGGACATGCCGATATATCTACTACGCAGATATATACTCACCTGGATCGGGAGTACTTGAAACAGGAACATCGGGACCATCACCCCCGCTCCAGGATGAAAATCTGAAATCATCGTCCAACGCGGCATGAGGTGTTTTCCGCACTCGCAGGACCTGAACCGGCATAGGTCGAAGGTCCGTTGTGGGGAACACCCTTTAGGGCGAGATCGGATGTTGAGGGAATAGGACCCCAATAGACAAAAACGCCGACATCTTCTCCAGCCTCTCCCCTGCGGTGAACGTCCGGGAAGGAGAGAAGCGAAGGAGTCTATGTTCTGCTGTGCGCTTCATCAAAACGGGGTTGACATCAAGGCCAGGCTACGCCGGGCATTGAGAAAAGGGGAGATAAAGTTCCTTCCTTTTTCGGATTTGATCCAGTTGGAGAACCTGCTTCACCAGCACATTCTGGATCTGGTGGTGATAGCCGGCAAAGGCTCATTCGCCAACGAGCTCCGGCTCACCCGCGGCATCAAGCAACACCCCATTCTGTCTTTGGCCCCCTTGGTTCTGTATCATCCGGAGCCCAAGGTGAAAGCCGTCCTTTCCGGACTGGGCGCGGGTGCAGACGAGTTCTTTCACTCCAGATGGAACGATAAGCTGGTTGCTTCCAAGCTGAGGATGATCATCAACCGCAGCGGAAGAGATCTGGGGGTCAATCCCACCACCCGGCTTCCCGGCACCAGCATCATCGAGAGGGAGATGAGCCGAAGGATCAGAAAGGGAGAGAAGTTCGCCGCCTGCTACGCGGATCTGGACAATTTTAAGGCGTACAACGATTACTACGGATACCACTATGGAGACAGTCTTATCAAGATGACCTCGGAGATCATCCGGGACGTGGTCTACACCTCTTCCAAGGAAAGCTTCGTGGGGCACATCGGCGGCGACGATTTCGTGTTCATCATTCCGCCGGAGAAGACGCACGGCATCTGCAACCGGATACTCAAGACCTTCGACCGGATGATAGTTCGCCGGTACAAGAAAGAGGACGTGCTGCGGGGTTACATCGTCACCACCAATAGGCGCGGAAAAAGAGAAGCCTTTCCCATAATGACCCTATCCATCGCTGTGATCGTGAATCAGAAGAGAATGTTCCGGCATCTGGGGGAGATATCCCACATGATCGCGGACCTCAAGTGCTACACCAAGACCCTGCCCGGCTCTAATTACGTGATCGAAAGAAGGAAGAAATACTGATAAGGAAGCGGAACCTGATTTCCGCTTTAGGGGAAATCCGGAGATTTGTCGAGTCTTCTCAGCTCCTGCCCGGAGACGCAATTCTCATCCGGGCCGGTCTCCATCTGTTTTACCATGCCTATCTGCGGCGCCCACCAAAAGTCCGCCTTTTTGGGGTCTCCGGAGTTGGTGCGTCTCACCCTGGCACATCCCCTATAAACCCCGCCGGCTGCTTCCGAATAGATGTCCTCGAATCCGTTTATGACATATTCGTATCCCCGGGCATCCTTCCAGAAGGTCCCCTGCTGGATGGGCCCCACCAGGGCCTTGGCCGGTAGTTCGGTTGACTTAATATCGATAGTGAAAATAGTGTCGTACACAGTGTACACGAAGGTAGTTCCGCCCCCGGACGATACCAGGTCCCAACCCGACCCCTGGGGTCGGGTGTTTCTGTCTACGGCCACGACGGAGAAGCTGTCGTCGCTCACCTCACACAGGGCGTTAAGGTGAGCGTAAGTCCATTTATATTGGAAGTTGATGGGGAAGTAATACCCGGGCTTGGTCAGGTCGGGTTTGGGTGGCGTCTTCTTGTCGCAGCCTTGCACGACCAGGAACCCGACCAACATGACCATTGTGGCGATCAGAACCCTTTTCATGCCCTGCCTCACTTTTCCTGCCCTATTTGCTACGCGCGAGTCCTGATCCACGTTGGAAGTGCAAGCTCGGCCCCCAGCCTGCTTGCACATCAACTCGTCCGGCCCGGCTTCATCCCTGCTGTCGGAACCGCTTCCGGGATGGCTGACGGCGATCGGCCTTATACCTTCAAGGCTCCGTTCTCCATGATCTTCCTGTCGTCGATCCACAAAGTGGGCTTCAGCAGAATGCCGTCCAGATGGCTTTGCACCGACACCACTCCTCCCATGGACTGGTTGTCTCCCAGCGCCATGTGGACCGTGCCCATCACCTTTTCATCCTCCAGCACGTTTCCCACGATCTTGGCCTTGTGGTTGGTTCCGATGCCCAACTCCGCCACGTTCCTTCCGGGCTGACCGAAAGGCTCCAGCATCTCCTCCAATTCTTTGGCCGACCTGCCTCCGGTGATTTGGGTGGCAAAACCATCCTTGACCGTGATCCTGATCGGCTCCTTCACCTTTCCCACCATGGCTCCGTCCACGACGATCACCCCGTTGGCCGTCCCCTCCACCGGCGCCAGATAGGCCTCTCCGGCAGGAAGGTTGGAGAAATCGCCGGGGCTGTGCACCAAACCCGTATCCGCGTGGCACTCCCTTCCTTGGATGACCATGGTTATGTCCGTCCCCGCCGGAGTGGTCACCCTGGCTGTCTTGCCGCCGGTGACCATCTCCGCCAGTTTCAGGCTTCGCCGGGCGATCTCGTTGTAGTCAGCGTTCAGCGTTCTCTCCATGGTGTCTTCGATTATCCCCGGCAGAGTCACGCATCTGGCCCCCGCCTCGCAGGCTTCTCTTCTGGCTTTGGTGTGGGACATGGATTTGCTGGTGGGAATGATCAGAACGTCAAAATCCTTCATCAGCTTGGCCACCGCCGACGGCGGCTCCTCGCCGTTACTGGAGCGGGGCAGAATCTCCAGCAGCATGGCTTCGGCTCCGGCTTCGCGTGCCGCCTCCCAGAAGGCATAGCCCACTTTCCTTTCCGGGGCATCGGTGATCACCAGAACCGATTCCCCCTTCTTGACCGCCAGGCAATTGCCCAATGCCACCTGCGCCGCTTTGAACAGCTTGTCCATTTTCTCCTCCTGGTTTCGAAAGATGAGAACGATAGATCTTCAGAACGACCCACATCGGCAGGATCGGGCGGTTCCTCGACGTTCCCTGGAAGGTCGTATCTTGGTCCGCCACCCGTCCTCCGTTGTCCGCCCTCGATTTATGCCGTCTTCCGCCCCAGCTTGGTGGATCGATAGAGCAGGTAGCAAATCCCCGCAAAAGCCGCCAGCGACACCCAAGGCCCCAGTTCACGGGTAAGCGACAGCTCCTCGTGGGCTTCGTAGAATGCCCGGTAACCGGAGGAAAACGCGATGATGAAAGCTATGACCACACCCAGCAGTGCATCCCCGGCTACCAACCCGGAACCGAAGAGAATACCGCGTTCTTCTCTCTTATTCGCCAAATCCCCTTTGGAGACCTTTCTTACGATCAGGGCTATCAAACCACCGGCCATGATGGGAGTGGAGAGATCCAAGGGAAGATAAAGTCCGATGGCAAAGGGAAGCGAGGAGATGCCCACCAGCTCGATGGCAGCGGCCAGCATGCCGCCCACGATGATCGGTATCCAGGGCAGATTCCCGGTCATGACCCCCTGGACGATTGTCGCCATTACGTTGGCCTGGGGAGCCAAAAGGGGCGACGGATGGGTGGCGTCCCGGATGAACCCGAAAGCGTCGCTCAGCAGGAATACCGTGAAGCCCATCATCAGTGCCGGGAAGAGAAGGCCCACGAACTCCATGATCTGCTGCTGTCTGGGTGTGGCTCCCAGAAGATAACCGGTTTTTAGGTCCTGAGCGATGTCACCGGACAGGCAGACGGCGATGCATACCACCGCGCCGATGGACATCACCGTGATCATTCCCCGAAAGCCCGAAACCCCGAAGGCCAGAAGGATCACGCTGGTGACCAGAAGCGTAGCAATGGTCATTCCCGAAACCGGCGATGACGAACTCCCCACTATTCCCACGATCCTGGCTGCCACCACCACGAAGAAAAACCCGAAGACCACCACCAGGGCCGCTCCCAGGATGTGAAGCTCGGTTCCCGGATAGAGCCATATCAGCAGGATCACCAGGAGCGATCCGATGATCACGGTTTTCATGGGCAGTTCCCGCTCCGTCCTCCAACCGGATCTTTCGATCTCCTGGGCGGTCTTGGTTCCGAACATCTGCCTGATTCCCACACCGAACGAATGAAATATCACCGGAAGCGATTTCGCCAGGCTCACAAACCCGCCCAGCGCCACGGCGCCCACGCCCAAGTACTTTATGTAGAAGCCTCGGAGGTCCGCGGCGCTCATCTCCGGAATGGGTATGGTTCCCGGTGGAATAAGGGTGTGGGGTATGTAGGTGCCGATGTAGGCGATAAGCGGAGCTATGCCCAGATACCCCAACACCGCTCCCCCCAGCATCAGGGCGGAGATTTTCGGACCGATAATGTATCCCACTCCCAATAGAGCCGGCGTGGCGTCGATTCCGACATTGGCCCCTTTGTAGAATCGGATGTCGCTGTTGGGTATCTCCGGCCACAGACGAACGCCTCCCATCAGAATCTTGTAAAGAGCCGACAGGCCCAATCCGGTGAATACCGTTTTGGCC
>CAZPRG010000091.1:9191-9744 GCA_964588675.1 uncultured Ignavibacteria bacterium
GGCCTTCCCCCCTCCCTCGTCTCCCGCCTTTATGATCTCGGCGCATGCGGTCCCCTCCGGAAACTTCAACCTGCCGTGCTCACGCTCCACCAGGTACCTTCTCAGCGGGATCATAAACAGTATGCCCAAAGCGCCGCCAAGAAGCGACAGAAAGATGATGTCCAGGTTGGAGATCTTATGAAAAAAACCCGGAAGGGTCTGATTCCAAATTAAAAACGCCGGTATGGTGAAGATAACGCCGGCCGCCAAGGATTCCCCGGCCGATCCGATGGTCTGAACGATGTTGTTCTCCAAAACCGTTCCCCGCCTGAACACTCCTCGCAGAATAGCCATGGAGATAACCGCAGCCGGGATGGAAGCAGACACGGTCATTCCCACTTTCAGACCCAGATAAGCGTTGGCTATGCCGAAGATCACAGAGAGGATTATCCCCAGAATCACGGCCCTGACCGTCACCTCGGCCATACTCTGGGAAGGTTTTACGTAGGGCTCAAACGGCTTTTCGGATTCCGAGTTGTTGCTCTTGCGGTTTTCCAACCTGGACCTCCTTCAC
>CAZPRG010000092.1:0-9695 GCA_964588675.1 uncultured Ignavibacteria bacterium
GCAAGAAAGCTCGACGATTTGGGAGACGGCTTCGGTGACGGCATGAAGCCACTGCGGGCATTGGATCTTTCTTCGATCAAGAGCCTTGATGATTTACTTGAAGAGATGGCTAATACCGCATTTGGCGCCAGAGGCTTAGGAGGAGCCTTCCGGGTGCTGGTCTCCATGATCAAAGATCCGGATTGCTTCATCGTGGGCTCGTTTTCCGGAGCCATGACCATGGCCAAGATGGGATTGGTCCTTTGCGAGATGATGGACCGGGGATTTCTGGACGCAGTGGTAGCCACCGGAGCGCTGGTTATGCACGGACTAGTGGAAAACGCAGGGTCCGCCCATTTCAGACATGATCCCAAATGGAGGGACGAGGAGCTATATAAACGCGGGTACAATAGAGTCTATGACACCATTGAGGCGGAAAGAAGCCTCTACGGCATAAGTCTGACCCTGGACAAGATATGGGAAGACGTGGATCACCAGTCACCGTGCTCCAGCTCCGGGCTGCTGGCCAAAGTGGGCCAGCATCTCTCCGGCAGTAACGCCGGACGGGGAATCCTAAGAAGCGCATGGGAGAACCGGGTTCCGGTTTATATCCCGGCCTTCACGGACTCAGAGTTGGGTCTGGATTTCTCCATCCATAATCGCCTAAGGCAGCGCCAGGGAAAGCCTCTACTTCGCTTCGATCCGTTTCTGGACCTGGAAGACTACACCAGAAGAATCCAGGCGGCCAAACGCACCGGAATCTTCACCATCGGCGGAGGCGTTCCGAGAAACTGGAGCCAGCAGGTGGGGCCATATGTGGAGGCGCTCTTCCGCAGGTTTGGCGAGGGCAAAGAGTTGAGCCGGTTCAGATATGCCGTAAGAATTTGCCCCGAGCCGGTGCATTGGGGTGGACTCTCCGGATGCACTTACTCCGAAGGAGTCTCCTGGGGCAAGTTCGTGCCCATAGAAGAGGGAGGACAATGGGCGGAGGTGTTGTGCGACGCCACCATCGCCTGGCCCCTGCTGATAAAAGCACTGATCGAGCGTTTCGATAGGGAAGGCTTCAGGCGGCAGAGATCCGTCTCCAAGGAGAAGTGAACTGACCATCGCTCCGAACCTACGTCGGTTCCGCACGGTCTGCGCTGATTGTGCATCTCTCCGGCGGGTGCAGAGCCTGATGATGAGCACCCTTTTTCGGTCTGTCGGAAAATGCTTGACTTGCTTTGCGCCGGAAGTTATAATGGAAACCCTTCGGGGCGGTCGTGGCAACTGCCGGATCGTTTGAGACCGACGGATCGCCGGGTGGTCGCAGAGCGTGAACAAAAAAAGGGATGACAAATACTCCGCTTACCGTCAGATGGGAATCCTGACCACCATTCCCATTTTGATGGCGGTGGGACCGATTCTGGGATACTACATCGGGGAATTCCTGGACCGCAAGCTGGGCACCAGTCCCTATTTGATGGTGGTTTTCATATTTCTCGGATTCGCTGCCGCAGGCAAAGGCGTTTACAATCTGATCAAGAGGGCCGGCGAGTAAAACCCGAAAATCGTCGTTTCATCCATGGGTCTCGAATTCATTCACAGAGTGATCAAAACCTCCCTGGTGCTGGCCGTCTTGGGGTTCCTTTTCATCACCGTCTATTACCATTTCGGATTCGGAGCGGGAATTCTGGCAGGTGCCATCTGGGGCTGCCTGAATCTGCTGTTTCTGACCAACCTGATCGGCGAGGTCTTCTCCCCCGGCAAGAAGGTGACAAAGGGGAAAGTGGTTCGGATAGCCTTGGTCAAGTTTCCCCTGTTGTATTTAGCAGGCTATGTCTTGCTGGCCATTAAGTACTTTCCGGCGGAGAGCCTGCTTTTGGGTTTCACCCTTCTTTTTGTGGTGATGTTCCTCAAGGCCATGGGAAGATGGGTGCTTTCACTTAACCCGGGTGAGCAGCCGAAGACCGAGTCCGCGCAAGGACCGCGTGGTGATAATGCACAACCATGCGAATGAACGTGATGATAGTGGATTATTAGCAGTAGATGAATCGGCGACCCGAAGTGAATGCCGGGGAGTCGATGGATCGAGGAAAGAAAGGTATTTGGCCCGGTGTTGACTGAAGAGCTGGCGGGACATGCGGCGGAGACAACGCAATCGGGGGCGCCCGAGCTGCCCAACTTCATAACCTTCTTGTACCACGAGTTCGGGGAAGCCGCTTGGGTGGGGTTTCTGCACCATTATGAAAACCTGATCTTCTCCTTTATGGTGGCCATCTTTCTGTGCCTGGTGTCCTACTTGGTGTACCGCAAGAGGTCCATGATGCCGGGCAAATGGCAGAACGCCGTGGAACTGGTGGTGGAGTCGCTGGACAACTTCGTCTGCGGAATCCTGGGGCCTCAGGGCAGAAGATTCACGCCTTTTCTGGGCACCCTGTTCATCTACATCCTGATCATGAACTTCTGGGGCCTGGTTCCGGGAATGAAGTCGCCCACCGCCAACTTGAACCAGACTCTGGCTCTGGCCCTCTGTGTGTTCTTCTACGTGCAATATACCGGCATAAGGAGCCTGGGACTGGTGGGGTATCTCAAACACATGGCGGGCGATCCCAGGGATGTGGTCACTTGGCTTCTGGTGCCGATTTCCATCCCCATTCACATAATAGAGGAGCTGGCCAAGCCTTTGAGCCTGTCGCTGCGACTTTTCGGGAACATCACCGGCGAAGACGTTCTGATAGCTGTATTCGTGGGGTTGGGAGTAAGTGCCGTGGGGTTCCTGCATCTTCCCGTGGGGCTGCCGCTTGAGATTCCTTTCATCTTTTTGGCCCTTTTGACTGGAAGCATCCAGGCTTTGGTCTTCACTTTGCTTTCGACCATCTATTTCTCGCTGATGTTGCCGCATGAGGAACACTGAAGGATCGAACCATCGTGCATCTGAATTCATGTACCTTTTGACCCTTGAACCCTTTGACCCTTGAACTTCTGAACCTTTTCTCCCAAGGAGGTTAAATGAGTTACCAAACTGCCTTAGCCATCGCCCTTCCTCTGGGTTTGGGCATTGCGGCTTTTGGCTCCGCCTTCGGGCTGGGTCGTGCGGTTTCGGCCGCTATGGAGGCCATGGGACGCCAGCCGGAGGCGGCGGGAAAGATCCAGCTGGGAATGATAATCGGGTGTGCTCTGATCGAGGCCCTTACCATCTATGCCCTGGTAACGGTCTTCGTTCTCCAGGGCAAAATTCTTTAGCCACCGTCACGTCAGGACCAACTTTTCCCCGGTGGTCGGTCCAGCAAAGATGGCGCAAGCTTGAAGTTTGGTTCGCCTTAGCGCCGGCCGCCTGCAAGGAGTATGCGCATGGGTCTTGAATTAGGCCAGATCATCACGCATATCATCGGGTTCGTGATAGCCGTCATCATACTCAAGAAGTTCGCCTGGAAACCTCTCCTGTCTATTTTGGAGGAGAGGAGAAACAAGATCAAGTCGGAGTTCGACGATCTGGAACAGGAACGCAAAGAAACCGAGAAGCTGTATTCCGACTATCAAACCAAGCTCAAAGAGATCGACTCCCTGGCCCGGGCCAAGATACAGGAGGCCTCCAAGGAAGGACAAACCCTGGCTAATGAGATAAAGGAAGAAGCAAGAGAAGAAGCCAAACATATCGTCACCCGGACCCGGGAGGATATCCAAAGGGATCTGGACAAGGCCAAGGTTCAGCTGCGGGACGACGTGGTGAATATGACCTTGGAGATAGCGGAAAAAGTCATCGCTCAGAAGTTGGATCAAGAGAAGGACAGACAGCTGGTGGCCCAGTTGTTGGATGACATGAAACAGGGAAAGGTCGAAGGTTTGAGATGATCGGGTCGCGGGTAGCCGGCAAATACGCAGTAGCTCTGTTTCGAGCGGCCAAGCATGCGGGCGAGGTGCAGCGCATCTCGGACGATCTTCGAGCCGTTTCCGATTTGCTGAGGCGCGATCCCAGTTTGAAGAGCTTCCTGGAATCGCCCCAGGTGTCGGAGAAGGACAAGAAGAACCTGCTTGGCCTGAGTTTGAAACTCTCCATCTCCCCCGCGCTATTTTCCTTTCTTCTGCTGGTATTGGAGAAACACAGAATTCAATATCTTGAGTCTATGGCCCAGCAGTTCGAAAAGCTGTTTAAGGAGGATCAGGGCATACTGGACGCCCGCTTGATCACCGCCCGGGAATTGGATGAAACCCTGCGCCGTCAAATCCGGGAGGAGCTCGAAGGGCGTATCGGCAAAAGGATTCAGGTGCACACCCACGTAGAACCTGGGTTGATAGGCGGGGTGGTGGTGATGGTGGGTGACAAGGTGATCGACAGAAGCGTGCGGCACCAGTTGAACCAGCTCCGGGAGCAGATGTCGACGCTCAAGGTGCATGAATCCGCTTGATCAGAGAACAGACCATTACACAGGATTCTTCGGAGAAACGCCAAATCACGTAGGAGGCTTCTTTCATGCCACTCAATCCCGAAGAGGTAAGCTCCATCATACAAAAGGAGATCGAGAAGTACGAGACCAAGCTCAAGATGGAAAGCGTGGGAACTGTGTTGCAGGTGGGGGACGGGATTGCCCGCATCTGGGGCTTGGAGGACGCCATGATGAGCGAGTTGATCAAGTTTCCCAACGACGTTACCGGCATGATACTGAATCTGGAAGAAGACAACGTGGGAGCGGCCATTCTGGGACCGTACGAGGACATCAAGGAGGGCGACCGGGTCACCCGCACCCAAACCATAGCCTCGGTGCCGGTGGGAGACGCCCTGGTGGGGAGGGTGGTCAACGCTCTGGGTGAGCCTCTGGATGGAAAGGGTCCCATCGTGGCCAAGAACCGGCGTCCCATGGAGGGCGACGCGCCCAACGTGGTGCAGCGCCAGCCGGTGAGCGAGCCCGTGCAGACCGGTCTCAAGGCGGTAGACTCCATGATTCCCATCGGCCGGGGACAGAGGGAGCTGATCATCGGAGATCGCCAGACCGGCAAAACCGCTTTGGTTATCGACACCATTTTGAATCAGAGGGGCACTGATCTTTATTGCATATATGTGGCCATAGGACAGAAAGCCTCCACCGTAGCCCAGCTGGTGAAGACGCTGGAGGAAGGCGGCGCCATGGAGCACACCACCGTGGTGGTGGCCACCGCTAACGAGCCAGCCCCCCTTCAGTATATCGCACCCTATGCCGGCTGCGCCATGGGGGAGGAGTTCTTGTATAACGGAAAACACGTGGTGGTGTTTTATGACGATCTGACCAAACACGCCCAGGCTTACCGCCAGATGTCCTTGCTCCTGCGGCGCCCGCCCGGAAGAGAGGCTTTCCCCGGCGACATTTTCTATCTTCATTCCAGACTCCTGGAAAGAGCCGCCAAGTTAAACGACGATTTGGGCGGAGGCTCGCTTACCGCCATTCCCATAGTGGAGATACAGGCGGGAGATGTGACCGCCTACATTCCGACCAACGTGATTTCCATCACCGACGGGCAGATTTATCTGGAAACCGACCTGTTCTACGCCGGCGTCAGGCCGGCCATCAACGTTGGTATATCGGTTTCGCGGGTGGGAGGAAAAGCGCAGGTAAAAGCCATGCGTAAGGTGGCGGGAAGGCTAAGGCTGGATTTGGCTCAGTATCGGGAGCTGGCCGCCTTCACCCAATTTGGAACCGAACTCGACGAGACCACCAAGGCATATCTTACCCGCGGCGAGAGGACTGTTGAGATATTGAAGCAGAATCAGTACGTCCCCATGCCGGTGGAAAAACAGGTGATGATAATCTACGCCGCTACGCATGGATATCTGGACGATCTGCCGCCGGAGACGGTCCACATATTCGAGAAGGAGTTTTATCCTTATGTGGAGAAGGAGTACCCGGACGTGGGTCACAGCATCGCCTCGACCAAGGACCTGGATCAGAAGACCGAGGAGAAGCTGAACCGGGCCTTGTCCGCTTTCAAGGAACAGTTCAAGTCCGGACTGCCCGGGATCGAAAAGGAGCTTTCGCCTCCCCCGGGCGAGTCTCCTGCAAAATAGGAGTAACTCTCTTTGGGCTTGTCGGGTGAAGCGGGAAACCAAACCGGAGGCTGGTACTCAAAGATCGGATAACCCACATGGCCACGCTTCGTGATCTCAGAAGAAGAATAAAATCCGTGCAGGGCACGCAGCAGATCACCAAAGCCATGCAGATGGTGGCCGCGGCCCGACTGAGAAGGGCCCAGGACAAGGTGGAGTCCTCACGTCCCTACGCCTCCAAGATGCAGTCCATGCTCGACAACCTGACCCGGGCCAGCGCCTCGCTGGATCATCCCCTGTTCGAAAAAAGGCAGACTAAGAGAATCGGAATCGTGGTGGTGACCTCCGATCGGGGTCTGTGCGGCTCTTACAACCATAACGTGATCGCCGAAGCGGAGAGGCTGATCAAGTCCTGCCAGCCGGAGCAGGTCTCTCTGATCCCGGTGGGGAAGAAAGGTCACAGCTATTACTCCAAGCGAGCCTGCAGGATCGTTTTGAGATATTTGGGCCTGGGCGGATTATTGGACTGGGGCCAGGTGAGAAGTATCACCAACGACCTGGTGAATCTCTTTCTCTCCCGGGAGGTGGACGAGATTCACTTAGTCTACACCAAGTTCCTATCCGCCGTCAGCCACAAGGCGACCACGGAAAAGTTCCTCAACATCGAGAGCCAGGAGAAGACGGAAATAAAACAAGGTCAGGTGGACTATATCTTTGAACCCGGGCCGGAGAAAATCTTCTCCACGCTGCTTCCCAGCTATTGCCTGACCCGCGTGCAGACGGCCCTGGCGGAGGCTTTCGCCTCGGAGCACGCCGCTCGCATGATTTCCATGAGCGCGGCAACAAAGAACGCCGAGGAGATGATCGAGGATTTGACCCTGGTGATGAACAAACTGCGGCAGGCGACCATCACTAAAGAGATGCTGGAGATAACCACGGGCGCAGAGGCTCTTAAAGGATAGAGAGGCATCAGCAGAGATCAAAAGCGACCTCGATTCCAAATGATTTAAGCCGAAAGGAAAGGAAAGTGGCGAACCCGAACTACGGAAAGGTTAAACAGGTAATTGGAGCCACGGTGGACTGCGAGTTCGAGGCCGACAAGCTGCCCAACATCTTCAACGCCATCAAGATCGAGGACAAGGATCGGGGAATCGATCTGACCGTGGAAGTGGCCCTGCATCTGGGAGACAACCTGGTGAGGTGCGTCTCTTTGGCCTCCACGGACGGTCTGGTACGGGGCATGCCCGCTCTGGACACCGGAGCGCCCATAATGGTTCCGGTGGGCGAAGGAACGTTGGGAAGGATTTTCAATCTCCTGGGACAGCCCATCGACCAGCTAGGCCCGGTGAAAAACGTGGAAAAAACCTATCCCATCCACCGACCCGCCCCCACCCTACAAGATCAGGACACCAAAACTTCCATACTCGAGACCGGGATAAAGGTGATCGACTTGCTTGAGCCTTATCCCAAGGGGGGAAAAGTGGGGTTATTCGGAGGCGCGGGCGTGGGCAAGACGGTGATCGTGATGGAGCTTATCAGGAGCATAGCCACCGAGCACGGAGGATATTCGGTTTTCTGCGGCGTGGGCGAGCGAACCAGGGAAGGAAACGATCTGTGGCTGGAGATGAAGGAATCCGGAGTCATCTCCAAGACCGTCATGGTCTTCGGCCAGATGAACGAGCCGCCTGGGGCCAGACTGAGAGTGGGCCTGACCGGCTTGTCCATGGCGGAATATTTCCGGGACGAGGAACATCAGGACGTCCTGCTGTTCATCGACAACATATTCAGATTCATCCAAGCGGGATCGGAGGTTTCCGCGCTTTTGGGACGGATGCCTTCGGCCGTGGGCTACCAGCCCACCTTGGGCACGGAGTTGGGTGAGCTGGAGGAGAGAATCACCTCCACCAAGGGCGGCTCCATCACTTCGGTGCAGGCCATTTTCGTTCCGGCGGATGACCTGACTGACCCGGCCCCGGCCACCACCTTCTCGCATCTGGATGCCACGACGGTGCTCTCCCGTCAGATCGTGGAATTGGGCATCTATCCCGCCGTAGATCCTTTGGCCTCCACCTCCAGGATTTTGGATCCCAGGGTCATAGGCCAAACGCATTATCAGACTGCCCGGGACGTGCAGACAATCCTGCAAAGATACAAGGACCTGCAGGACATCATAGCTATTCTGGGAATGGACGAGCTTTCGGATGAGGACAAGATTCTGGTGGGAAGAGCGCGCCGTATTCAGAAGTTCCTCTCCCAGCCGTTCTTCGTGGCCGAGGCCTTCACCGGTACTCACGGCCGCTACGTCAAACTGGAGGACACCATCACCGGGTTCAGGAAGATCATTAGCGGTGAGATGGACGATATTCCGGAACAGGCGTTCTACATGCTGGGAGGCATCGAAGAGGTATACGAGAAGGCCGAGCAGATGAAGAAAGGCGGCGCCTCATAAACTGCCGGAGGTCAAGATGCCCGGCCGCTGCCGGAGCCTGAGTCCTGATAACCATAGGCGGGGGAATTCATCCCTCGCCGGGAAGTCGAACACCGAGCATGTATAGTCTGAACATAGTGACCCCCGAAGAGGTCTTCTATGAAGGAGAGGCGGTTTCCCTCGTAGCCCCCGGCTCCGAAGGATATCTGGGGGTCTTGACCGACCACGCGCCTCTGATCACGGCCCTTGTGCCTGGGAAACTAACAGTAAAAGACCAGAAGAACCAGGAGACCGTCTTCGCCATCGGTGGCGGATTCATGGAGGTATTCAAGAATCAGGTGACCATCCTGGCACACTCCATAGAATCCATCGACCAGATTAACTATGAAAGAGCCAGAGAGGCTTTGGAGCGAGCCCAGAATAGGCTTAGATCGAAGGCCAGGGAAATCGACATTCCTCGCGCCTTGGCGGCCTTCCACCGTGCGGAAAACCGAATCCGACTGTACAATGCAATCCGCATGAGCGAACAAGATTGAGCAACTCCATTGGGAGAGAAAGACACATCACGAGGGTTGAGCTTCAGCTCGATCCTCTTTTTTCGCGGCGAGAAGGCACTGCATTCGTTCACCGGACGCCAACGGGCTTCACAGGAGAACAAGCGTAAGGACCTTTTGTGGCCGCATGCCTTGTGATTACTGTCTTGGGAGTGCGCGTACCGCAGGGTTGCTGGGATGGAATCTTCAAAGCCTCTAGGAGAGGCGTCACCTTTGTTGGAGCTCTGAGGGACATGTGTCCAGGTTGACCAGATCCACACTGGGAAGGGCATCCGGCAGCTTCGCCTTGGCCTTGACGTACTTTCGCAGGCAGACCACGAAGGCCGAACCTCTCCCTTCCTGGCTGCGGAATTCTATCTTCCCCCCCAGGTTGTTCACCAGTCTGTGGACTATGGCCAGACCCAGTCCGGTTCCGTTCTTCTTGGTAGAGAAGAAAGGTGAGAATACCTTCTGCTTCTGTTCCTCGGTCATCCCCTTTCCATCGTCTACGACGGCAACGGGAATCCATTCCGATTCGTCTTGCTGATCCTCCTGGACGGCATTCCTATCCAACTGTCTCAGGCCTTTATCCGTAATCAGTATCTCTCCCCACCTGCTCTCCATGGCGTCCATGGCGTTCACCAGCAGGTTCAAGAATATCTGTTTGATCTGATTCTCCTCTCCCAGGACGTGCCGACTAGTCGAGGAGAACTCCTTCCTGATGGTGATGGTATCTCTGAAGGCAGAGTGCTTTCTG